>NZ_JACGVE010000070.1:0-74014 GCF_014077065.1 Colwellia sp. MB3u-4 | reverse complement strand
TTAACCTAATGAATATTATAGCAAATATAGAGTGATTTATTATCTTGTTTTGAGATTGATTGATCATAAGTATTCGGTGCTTATTCGAAAAAGTGATCAAAACGTTTTCACACAGGCTGAGCCATTACCTGACATTAGTTTTTGAGTTAATAACAGCAGATCAGAGATTCTAAAACTTCCTTTTTCATTCAAAATTCACATCCATTCACAACTAAAATTATGACTAAAACTTTTGCATGGCGTTAGATCTCAAATCCCCAAAGCAGACATTGGAATTATTTAAGTTTTGAATAAATATAGAGTATTAAGTCTAAGGCACTAACGCCCCATAGCACCATACAAAGGTAGGTTTATATTAGCAAAAGATTACTCTCTAATTAAAAACATAAGGTTTATGACTGTTTTGAGGAGGTAAAATAAACGGTATTTGTTCATTCAACTTCATGAATTCATTTAAGGTAAGTGACAAGGATTTTGATGATACATAGCTAATACAAGAAATTCCTCTCCTATTTTAAGCGACTTATATCGCACTATTTAGATTAGTAATATCGGTTAAGTTAATAGCATCATATCGATTTTCGGGTTTCGGTTTGCCAAAATAATATCCTTGAAATACATCACAACCAAGCTGGGTTAAGAACTGAACTTGATTTAAGTTTTCAACACCCTCAGCGATAACAATCATCCCTAGAGTATGTGCTAAATCAATGATTGCTTTGATAATTAAATCGGTACCTTTATCAGTATTAATCGCTCTAACAAAAGAGAGATCTATCTTGATGGTATCAATAGGCAATTTTTGTAAATAACTCAGTGAAGAATAACCCGTACCGAAGTCATCAATCGAAATTTTAACGCCTAACTCATGAATGTCGTTTAATAATGTAGTGGCATATTCTTTGTTTTCCATCAATGCTGTTTCTGTCACCTCAAGCTCGAGTAAACTTGGTGCAAGCCCTGAACTTGTTAGGTTTTTTTTGAGAGTATTAATAAAGTCTTTACTTGTTAATTGTTTTACCGAAACGTTTACCGCCATTGATTTTTGTAAGTGAGGTGCATTATTTTTATTCCAAAGTACAGCTTGCTCAATAGCCTGTTTCAATACCCAATTGCCGATAGTGATAATTTGCCCGGTATCTTCTGCGATAGGAATAAACTTATCTGGACCTATGACTCCTATTTTCGCACTGTTCCAGCGTAATAACGCTTCCATTCCTATAATGACATTGGATTTAACATCGACCTTAGGTTGGTAATGCAATTCAAATTCATTATTTTCAATAGCATGGTGTAAACCTTGTACTATCGATAAACGCATCAACATTTTCTTCTGCATTTCAGCATTATAAAACTGAAAACCATTACGAGCTTCTTTGGCTTTATACATGGCGATATCTGCTGATTTATTTAATTCAGCACAGCTTTCACCGCAGCTAGGGTAAGTGGCAATACCTATGCTGGCTGTCGTTCGTATTTCATCATCAAGATATTTAGTAATAACATTAATTTTCTTTAATATTTCTTGGGCGACGACTCCGGCATCTTCAGAACAAGTAATCGTTGACAAAATAATGGCAAATTCATCCCCGCCCATACGTGCAACAATATCACTATTACGCAAGCAATCCTTTATATTATTAGCAACAGATTTTAATAATATGTCACCCGCATCATGACCTAAGGTATCGTTGATTTCTTTAAAATTATCAAGATCTAAAAATAAAATGGCAAAGATACTTTTATTTCGAACCGCCGAATTAAGTACCGATAATTCGTAACTTTGAAAGTGAGCTCGGTTAGGTAATTTAGTTAAGGTATCAGTTGTCGCTAATCGATACATTTCATCGTGGGCGGCATTCAAATCTAGAAATATTTTTACTTTACTGATTAATATATGTGATGAAATGGGTTTTATTAGGTAGTCTACCGCCCCAGTATCGTATCCCTGTTTTACAAAAATTTCATCCTTATTAACCGCCGTAAGGAATATAACGGGTATGTGTTTATAGTTATCATTTGAATGTATGCAGGTCACGGCTTCAAAGCCGCTCATATTAGGTAAGTTTACATCCATTAAAATTAAGAAAAAACTGTGGTTTACCACCGCTTTTAACGCGTCTTCACCAGACTCGACCGTAATAATATTGATTTCTAATTCTTGTAATATACGTTTAGTTGAATGCAAATTTTTAGGGTTGTCATCTACAACAAGCAAATTTGGTCGTGGCGCTTGTGCCTTGCCATCAATGTTATGGACCATTGCAACATTCCTTAAGGTATTGACCAATTTTATCAATCGATAACACGTGATCGGCTCCTGCAATTGTTATTGCTCGCTCAGGCATGGTAGAAAACCCTGCGGTAGCGGGGTTTTCTACTATGGCTAGTCCGCGTAATTCTCTAACTTTCTTTAAACCATTACTCCCATCATAATTGGCACCGGTAAGAATAACGGCAATTAATTTATTTTTAAAAACATCGGCAGCACTTTCAAACAACACATCAATAGAGGGACGGGAATATTCCACTTTAGGATCACGTGATAGTGAAAAGCTTTTATCTGCCTCTATTTGCAGGTGGTATCCTGATGGGGCAACATAAATGGTTTGTGGTTTAATCACTTCATTAAACTCAACGTCTTTTACTTGCGTTGTAGTCATGTTATTTAACAGGTTTGATAACATATTTTCGTGCTCGTCTTGTCGATGTTGTACAATAATGACAGGGGTTTTTAACGATTGATCAAAGTGAGGTAAAATACGATTTAATGCGTGTAAACCTCCAGCAGAAACACCAATAACAATAGCTTCGTAGTTGTTCATGTTATCTCACTTGATAAATTCTTGCTTTACTAGAAACCGCAGTAAGTTTAGAATTTATTTCCGAATAATCAATACTTTCTTTATCACCTAATAGTAAAACCCCTCTCGGCATTAAACTGTCATAAAACAAGGTAAATACGCGGTTTTGTAAGGTTTTATTAAAATATATCAGTACATTGCGGCATATTATTAGATTCATTTCACCAAATGCTTGATCAACCCCCATATTATGATGACTAAAAGTAATGCGTTCAGTTAATTCACGACTAAATTTGGCTACATCGTATTTAACATCGTAATATTCTGATAACGAATATTTACCCCCCGCATCTAGGTAATTTTTACTATAACGTTGCATCTTTTCAAGTGGATAAATGCCTTTTTTAGCAATATCCAAAGAATGATTGTTAAAGTCTGTGGCGTAAATACGAGAATATTTAAGTAGACCTTCTTCTTTAAGTAATATTGCCATGGAGTAAACTTCTTCACCAGTAGCACAGCCGGCATGCCAGATATTAATTTGTGGGTGAATACGCAACTGCGGAATGATTTTTTCTTTAAATATCTTAAAAACCCATGGGTCACGAAACATATCAGTTACTGTGACCGACATACCTTTTAGGAATTTATCCAAAAAGTTATCTTGATATAATACTTTAGGTATCAACTCAGAAATATGCTCGCAATTACAGGCGCTAGCGAGGTTTTGAATTCTTCGTTTAATACTCGCACGCGAGTAATCCTTAAAATTGTAACCGTAACATTTATCAATTAAGTCAAGTATGGTATCTAACTCAAATTCTTCTATATCATGCGGGTTCATTTTTTAAATAACCAGACTTTTAACATGGAACATAACTTGTCAAAATCAATCGGTTTAGTGAGGTAGTCAGTTGCCCCTGCTTGAATGCATTTGGCGCGATCTTGCGGCATGGCTTTAGCTGTTAAGGCTATAATAGGCACATCTTTATAAAGGGGGTCTTGTCTTATTTTTTTCATTGCCTCATAGCCGTCCATCACTGGCATCATAATATCCATTAATATTAGTTCAATATCATTATGCTGGACTAATTTATTCAGTGCGGTTTGGCCATTGTCAGCTTCATAAATGGTTAAGCCTAATCGTTGCAAGTTTTTTGATAAAGCAAAAGTATTGCGTATATCATCATCAACCAGTAATACTTTTCGCCCGGTTAGTAGCTTGCTTTCATCATGAATATTGTAGATGGATTTTTTCTGGGTAGAGGATAAATCTTTACTCATACTATGCATAAACATTAAGGCTTCATCTAATAGTTTATCTGGTGAAGCCGCATCTTTTAAAATTAAACTAACCGAGTGTTTGTTAAGTTGACTGCGCTGCTCATCATCGAGTTCTGCGCCAGTAAAGACAATAACAGGGGTCTTTTTAATACTAAGGTTATCAGCTAATATGTCTAAAAAATCAAAACCACTGATATCGGGTAAGCCTAAATCAAGAATAATACAGTCAACCTCATTATCATGAAGGTATGTAAGGGCGCCATTACCGCTATTAATGCTAGATGTTTTAATGCCCTTGTTTTCAATGAGTTGGCTAATGGCGTGCCTACTATTCTCGTCATCTTCGATGATGAGAATTTTTCGTATTTCCCCGGAATTGATATATTCAATATCTTGTAGTAATTTTTCTATATCGTCTGCGTCTACCGGCTTTTGTGCAAAACTACGAGCGCCCATTTTCAGTAGCTCGGTATCTTCTTCTGTACCGGTAATGATATGAACTGGGGTATGTTTGGTCGATAAATGGAACTTCAATTGTTCCAATACCTCTTTACCGGATAAGTCAGGTAAACCCAGATCAAGAAATATGCCTTTAGGTTTATATTCAAACGCTTTATACAAGCCATTTCTACCATCAGTGGCTACGAGGCCTTTATAACCATAACCGCGCACCATTTTTAATAAGGTTTTAGCAAATGCTTCATCATCTTCAATAATCAAAATAACATTATCACCTTCACTGATGTTATGACTATCATCCCCCATGAGGCTTTCAACGTTATTAATGGGGGTGGTCTCTATAAGACTTTGTTGTATTTCAATTATTGGTTCATTTACCAAAGAGGGTGTGGTGTAGTTGTTTATCGTGTGCTCTGTCGTATTCGACAGTGCAGCATTAGCAATAGGTAAATATAAGGTGAAAGTAGAGCCTTGCCCTGGAATACTACTGAGTTGTATTTCACCACCAAGCAGGTGTGCTAATTCTTTAGAAATGGTTAAACCTAAACCAGTGCCGCCATATTTTCTGCTGGTTGAACCATCAGCTTGTTGGAAGGCTTCAAATATTTCGCGTTGTTTATTAGCAGCAATACCGATGCCTGTATCAGTTACTGAAAGTGCCACTGCACTCGTTGGCTGTAAGTTAGCATGTAAAAAACGAACATTATTGGGAACATTCTTAATGGTAAATTCAATAGTACCTGAAGGGGTAAACTTAAAAGCATTTGATAAAAAGTTTTTTAATATTTGCTCTAAGCGTTGCTGATCCGAAATAATCGTTGCCGGCGCGTCATCGTCTCGTGTCACAGTGAAGGCTAATGCTTTATCTTTTGCACTTGGGGAAAATAAATTCTGTAGGTTTTTACAGATGTGATCTAATGTAACTTCCTCATTTTGAAGTGTTAACTTGCCGGCCTCAACCTTAGATAAATCCATAATGTCATTTATTAAATGCAGTAAATCTGTACCGCCTTCATAAATAATCTTGATATCTTCAAGTTGCTCCTCATCCAGGTTGCCTTTGGGATTATCACTCAATGCTTTAGACAGTAATAAAAAACTATTTAGCGGGGTGCGTAATTCATGAGACATATTGGCGAGAAATTCAGACTTATATTTGCTGCTAACTTCAATGGCAGCGGCTTTCTCGGCGATATCCTCCGCTTGTTTTTGTAAATCTTTTTTCTGTTGATCTAACGCTGAATTTTTCTCTTCAAGCTGCTCATTAGTCGCCCTTAATTCTTCCGATTGTGATGCTAACTCTTCAGTTTGGCTTTGTGCATCTGCTAGTAAGTTATCAATTCTGTCTTTACCTTTACGCGCCTGTAAACCCGCCGCGATAGCTTGAGCTATCACTTCACAATATTTCAGGTGTGATGAAGTAAACTCGGTAACAGCCGCTATTTCAATGACGCCTACGACCTTGTTAGCAATAAGTAATGGGATCAATAACGCATTACTGGGTAAGGTGTCACCCAGAGATGAATTTATACGGGTGTAATGCTCCGGTAGATGAGTGATCGATAATATTTTTTTCTCAAAAGCAGCTTGCCCTAATAAACCCTCCCCTATTGTAATGCGATTATTGTCGCCTTTACGGTGAGTAAAAGCGTAGCTGGCTGTAAGGAAAAATTCATCTTGCTCATTTTCAGTATCATCAGCAAGCTCATAGAAAGTGCCTACTTGGCCATTAATGTATTGTGTGGTGTGGCTGATGATGGCTTCGGCGAGTTCTTTGGCATTTTTGACGTCACGAATAACTTTATTAATCTCTATTTGCCCTTGAGCTAACCATTCATTATCACTGTTTTTTAAGGTGATAGAGGCTAGCCTTTTGCTCATAACATTTAAAGACTGGGAAAGCACATCATGAGTACTACGTTCCACGATTTTTTGATCATAATTGCCGTTGGCAATGTTATTGGTGGTTTCGTTAACTTCTTGTAGAGAGACGTTAATAGCATTGATGTTGTCAATTAATTCACCAATTTCATCATCACGCTTTTTTTCAAGGCTAGAAGTTAAATCCCCTTTGGCGATACTTTTTAAATAAATGATGGCATCAGATAATGAACTGTTAATGGTATTGGTTAAAAAGAGTGCGATAAAAACGATAATAATAAGGCTAATGAGGGTTAAGGTAATGAGGAAGTTGCGAGCATCTTCAATGCGCTGGTCGTTAGCGGCTTTGTCGGCATCTAAGTCCGATTCCGCCTTTTCAACAATGGCAGCCATTTGCTTTTGTGCTAAATCATTTAATTGACGCCCTTTACCAGTAGATAAATTGTACGCTTTGGCATTGGTATTAAGGAGGGTTAATTCTTGAACTTTGTTATATAACAGCTCATAATCGTTATAGGATTGAATAAAACGATTACCTAGTAATCGTCCTTCTTCTGTTAATAAAGGTTTTAATACTTCAAATAAATTACTGACTTCTTCTTTTCGTAATTTACCGGTAGCGATATATTCTTGCATTTCTTTTTGTGTTTTAGCCAAAATAAAGTTTTTTTCTGCCCGTTGCATTTCGGTTAAGGCTAAGGCTAATTGAGTACCTAGTTTTATTTTAACAACAACTTTTCTTAATATTTCAATCTCTTTGGCGGCAACGGCTTCTAACTCATTTGAATCGGCAATTTTTTGTGCTGCTAATGCGGCGCGATCGAATGCTTCCCGTGCTTCGCCTTGTGATAGTTCTCTGGCATGTGTATTAGCGTTAACCCTTCCTAAGTTGTTTATTTTATTGCTTATTCTTAAGTACCCCCCCCAGGTTTTAGAAAACTTATCGAGTAATACATTACTTTCATCATCAACTAAGCTACGTAACAACTGACGACGTTGTTCCATATCTTCGGTGGTAAAGCGAATAAAATCGATATACTCATCAATCTCATCGGTATCTATTGATAATATAATATTTTTTTCAGCGCGTGATACTGCAATTACTCCTTGATTTATACGCGCCGCAAGTTTAATTTTTTGAGCGTTAAAACCGTTATTAACTTCATGTAATGAATTAACACCGTAATAAGCTGAAAAAACTAATAGCATGGAAAATAAAACAAAACTGACAAGGAGTTTAAATCGAATAGTTATACGCATCATGAACCTCAAATATTATTTGTTCGTCATTGAATACAGGTTAGTTGGCACGTTACCGGCAGAAAACCGTATTTTTCGCTTAAAGATAACTATGCCTAATAAGAAAAAAGGCACCTGTGATTAAATTATTGTTCAAGAAAGTGAATTCAGCCTGAAACTTTGTGATCCATAAACTACTATTATATTAAGAATTTATTCTATTTTAAATCAGACATCTATTTATTCTATTTTAAATCAGACATCTAAATGTATCTTTAGCACTAGAAGTGCGATATGTCAAGTAAGTCTTACCAAGTAAGATGCCGTCGTATATACGGCTTATTATTGAGAGAGCTATTCTCTAGCCTATGATGTTTGCGCACCTATTATTCTTTTTGCTATGGCAGTCTTTATGACTTTCGAGATAGACAGGTTTTAATAGGTTGGTCTTAACGTTTATGCTGAATTATTATGCTGCAATTAATTGTTGTTGCTCATGTTTACTTTCATGCCTGAGCATTGCCCAAGCTGTTCTAAGGGTTTTATTGGCCAGCGTAAGACATGTTCGCTTAATACCGATTCGCTTTACCAATTGAATTAGCCAGGCTTGCTTAACTTTTTTCGGTTCATCTGGCAAATGTGTAACTATTGACATAGCCACTTGATATAAAACGGTTCTTAATTCTTTAACCCCACCTTTTTTATCAATACCCATCATGAATACTTTACCGCCAGAGCTATATTGTTTTGGTGTTAATCCAACGAAGGCTGAGGCCTCTCTGCCATTTTTAAACTGTTTTCCATTACCTATAGAAGAATAAAGCATACCAACACAAACTTCTGCGACACCTTCTAATGCCATCAGTTGCTTGCATGGCTTTATTTGACGAACTATCGAGTTTTTAGCTTTTTCAAGTTTAGATATTGTGCCCACAATTGATAATGTAGATATCAGGCAAGTAGGAAGCGCATTGTTTTCTTCAAACGTATCTTCAATAACCTTTCTTAGTCTAGCAGCCCCTTTAGCACTAACAATGCCATATTCGTATAACATTGCCCGAATGTGGTTACTTAATGATGTGATATTCCTAGAAAGAAAAATACGAATAGCTTCAAGAGATTGAAGTGATTGTTGCTCTTCATTTTTAGGCTTACTGTATTTTAATCCTATTTGCATAGCAGCGTTTGCAATAGCAAGCGCATCATTTGCATCTGTTTTATGACCTTCGAGAAACCCTTTTACTTTTTTAGGGCTGATGATACGCACATCATGACCGAATGATTCGGCTAACAGCCCCCAATAATGGCTACTAACATAACCTTCAATACCAACAATCGAAGGTGATGATTTGGCTAATCTCTCTTTTAATTTTTGACGACTGACCATTTTATTACTGACTAATTCACCATGTTTGCTGATAACACAGATTTGAAGTACGTTTTTTGCTAAATCAATACCGATAACATTAAATTTTAACATTGTATGTTCTCCTGAATAGTTAGCTAAAACATAGCTTAAGGGAGTAAAGTCCATAAATCGCTATGTGCCCCGAATCGCCATAGAATCATAGAATTTAATACCGAAAATCAAATTAATCTAATGTCCGCTTTGGTATTTTATAATCAAATTAGAATTGTAGACTTTATAGATTTCTGATGAAATTTAGAACAATTCTATTATCTAACACAGGGCTGATTTTCATCGATTAAAATGTCGCTAGATAAGCCAAGGCTAAGGTCTTCTTTCGTATCTTAGTTACCATTAATTGAGGTGATTATTACTTGTGATTTTAGACCGCTATGAGCTTGAAGCAGACCTTAGCCACAACTACCTGCTAATGTCGTCTATGCGCACAAAGTGATCTTAATGAGTTAAGGCCGCCCCCTTTAGCTCGCACTTTACTGATGCTTGGTTTTTGATTAAAGTAAGGTATAGTTTTACTCATTCCATATGGGTAAGTTTTGATACTTTGTTGAAATATACTTTACCTGTTCATAACATTATTTTCGCTGTTGTTATCGTGCTGTGCTGAACCACCTTAATAAAGGGAGTAGTCAATAAATGTTAGATAAAAAAATTTACAACTTACTTTTTTTGTTATTAATTTCAAATTCCAATATTCGAGCTGAGACGTTACATATAGCTTCTGACATTTGGTGCCCCTATATCTGTGATAATAAGAAAGCTCCAGGGATTTTAGTTGAGGTTTTAAATGAAATAGCCACAGCAAAAAAAATGACGGTTAATATTGAAGTCATTTCTCTATCACGCTCTCTTATAATGGCTAGTAGATCTGAAATAGATATTGTATTAGCTGTAACAAAATCTCACATTACAGATCACAAATTACAAAGTAGTAACCAGTATTTTGGTGGTTGGCAAAATGACTTTTACATCAGTAAAAACCTTGATTGGTCGCCTAATAAACTTAATGATTTAGACGCTTTTTTAAATTCAGGTAAAACTTTAGGGATAATTAAAGGGTATGACTATGGTCCATACATTAACAGTCTAAAGTCTAAATATACTGATAATATTTTTCAAGCTACTGGTGATTCTCCTTTAACGAAAAATATTGAGATGTTACAAAAAGGACGTATTTCGGCGCTTCTTGATTATAGATATAATATTCAATATGAAGTGAATAAAAATAATATTGTTGATCTAATATATGCTCGTAGTGAAGGTGGTTTTGTACCTTTATTTTTAGGTTACTCTCCAACAATTCTTCCTGAAGTCATTAATAGTATTGATGATGGACTTACCCTAATTCGCCGTAAGGGAATTTTGAGCACTATTTTAGAAAAATACGGTGTATCTGATTGGCAAAACCAAATTTAAATTACTATAATTTTCCGTTGCCCGTTTATAGTTAACGATTAAAAATCGAATATAAACGACAGTAATGAGCTTTCAGCGGTCGGTGGGGTGGTTCGTTTCTCAATCGTCTAAACACCAACTTCGCGCTGAAAGCAGATATCTAACGCCGAAAATAGCGGCGAAAATTCAGCACCGCCTCAGATAAGTCTGTTTGAATAAAAGCAGTTCATCATCATAAGCAAAACTGGTTTGCACAACAGCGGGAGGCGCTTGTCTTGAATCCTGAATTAAGTAGAAACAGTTGGTTAATTGACAAAAAATAACCGACTTTCACTCCCTTAAGAATATGAAATAAATGTCAATATGGAAAATATAAGGCATTATGTATTTTGATTTTAGGAAAAATGACGTTTTATTTTACCTATACTCGAAATTGTGTTTTATTCTTTTTGTTCGGCATTCTTTTGAATAGAATAAATATAGTGACATTGCTTTTCATCCAATGCAGATAATCTCTAAAGGCTTAATAACTATGCTTTCAATTTTAAAAAGAACATTAGGTGCTGTATGTATAATCTTAGCTTTTCATAGTAAGGCTAATATTGCTGATTTGGATGTCCTCATTGTTACTGAGCATTTACCTCCCTATCAAATTAGTAAAGATAACAAACTGATCGGTGGTCTTGTTGCAATTGAAATTCAAAAACTAATGAAGACAGTCTTACCGGAAAGCACTATAGAGGTGATGTCTTGGGCGCGCGCTCATCAAGTTGCGTTGGTGCGACCTAATACGATTATATTTTCCTTGGTGAGAACGTCCGAACGTGAAGATAAATTTATTTGGATTGGTAAAGTAGCACAGGTACGCACCGAACTGATTACATTAAAAGATAGTGAGTTACAGCCCGTTGAAACCCTTTCTGAACTTAAAAATACTCAAATTGGCGTGAAGCGACAGGACGCAGTTGCCACATTTTTGAATAATAATGGCTTTGAATACGGTAAAGAGTTAGTTGAAATTGTATCCACAATGTCGACTATGCGAATGCTGGAAAAGGGTCGGATTGAAACAATTCCCTCCAACCAACAGATTATTGAGTTCTACTGTCAAAATACAGGGTGCGCTAATTCAGACTTCAAAACACTTTATGTTTTTAAAAAATTATCAGAAGAATTCTACCTAGCGGCAAGTCTTGGTACTGATGCAAAATTGATTGAAAAGTTGAAAGCGGAATTTACTAACTTAGATTTACCCCTCCAATAGCAGCCATTCGATATGATTACCATGCAGGGCTTCTTAATTTTACTCAGCACAGTGGTCAATAATCCCATTATGATGTCGACCACAACGACTATTTTTGGCTTATAGCCTTTGGTACTGATTCTACTCACTCATAAAATGTTAATTTCGGCTATTAATCGTAGTGTTGAATTACAGCTTCAATTGACCTGATTTTTGCTACATTTCGTGTGTTTAATTACCCACTTTATTTGCGAACCTGCGGGGTCAGGTTTGTTGAAAAATAGAATTTATTTTATTTTTGATGCGTTAAACACCTAGTGTTTGCAGCAGTTCCCGTCGAATTCTGTGCCAATGAAAACGCAGATGCCAGATGTCTGCATTGGCGGGAAAGTTACGCCGCTGCTTACACAACCATCAATAGGCAGTATCGAGTGTGGTTGCGTTGAATATATCGTTTACGTTTAGCATCTGTTGAAGATAGCTGAATACTGTTACAAGTCATCCCTATACATCTTTAGTCTCTGTGCCCTCTGGGGTGAAAAAATAGTTGCTGGGTAAAGCCTTTACATAGATAAGCAGTAAGCTATGAACGGTCCCTTATGGCACTAAGCAGTCCTTAAAGGGCTGATTTTTTGTTTCAATATTAAGTCGGCTTTGTGGCATTAGTGAGCCTTAGATAATTATTTTTAACCTCCATGAGATGTTCTACTGCAAAGGTCTTCTTGGTGCGCATAGACGACATTAGTAGGTATTTCTGGCTAATGTCCGCTCACGTATCTTTGTTAACATTGGGCTAGTGATTATTAGAGACTTCTTCAACTAGCCAACAGCGGTCGTTACTAATCAAAGGCTATGCACTAATCCTCCCCGTCAAGTACGAGGTGATTTGTCCCGTTAGAATGATAAAATCCCCTTTTTTTTGTGAAATATTAACAATGGGCTAACCGTTGACCGCCTTTTTATATTGCTGAGATACCAGAATCATCTAAGATTATGTTCTGCACCTGCTTTAATGTTAATTGCTAATTAGTACTTATGTTGATCTAGATCAAATTATTAGTTTTTATTTTAATTTACATGGAATTATTAGCTTTGATGTTGTTTTTAATCAATCTAAAATACTGGCTTTTTATTGGCGTATTAATATTGAGTGTTATGAAGCATACATCAGGTAGTGAAAGAAATTTCTCAGAAAATGAACAATTAGTATCTATTACTGATCTTGAGGGAAGAATAACTTACGCTAATAAGGAGTTCTGTGAAATTGCCGGCTACTCTCTTGATGAGCTCGTTGGACAACATCATAATATAGTTCGACATCCATCAATGCCTAAAGCTGCTTTTGCTGATTTATGGAGTAAACTTAAACAAGATAATTCCTGGCGAGGTATGGTTAAAAATCGTTGTAAAAATGGCGATTACTATTGGGTCGATGCCTACATAACCCCCGTCTATGAAAATGGAAAAATTACCGGCTATCAGTCCGTTAGAACATTGCCGAGTCACGAGCAAAAACAAAACGCTCAACAGCTATATGATACTCTGAATAATGGGCATTCAGTCTCAGGTTTAGAGACTAACGTTAACATGAGAAGGTTATTTGCTATTGTTCTCATTACTCTGGCATCTTTTGGTGTTTGGGCATATACAAGCTCAATAGTTCCATCTATCGTGTTGCTAAGTTGTATCGCTTTGCTTTCTCTTATTTTTTCACCCGAACTGTTCACCTTTCCAAATTATGTCACGACCACGAAAAAACTATTTGATAGTCCGTCACGTCTAATTTTCTCGGGAAAGGGAGCATTGGGTATTATCGCTTACCCTCTCGAATTATATAAAGCTCGGATAAGAACAATACTAGGACGAAGTCATGATTCCGGACAGGAACTGGTAAGGCTTGCTACTGAATTACAGTACTCTTCAATAGAAATGCTCGAAAGTATAGAAGAAGAGAACTCACATCTTGCACAATTTGCAACCGCCATCACTGAAATGAGTGCGACGATTGCTGAAGTCAGTTTAAATACCAATCAGACACATGACAAAGTTTTAATCGTAAAAAACGAATGTCGGGAAAATATCAATGTTATCGAAATCAGCCAAAACAAAATTAATTGTTTGGCGGATGATGTTGAAAAAGCGGCCAGCAATGCGCTTGAATTGGTAACCGATGTCAATAAAATTTCAACGATCATGTCTGAAATTCAGGGAATTGCGGATCAAACAAATTTACTTGCCTTAAATGCTGCAATTGAAGCTGCAAGAGCGGGTGAACAGGGTCGAGGTTTTGCTGTTGTTGCCGATGAAGTAAGAACTCTTGCGAGTAGGACTCAGGGAGCAACCGTTCAGATCCAAAGCTCAGTAACGGAATTACAAAAAACGTTAGAAAATTGGAGTCAGGTGATGCTTGCTAGTAAAGCTAATGCCGAAGAATGCTCTGAAGATAGCACTAAAATAAAACAAGCCATGGAAAATATTATTGGCAATGTTAATGATGTTAGCGATATGACAGCTCAAATTGCAACGGCGGCTGAAGAGCAAAGTGTTGTTGCCAATCAAATAACGCATAGTGTTTATACCATAGATGATCTTTCTAAGAAAAACACCATACTTGCTTCGCAAGTGAATAACTATGGAATAGCTGTAAATAAAAGTGCTGAAGATATAGGAAAATTAAGTACAACCTTTAAATAAGAAACCTTTACACTTATGATAATTGAACTCATCAAGGCTGCGGCTCTACTAATGTCACTTTGTTTATTACAAAGCTTTTCCGTTCGTTTTATAAAAAAAAATGGACTGATAAAACAAGTAGTGTCAGGGGGGATTTTTGGAGGGATTTGCATTATAGGCATGATGCTGCCGATTGAAATTATCCCAGGAGTCATTTTCGACCCCCGTACGGTAGTCCTGAGTATGGCGGGCTTATTCGGTGGCCCCGTCGTTTCAGTTATTGCTGCTGCCCTTACCGGAGGGTATCGGTTATTTCTTGGTGGTGGGGGCGTTTATGTTGGTGTTGCAGTCGTTATCGCATCTACCTGCCTTGGTTTAGGCTATCGTTATTGTGTTCATAAAGGCTTGATGAAAGTTAACATCATACAGCTCCTGTTATTTGGCCTTTTGGTGCACGTTGTCGAAATACTATTTATTACTCAGCTACCAGCAGATGTTGTTGTGGGGTTAGTGTCATTGATTGCTTTTCCGCTCATTCTTGTTTTTACACCCGCTACAGCATTCCTAGGCATGCTTTTAAAAGACGTTGAAGACCGTATTAATACAGAGCAGGCATTGAGTAAAACACTCGATGATTTTGATAGGAATGTTATTTTTTCAAAAACAGATTTAACAGGAAAAATAACGCATGCTAGCAAAGCATTTTGTGACATAAGTGGTTTCAAATTGAATGAGTTGGTGGGACAGTCACATAGTATCGTAAGGCATCCAGATACGCCTTCATCAGTATTTGAAAACTTATGGAAAACAATACAGCAAAAAAAGAGTTTCCACATTACATTGAAAAATAAAAAGAAATGTGGGGGGCATTATTGGGTAGAGTCACAATTAGAACCTGAATTCGATTCTGATGGAAAGCATATTGGATATATAGGCACAAGATTCGATATTACAGATAGAAAAGAAATCGAACAACTCCACGAAGAAATAGAAGAAACGCAGCGTGAAGTTATTTTCAGGATGGGGGAAATTGGTGAAACTCGTAGCAAAGAGACAGGCAATCACGTAAGAAGGGTTGCTGAGTATTCAAAGTTGTTGGCTCTTCATTCTGGTTTAGGTGAAGATGAAGCAGAGCTTATCAAGCAGGCAAGTCCAATGCATGATATTGGAAAAGTAGGCATACCCGATGCGATCTTAAATAAGCCAGGTAAACTTGATGCTGAAGAATGGATAATCATGCAGACACATGCGCAGATCGGTCGTGATATGCTAATGGACTCATCAAGACCACTTCTAAAAACGGCAGCTATCGTAGCTTATGAACATCATGAGAAATATGATGGTAGTGGCTACCCGCAAGGTCTTAGTGGCGAAAATATACATATATACGGGCGTATAACGGCATTGGCCGATGTGTTTGATGCTCTTGGTAGCGAACGTTGCTATAAAAAAGCATGGGATGAAGAAAAAATATTCAACCTATTTAAAGATGAGAAAGGAAAGCACTTCGATCCCAAGTTAATTGATATATTTTTTGACAATTTAGATGAGTTTTTAGCTATTAGGGATAAATTTAATGATATCTAACGACTAAGTAGTTCCCAGCGGTGGCTAATGGCACTAAACGGCCTGACAGTGTTTGCAATGCAAGCAATAATTAACGTCTTCCTGAAAACTAATTATGTAACCTCCGAACGATTGCAATGGTGGCATTTTTGCTAGTCAGGTTATTCGATTAATTGGTAATATTTATAGTCAAAGAATTCATATTTATATCTGCGGGGAACGTCCGTATCTAAGTGAACATAAACTTGCCTAATTTTCAGGACTAATTTAGGTCAGCAAAGTGGCCATAGTGAATATTGCATAAAGCGTCTCAATCTCATTTTCTGTCGCAGATCTCATTATTTTCTGCGATCCACACAGCTAAAACTGTTTTTTTTTGATCTAAAGAAACTATTTTAGAGTAAAGGCTTTACTTTTGTAGAGTTGTTGCTCTATAATAACTTTGTTCTCGTTTGAACCTGTTGTATTAATTTTGAATTCTAGCTTCCCCAAGCTTACATACCGATGACCCCTTTGGTCATCGGTTTTTTTATGTCTAAAATTTAGCTTTTGTTCTCACCCTGAAAAATTAACAAAAAAAACCTAGCTCAACATCAGCTAGGAGTTAATCTCAAACAGAGTTAATTAATATTTTTTCGCTTCTTCAGCACAATGCCAAGCGACAAATTTCCACGCTTTATCATCTTTAACTAACACATCACTACAACGGCCATGAGTAACCTTTTGCTCTCCTTTTTTAGCTGTAGTGCCATTGGAATAGTAATAATGTGCAACGGCGGTATCACCATGAACAACAATCGCTGTTGGGCTATATTCAGCAACATTGTTAGTTGAGCCATCTTCAAAACTGAATTTTTCCCATCGTTTTACTGCACTTCGGCCACGAGGCATTGGGGTACTATTTCCCCACACCATGGCGTCTTCGGTTACCCATTTATCTGTCCAATTATTATCGCGTTTCTCGATATCTTCATATGAAGCTAAAACTATATTCCATACTTGTGTTTGCTGTTCATTCCAACGTTCAGCATAGCTGCTAAAAGCGGTAAACGTGACGATTAGTGCTATGGTTAATTTGAAGTTCATTTTATCTTCCTTGTTAATATTTCGACAAGGCCTACTAAACAACGCACTTCTCAGTAAACTCGAATTTGCGATTATCGCCCCTTAAACATAGCAGGTTTACATTAGTCGGCTGGTTTACCTTAGGTAAGCCTTGTTATATCGAATTTTTGCTCAATATAGTTTCAATACTATGGTGAATTAATCATGACATTTCCGGTCTATTGTTAAACAGTAATGAGCAAAGTCATATTTCATTAATTTATTGCTGCAATAAATCATTAATCGCCATCAAACCACTAAGGAGATCTTATGTCACAATATACCAAATCAAGCGATGCTATTGCTGCGTTATCCGCTGAGCAATATCGTGTTACACAAGAAAGCGGTACTGAACGCCCTTGGACTGGCGAGTTATTGGAAAATACCTCACCAGGTATTTATGTTGATGTGGTTTCAGGTGAGCCTTTGTTTGCTTCAGCTGATAAGTTTGACGCAGGTTGTGGCTGGCCTAGTTTTACTAAGCCCATTGAAAGCAAGAATGTCAGTGAACTTAGCGATGAAAATCATGGCATGGTGCGCACAGAAGTCCGCTCAGCACATGGTGATAGTCATTTAGGCCATGTATTTACTGACGGTCCGACAGCACAAGGTGGCTTACGATATTGCATTAACTCAGCTTCACTGAAGTTTATTCACCGTGACGATATGACCGCTGAAGGTTATGAAGCCTATTTAACCCAAGTAGAAGGATAGAATATGACCATTGAACGAGCCGTATTAGCCGGCGGTTGCTTTTGGGGTATGCAAGATTTAATTCGCAAATTACCCGGCATCACAAAAACCTCTGCCGGTTATACCGGTGGCGATGTTAAAAATGCGACTTACCGAAACCACGGTACTCATGCAGAAGGCCTTGAGGTTTACTTTGACAATACTGTGATCGGGTATCGAAAAATTTTAGAATTATTTTTTCAAATACATGATCCTACTACAGAAAATAGGCAGGGCAATGATCTAGGCACTGGCTATCGTTCGGCAATTTATTACACTTGCGCAGCGCAAAAAGCCATGGCAGAAAAAACCATTGCTGATGTTGATGCCTCTGGCTTATGGCCAGGTAAAGTGGTTACTGAAGTTGAGCCCGTGAGTGATTTTTGGCAAGCCGAGGTAGAACATCAAGACTATTTACAGCGTATGCCTAATGGCTACACTTGCCATTTTCCAAGACCTGATTGGGTGCTACCTGAACAATAAGGCTAGGCAACTGGCCTAAAAGGCTTTGCATAAGAGTGGTTTATTTCAACTGATAGGCGAGCAATGATGTCGTGGCGTGGGAGCCATAAATGGCTAAGAGCGGCCTGTACATGGTCACTCTTTCAGAACCATGTGGTCATGACATTGCCGACAAGGAGGTCGGTATTTAGTTTTTGTCTGGAACAAAAAACTGACCCTACTTACTGTACAACGTGACTTATTAGGTTGTCATGTCAATATAATCAGTTGAGTACTGTATTGCTCAACTGGCTATTTTTATTCTTCTGACTTTTATTCTTCTGACTTTTATTCTTCTATTAAAGGCGCGTCATCTAATTCACTTAAGGCTTGCAGATTTTCATCTTGAAACCAATCGCAAATGACTTTGTCTGCTTGCTCTGAGCCAGTACGTTTTAATGACGAAAATGCCTGCACTTTAATATCAGCATTTAATGCTGCTAGCTCTTTTCTAACCGCAAGTACTTGCCCGCTGACTTTGCCTTGAGAAAGTTTGTCGCTTTTAGTTAATAAGGCTAAAACCGGTAATTCTCCGTCTACAGCCCATTGAATTAGGTCCATATCAAGGTCTTTTAATGGATGTCTGATATCCATCAGTATCACTAAACCTTTCAAACATTCGCGTTTTTCTAGGTATTCGCCTAAAGCTTTTTGCCACTTTTTCTTCATTTCCATAGGCACTTTAGCGAAACCATAGCCAGGTAAATCAACTAGGCGCTTGTTTTCGGCAATTTCAAAGATGTTAATCAACTGAGTTCTGCCCGGTGTTTTACTGGTACGTGCAAGGCCTCTTTGATTTGTTAGGGTATTTAACGCGCTTGACTTACCTGCGTTAGAGCGACCTGCAAATGCCACTTCAATACCACTATCGGCTGGTAAACGACGGATATCAGGTGCGCTAAGGGTAAAAGTCGCTTTGCTTAGATGAATGGCTGTAGATGACAAGATTAGATCCAACGATATAAATTAAAACCGCATTATATCGTTTTTTTATACTAAAGATGCAATAGTATTAGAATTTAGGTAATTTTTTTTATTAAACAAGCCGCGCAATAGCCTTAATGGTGTATGATATCCCCGATTTTTCTGGCTTATTGAATGTATTCAATAAAAAACACCAAAGCATGTTGAGAATTTTCCTATGAAACATATTTTAACTTCATTAATTATAACCTTACTAAGTATTAATATTGCTGTTGCCGCCACTGGTGACGCAGAGGCAGGTAAAGCTAAATCCGCTACTTGTGCTGGCTGTCATGGTGCAAATGGTATTGGCATTAGTGATACCTTTCCTAATTTAGCGGGACAACATGCTGATTATATTGTAGTACAACTGAAAGCATTCAAATCAGGTGAGCGTGAAAACTCATTAATGTATTCAATGGCAGCAGGTTTATCTGAGCAAGATATGGCTGATCTGGCGGCTTACTTTGAAGCATTACCGCGTAATGGCGCAAGCCAAGATGCTAGCGCTACTGAAGCAAGTACAAGCGCAGCGACAATTAAAGCACCTACTGCTTACGTACCTGACCCTGCAGCGGGTAAGAGCTTATTTGAATTAGGCGATCCTTCTCGCAATATTGCCTCATGTATTGGTTGTCATGGTAGCGAAGGTAACAGCAAGGTATTAATTTATCCGAACCTGGCCAATCAACATCCTGAATACATTGCAACACAGTTAATGAATTTTAAAAACAAAGATCGCATTAACTACGCCATGAACCAATTTGCCGGTAACATGACTAACAATGAGATTGCTGACATGGCAGCTTACTTTGCTGACACTGCTGCCGTTGCTAACGTGGTTTCACGTAGAGTAACGCCATCAGCTCCGGTAACTGCTGAAGTTATTGCTGGTAAAGCCAAAGCCGCAACTTGTACTGCATGTCACGGCGCCGAGGGTAACAGCCTTGTTGCTATCTACCCAAAACTTGCAGGACAACATGCAGATTACATTGTAAAACAGTTACAAGAGTTTAAATCGGGTGCACGTGAAAATGCGGTTATGTCGTCTATGGCGTCAGTATTAAGTGAGCAAGACATGGTAGAGATTGCCAGCTATTTTGCCGCTCAAAAAATTATTGTTGCTGATTTGGAAGGCTCTAAGATTGGTAAGAAACTTTATCTAGGTGGCGATGCAAAACGTAAAATCACCGCTTGTGTTGCTTGTCACGGTGTTAACGGTAAAGGTTCCGGTAAGGCTGGCTTCCCAGTTATCGCCGGCCAAAACGAAGCGTACCTAAAAGCACAATTAATGCAATTCAAAAACGGTGAGCGTTATAACGATTACAACTCCATGATGCGCAGTGTTGCTTCTAAGCTTTCAGCTAGCGACATGGATGAGTTAGCGAAATACATGGCGTCAATGAAGTAATATTTTTTTAATGGGCTAACGTCAGCTAGTTAATCTCAATATAAGCAGCGTTTATCGCTGCTTTTTATTGCCGTGATTTTATACTGCCAGTACAGCAAAAAAATTTACTGCACTGGTATTCACTAGTTTTTTTAATGACATTATTTCACAGCCATTAAATTCGTGTAGAATGCCAAAACAACATTTTAGCAAATTTTATAAGTAAACCCGTTATCGTGTTTACGACAAGCAGAGACTAAATCAATGAAAAAATTTATCATTACTGTTTTATTAGGATTAAGTGCAGTCACTACTGCCAATGCAGCGCAAGGCGATGCCGAAGCAGGTAAAGGCAAAGCAGCCATGTGTGCTGCTTGTCACGGTGCTGACGGTAATAGTCTTGTGCCTATGTACCCTAAGTTAGCGGGGCAGAGTGCTAACTACTTAGTTAAGCAACTTACTGAATTTAAATTAGGCATGACCTCTGGTGGTAAATCAGGTCGTGTAAACGCCATCATGGGTGGTATGGCAATGGCACTTAGTGAGCAAGACATGGCTGATATCTCAGCATTTTATGCCAATCAAAAAGTCACTGATGGCAACGGTACCGCTAATGCGAAAGGTAAAAAACTTTATTTAGGTGGTAATGCCGAAATGGAAATTACCGCCTGTGCGGCCTGTCATGGTGTTGATGGTAAAGGCATGGCAAATGCTGGTTTTCCTGCTCTTGCTGGCCAAAATGCTGAATACTTAAAGATTCAGTTAGACGCATTTCGTAATGGCTCACGTTATAATGACATGAATGGCATGATGCGAGGTGTTGCTGCGAATTTAACTGATGAAGACATTACCGCACTGTCACAGTACGCATCATCATTAAAATAAGTCCTAAGCCATTTAATTAGCTTTTTAAAAGTTAATATTTATAAAAAGCAGCGTTAATCGCTGCTTTTTATATTCAGTCACGCTTTCGCATGTGATCGTGACATCGTTCTTTATGAACATAAAAGGGCAGCACTATGGCTGCCCTTTTAAATAATAAAGTTTATTTAAGCGCTTAAAAAGCGTATTTAAAACCAACAGTTATCACATCAGTATCAGTGTCAGTGGTGTCATAATTTTCAAAAGACGCTTCAATGCTAACTTTTTCGTTCAGTTTTTTACCCACACCCACACCAAAACCAAATTCCCATTCATCATCGCTGACAGACGTGCCACGGAAACTGGCTTTCAGATCTAAGTTGGCATATGACGGCATCACATAAACATAAAAACCATTATCATAATTGTATTGGCCACGAACAGAAAGTACCGTGAAGCGTTCGACTTCTACTTTAACACTATGACTTTTATCATCAGATATACCGGTGCCAAGACGCAATTCAGGTATTAGTGAAAATTTACTACCCTCTTCGACAAATTCATAAGCAACAGCGCCATAAATAGCGCCTAAAGAAAGGTTTTCAAGTGATAAGTCTGCATAGCCTGCGCCAGCTGACCAGTTAGCCGAAGCCGTTAAAGGTAATACCAATAAAGAAAGTGCAATTAAAGATTTTTTAAACACAATAATATCCTTTTATTAATTTAAATAGTGAGTTTAAATAGAGAGTTAAGGGAGATAATAAAGCGCGCATGCTAACAATGCGCCTTGCGTTATGCAATTATTTTGTCCGGGTTAAATCAGAAAAATAAGTAACAACTTATGTATTTAGCCTGAGAGCTAAATAAACCTCATTTGCCAAAGACATTGGGTTCAGTTTCACGCTATGATCTAAACAATGAGCAGAATATGCCGGTTTAATCAGGATACACAAGATGATAGAAATTATTCAACCCAGACAATTTAAAACCGTCCCATGGAAAAATGGTCAAGGAGAAACCATTGAAATGGCGATAAACCCAGGCGGCAGCTTAGACAAGTTCGACTGGCGATTAAGTATGGCAAGTGTGGTTGAAGATGGCGTTTTCTCTAATTTTACTGGCTATACTCGCAACCTCATTTTAATTGACGGAGACGGCATCAACTTACAACACAATGATAATAAAATTGACCGTTTAACCCAGCTATTAGACCTGGCTACTTTTGATGGTGGCAATAAAACCGTTGGCAACTTACATACTAATGAAATAACCGACTTTAATGTTATCACCCAAACATCGGCCTTTAACAGCAAGGTAAACTGCCAAAGAAGTGCGAAGAATTATTTACTTGAAACAAGCGCCCTGTGCTTTATTTATAGCTTATTCAAAGACGCCACACTGACCTTAAACCAGAGCCAAGAAGTCATCACTTTACCTGCTCAACACTTAGTAAAAATAACCGACTTACCCAACAACTTCGCCAGCCTAAGCGGTGAGCACCTTATTGTTGTTTATCTAACGAATTGCACCTGACTTTTTAGGCCGGTGTAATTGACACAGTTTACCCACTTAAGTAAGACTTTAAGTGGTCGCACTAACAGTTGACCGACAAAAAAACACCTAAAACCGCAGCGCCATACACAGCCACTTTGTAAGTTCAATGCAGACTCAATGTAGGTCTAATGTAGAGTGGACTTTAGTCCACTAAGTTAAATGAAATTTAACCGTCTTTAAGACAAATACCGACGACAGGTGATCATTAAGCTTTAAAACTGACTAACTCCTTCAAACACCTAGGCGAACGCTATATTTAGTACGCCGGATTTTAATCAGTCGTTAAGGTTATTAATCGCTAGAAATACTCGTTCTAACTTTTAATTATGACTTTTTCTTCATGCTGACGTAGGCTCAAGAGACAAAATAAAAACTACGCCTTAACCCTAAGGACAATATTATGACCATTAAATATTTTATAAGGTTAGCTAGCCTACTGTTACTGTTATCACCCTTGGCCAATGCAGAGTTTGACCGCAAAATTGCCATTGATGAAAGTAACACCAGCACTCATAGTACAAAAGTGAATGGCAAGAAATTTGATTACACCGCCACGACCGGTACTCAACCGGTTTGGGACGAAGAGGGTAAGCCTACTGCCAGCCTTTTTTATACCTATTATCAACGCGCAAATGTAAAAGACAAAGCCGCTCGACCGTTACTTATCTCATTCAATGGTGGCCCCGGCTCTGCCTCAGTTTGGATGCATGTCGCTTATACCGGCCCTAAAGTACTTAATGTCAACAACGAAGGTTTTCCATTACAGCCATACGGCGTAAAAACCAATGACTTCTCCATTTTAAACAGCGCTGATATTGTCTTTGTTAACCCAGTTAATACCGGCTATTCACGAGTTTTACCGAATAAAGAAGGTAAAATGCCGTCAAAAGAAGAGCAAAAGAAAATGTTCTTTGGCGTAAATGCTGACATTAAATACTTGGCAGAGTGGATTAACACCTTTGTTACCCGCCATAACCGTTGGCAGTCACCCAAATACCTTATTGGCGAAAGTTATGGCACTACCCGTGTTGCAGGCTTAGCGTTAGAACTACAATCGCGCCAGTGGATGTACCTTAATGGCGTTATTTTGGTGTCACCCACGGATATTGGTATCAAACGTGACGGCCCGGTAAAAGCAGCCAATCGTTTACCTTATTTTGCTGCAACCGCTTGGTACCACAAAGCACTTGCTGACGACTTGCAAAATAAAGATCTATTAGACATTTTACCTGAAATTGAAAAATTCACCCTTGAGCAGTACTTGCCCGCGCTCGCCAAAGGTGGCTTTATTGCTCAAGATGAAAAGCAGCGCATCGCCGAACAAGTCGCTCGATATTCTGGTTTATCGGTACAAGAAGTCTTGCGTAATAACTTAGATATTGAAGCGTCTTATTTTTGGAAGGAAATACTGCGTAATCGCGAGCAAACAGTAGGTCGTTTAGATTCTCGCTATTTAGGTATCGATGAAAAAGTTACCGGTAGCAGCCCTGATTACAACGCTGAATTAACCTCTTGGTTGCACAGTTTTACGCCAGCAATAAATTATTATTTACGTGAAGAGCTCAATTATAAAACCGACCTTAAATATAATATGTTCGGTAATGTGCACCCTTGGGATAGAAGCAACAATAAAACCGGTGAAAACTTACGTTTAGCGATGGCGCAAAACCCATACTTAAATGTAATGATACAGTCAGGTTACTATGATGGTGCCACCAACTATTTCGATGCTAAATATACCTTATCCCAAATTGACCCAAGTGGTAAAATGCAAGACAGATTATCATTTAAGGGTTATAAAAGTGGCCATATGATGTATTTACGTTATCAAGATTTAGAAGCGTCTAACCAAGATCTTCGTGAGTTTATGCAAGCCACCTTACCGAATAAAACTACACCAGCAAAATATCCCAGCAAACCCTAATCTAGCCAGTATTTTACTGCGTTAATCAAGGTTGTCAGTGCCTAGGCACTGGCAAACTTGATGCCAGATCTGCCTATCAACCCATCCTATCTCTAAACTTTTTACCTGCGAACCACTACCAACACCAAATACTGTTACTCTTAAAGCACAGCTCACCGCCTTGAATTTCTTAAGTGCCCTACCCATTCCTTTCTCATTGTTTCCTCCCTGTAAAAAATAAAAATATCTCACAGGGAGAAAAACAGGAGAACTGCAGGAGGAAAGCACAGCAAAACCAAGCTTAAAACTTATGTTAACTTACTGGCAGCTGACAGCTCAAAACTTGTCGTTAAACTTCCCTTAATCCCTTCTCATTCTTTCCTCCCTGTAAAAAATAATTCACAGAAAGTAAAAAGGCCACCCATTGGCAGCCTTGAGTAGCATTACGTTCGTTTAAATGTCGTAATTAATCACTTGGTAACCTAAGGCCTCAAGCTGAGGTTTTAGGGTCTGAGCGTCGCCCACTACTACCATTAACATGTCGCTTAAAACTAAATGCTTTTTCGCTAAAGCGTTAATGTCTGCTTTAGTGATATTAGCCACAATGTCATTGCGCTCCTTGACAAAATCAGCCGTGAGATCATGTTCTAAAATTTGTGCTAAAAATCCGAGTTTACGACCTGGTGTTTCATATTTCAACGCATCTTTTTGGTTGATGGCGTTGCGCATGAAAGCTAACTCTTCATCGCTAATTCCTTGCTGCGCATAGTGGGTAATTTCTTTCACAAACTCAACAATCGACTTGTCTGTTACATCAGCCCGCACCTCTGCGCTTGCGGTAAAGGTGCCAGAGAATTTATCACCATAAAAATACGAACGCGCACCATAGGTGTAGCCCTTATCTTCACGTAAATTTAGATTAATACGGCTATTAAATGCCCCGCCTAAGGCAAAATTCATTAAGTAAGCTCGATAGTATTCACCGGTAATATCTTCAGTAAGTGAACGTTTACCCATACGAATAGCAGCCTGTGTGGCATTGTCTTTATTCACTAAATAAATAACGCCGCGCTTAGCATTTGAATCGGGTAAGGTTAATAACAGCTCTTTGCCGGCACCCGTCAATGCTTTGAAGATACTCAAAGACTGCAAAATATCGCGTTGGTTTAAATCTGACACCAATATTATTTCACTGCCTTTTGGCTGCACTTGCGCTTGATAAAGCGCTTTAATATCGGCTAAGTCGATATTAGCTAATGAGGCTTCTGAACCGGCACTAGAAGTTGCCGCAATATTATCGCCATGCAGTAACTGGCGATAAGCATTTGACGCTAAATATCCGGCATCTTTTTTACCATTAATAGCACCTTGAATGGCATTGCTTTTATTACGCTCAAATTCACTTGGCAAAAACGCCGGCATGGTTAATTTTTCATAAACTAAGGCAAGCGTGGCGTCTATATGCTTAGTTAAGGTATTTATATTGACCGCTAAATAGTCATTACCCGCTGAGATACTAACCGAAGTACCCAGTTTTTGCAGAGCTTTGCTCATGTCTTCAGCGCTACGTTTGCTGGTAGACTCATTTAACATGGCAGCTAAAAGTGCTGCTGTGCCGGCCTTTTCTTTACTTTCATAATAATGACCCGCAGGAATTTTGATCAACATTGAGGTGGTTGGTGTCTCGCTGCTTTGTGTTGCTAGTATTTTCATACCATTAGCAAAAGTTTCGCGCCACATTTTGGGTACTTCAACGGCTTTATTTGCGCCAGCAACTGGCATAAGGCTGCGGTCAAAATTGTCTTGTGCTTTACGCACTTGTAAGTCGGTATCTGAAGTCATCGCACGTTCAGGGATAACCCGTGCTGGTGGTGTGAAATTATCTGGCGCAGCAACTAATAATTTTTTCCCTTTTGGTACTATGCTCATGATCACGCCATGTTTATTTTTGATATATTTTTCATAAACACGCATTACATCAGCTTTGGTGACCTTGGCATAACGGGCAATGTCTTGCTCAATATAATTTGGATTGCCTTTAAAGGTTTCATTCGCCGCTAATTGGCTGACTTTACCGGCTACACTTTGCAAACCAAAGACAAAGTTAGCTTCCATTTCGGCTTTTGCTTTGATTAAATCGTCATCTTCAACACCACGGCGCTCAAATTCAAGCAAGCTAGCACGAATCACTTTTTCCATATCTGCCAAAGTTTTACCTGACGCTGGATGCGGAAGTGCTAACATATTAAAAGTACAGGCGAGCTCAGCACAAGGATGACTTACTGAGGCTTGCACAGCCAACTGATTTTTAACTAAATTTTTATAAAGTAATGAGGTTTTACCCCCACCTAAAATACTCGAGAGTAAATCTAGTGCGGCTTCGTCTTTATGCCTAACACTCACCGTTGGATACGACATATACACTAAAGGTAAATGCACATTGTCTTCCATAGAAATATAGCGATCAGCCTCGAGTGTAAAGCTGGATTTTTCAGGCATTTTTACTGCTGGACCACGAGGAATAGTACCAAAATATTTGCTCACCATTGCCAAAGTTTCAGCAATATTAAGATCACCGCCTATGGTTAATGTGGCATTATTAGGGCCATACCAACGCAAGAAAAAGGCTTTTAAGTCATTAACATTAACGCGATTTAAATCGTCAATATAACCTATGGTTTGCCATGAATAAGGATGACCTACAGGATACATAGCTTCCGCAACACGTTCTCGCAACAGTCCATAAGGACGATTTTCATAACTTTGGCCACGTTCGTTTTTTACGGTTTCACGTTGTATTTCAAATTTCTCTTGTGTCACGGCATCCACTAAAAATCCCATGCGGTCAGCTTCAAGCCACAACATTTTTTCTAGTTGATTCGCTGGTA
The DNA here is from genome assembly GCF_014077065.1 of Colwellia sp. MB3u-4. Taxonomy (NCBI): domain Bacteria; kingdom Pseudomonadati; phylum Pseudomonadota; class Gammaproteobacteria; order Alteromonadales; family Colwelliaceae; genus Colwellia; species Colwellia sp. MB3u-4. The sequence continues at coordinate 46,148 of NZ_JACGVE010000070.1, read as the reverse complement.
CGGTTTGAAAGTAATTCGTGCGATCGCTGTTGGTGGTGCCATTCATGGTGCCGCCAGATTCAGTGACTATTCTAAAGTGCTCGTCGTCAGCAACATTTTCTGAGCCTTGAAACATCATATGTTCGAAAAAATGCGCAAAACCTGACTTACCAATTTCTTCGCGGCCAGAGCCCACGTGATAGGTCATATCAACATGAACCAAAGGGTCTGAGCTGTCTTGATGCAAAATCAAAGTTAAACCGTTATCTAAAACATATTTTTGATATGGGATCACCGTTTTTTTCGCTGCTGTACGCACTTGCTCAACAAAAGTGATGCCATCAACAATGCGATCAGGGGTTTGGGTTTGCAGCTTATCCGTATTTTCACAGGCGACTAAACAAGTCAGTAACAGCGGTAACGTCCATTTCTTCAAAATATTTTCCTCGATTCAATCATGATATAAATTTAGTAGAGCGGATATGATTTTATCGCCATTGTGCATAAGTACAATAGCTAAGTGATATTATTCCACTGTTGACCTTTAGCTTAATGTAAAGTTCACCTGCACCTATGCCTGCGCTTGCTCTGCTAAGGTAATTTAGCCGCCATAGGCTTAAGACAGATAAACGTCACAAGTACAGTTAAGTGCATTCAACACCCGCCTTACAGCTTGAATGAGTGAATATTGAATAAGAGAAAAATGGTGTAAAAAAAAGGCCTCTGAATAGAGGCCTGAATAACAACACACCATGAAGGGATCACTCGGCGTTATTTAATAAGAACGTGCAGCAAGGATATTAATTTCAACCAATCAATAGTAATACCCCTTTGATATCACTAATGCGCTTGTTCCCAGTTATCACCAATGCCGGCTTCGGCAATTAATGGCACACTCATGGTGATGGCATTATTCATAATTTCAACCAAGGTTGCTGTGGTTTTCTCAACAATATCTTGGTGAATTTCAAAAATTAATTCATCGTGTACTTGCATGGTCATTTTGATTCTAGGATCGTTTTGCGCTTGTATCCAAGCATCAACCGCCAACATGGCTTTTTTGATAATATCAGCCGCAGTACCTTGCATAGGTGCGTTAATCGCTGCACGTTCAGCGGCTTTTTTGCGCATGGCATTTTTTGCTTTAATGTCCGGTAAATACAGTCGACGACCAAATAAGGTTTCGACATAACCTGTTTCAGTGGCTTGTTGACGAGTATCTTCCATATACTGAGAAACATTAGGATAACGCTCAAAGTATTTATCAATATAGGCTTGTGCAGTATGGCGAGGCACATTAAGTTGTTTTGCTAAGCCAAATGCCGACATACCATAAATCAAACCAAAGTTAACCGCTTTCGCGCTGCGGCGTTGATCTATAGTGACTTCATCAAGCGGTACGGCAAATATCTCAGCTGCCGTTGCTTTATGCACGTCTTTGCCTTCAGAAAACGCTTTAACTAAGCCCGGGTCGTCTGATAAATGCGCCATAATGCGTAATTCAATTTGAGAATAATCTATCGCAACAATTTTATGCTCAGGCGGAGCAATAAAAGCCAAACGTATTTTACGTCCTTCTTCACTACGAATAGGAATGTTTTGCAGATTTGGATCGGTCGAAGATAAACGCCCTGTTGCGGTAACCGCTTGTTGATAAGAGGTATGAACACGGTTAGTGGTTGCCCCGACTAGTAAGGGTAACTTGTCGGTATAAGTTGACTTTAACTTACTTAAGCCACGGTTTTCTAAGATCACTTTCGGTAATGGATAGTCTAAGGCTAACTCTTGTAAAACTTCTTCTGCCGTTGAAGGCGCACCTTTAGGGGTTTTCTTAATAACCGGTATTTTTAGCTCTTCAAACAAAATTACCTGCAATTGCTTAGGCGAGCTTAAGTTAAAACTTTTACCTGCGAGGTTATGTGCTTCAATCTCTAACTCAGCTAAACGTGTACCAATTGATTGGCTTTGTTGAGCCAACATATCGCAGTCAATTAATACCCCATGTTGCTCCATGCGAGCAAGTACAGGCAGTAACGGCATCTCAATATCGGTAAAAACAGAGTGCTGCGAACTCACTTTGGCTAATTGTGGGTAAATGGCTTGATGCAAACGCATGGTAATATCAGCATCTTCAGCGGCATAATGACCGGCCTTTTCAATTTCAATTTGATTAAAGGTCAGCTGCTTTGCGCCCTTACCAGCGATATCTTCAAAATGTACGGTTTTATAGCCTAAATATTTTTCTGCTAGCGCGTCCATGTTGTGGCGCGTTGCCACACTGTTCAAACAATAAGACTCAAGCATAGTATCAAAAGCAATACCTTGCATGGCAATATTATAATGCGAGAGCACATTGGCATCGTATTTTAAATTTTGCCCCACTTTACAGCAGGTTTCACTCTCTAATAATGGCTTAAGTTGCTCAAGCACCCAGTCGAGTGCTAGCTGCTCTGGCGCATCAATATAATCATGCGTTAGTGGCACATAAGCCGCTTTACCAGCTTCAATACAAAATGATAAACCTACCAGTTTAGCTTTCATATAGTTAACGCTGGTGGTTTCAGTATCAAAAGCAAACAGCTCAGCAGCGCTTAACTTTTCAAGCCAAACATTAAAGCTGGTTTTATCAAGAATAATGTCATATTCAGTGTCAACGTCAGCAGGCAAGTCGGCAACAGCTTCGCTACTTTGTGTTGTTGCAGTATCCGCTTTGCTATCGCCAGCGTCTAAATCAGTTAATAGCCGTTTTAATTCAAATTTTTGGTAAAGCGTTCTTAATGTTTCAGTATCTGGTGCTTTAGGTTGCAGTTCAGCAACGCTTTGCTCAAGGTCAACGTCGAGCTTAATAGTGGCAAGTTCATAAGAAAGCGGCAGGTGTACTAAAGCAGTGCGTAAGTTTTCACCGACTTTGCCTTTAACGTCGTCGGCATGTGCCATAACTTCTTTTAAGCTAGGGTGTGCGGTTAACCATTTTACCGCTGTTTTAGGTCCACACTTTTCCACGCCAGGAATGTTATCCACTTTATCGCCCATCAGGGCAAGGTAGTCGATGATCTGATCAGGGCGCACACCAAATTTTTCAATAACGCCTGCTTCATCCATTTCTACATTGGTCATGGTGTTAATTAAACGCACATGCGGGTTAACTAACTGAGCCATATCTTTATCACCGGTTGAGATCACGGTTTCAATGCCTAAAGCCGTGGCTTGATGCGATAAAGTGCCAATAACATCATCAGCCTCTACGCCATCAATAACTAACAGCGGTAAACCCATGGCAACAATAATTTCATGTATTGGCGCAATTTGCGTGCGTAAATCATCCGGCATGGGCGGGCGATTAGCTTTATATTCAGCATACATATCATTACGAAAGGTTTTCCCTTTGGCATCAAATATCGCCACGATGTTGCCATTGGGATAGTCTTTTTTTAGACTTCTGAACATGTTCAAAACGCCAGTAATAGCACCGGTAGGTTGGCCGTCTAAAGTGGATAAAGCTTGCAAATATGGCACGTGATAAGCACGAAATAAATAAGATGAACCATCGACTAAAATAAGCGGTGATTGGTCAGAAGTTGGCATGATAATTTTATAACTGGGAGAAAGATTGGCTAAGCATGCCATAATCGGCAAATTGTCTCTAGCTATTCATTATATTTAGGCGCATCAATTAGCAATAATTGTGGATAAGTATGTTGAAAACCACAATGAAAAACCTTAAAGTTCTGGCGAACTTTACGGCAACTATTATTTAACTACTTGTATTAGATGAAAAAAGGTAAGTCTGAAATCCTTTTCAAATATTTATTATTATTTTTTTATTATGTGGATAAATAAATCTCTCAGCTTAAATTTAGCTGTTTAATTAACGAACAACATAAATAAGCGAGCTAAGAGGTTACCAGAAAACAACCTCATTACCAGACAATTGTTAAACTATTTTTACCGTTTTATGACACCTTTAAATAACAAAAAAACATAAGCTATATTTGACAAGGGCTAGCTTAATTATATAAATTTAATTGTTGTAAAAATTTAAATAATCTTGGTCTTCACTATGACAAAACATGACAAAATCGTACATCTATTTTTCCATTCACTGTCACCCCGTTATTACAAAAATATCATCACGCTCAAAGCGACACTAAAGCAATATAAAAAACCTACTTGAGCAACATTAGCTAATAATGAATTAAGTGCCGATCCTTGCAAGGTAAAGCCTTTTTTAATCACATAATAACTTGGCGCCACAAGTAAAATAGTAGTGAGCCAAAGTATAAACGATACCTGTATGGCAAATATTGCATGAATAATTAACGCAGCTGTAATGAGCATAGCGAGTAACATTCTGGCCTTGTGTTCACCTAAAATAACCGCCAAGGTATATTTTTTTACCGCTTGATCCGTAGCAATGTCTCTAATATTGTTCACCAGCATAATGGCGCTGCTATACAATCCTGCACTGGTGGCTAAGCCAAAGGCGAGTAATGAAAGGCTGCCCGTTTGCAAATAATAACTGCCAAGCACTGCCACCCAGCCAAAGAAAATTAACACGGTAACTTCACCCAAAGCATTTGACGCCAATGGAAAGGGTCCAGCACTGTAAGTAAACACGCCTAAAAATGACAACACGCCAAGCGCCAATATCCACCAACCCCCTTCAACCACAAGATAAAGCCCTGAAAGCATGGCCACAGTGCATGTTAGTGCTAAGCCAAGCTTTATCGCTGATAATGAGATTAAGCCCGCTTGCACCACTCTTACCGGCCCCACTCTTTGTTCGTTATCCACCCCAGATAAACTATCAAAAAGGTCATTCGCTAAATTAACCGCAATTTGCAATGACATAGCACAGACTAAGGCCGAGAAAAATATACCCTTGTTAATGTCAACCTCACGGGTCGCCAATGCTGTGCCTAATAAAATGGGACCCATGGAGGCGAGTAAGGTGCGAGGCCGAATGGCCAGCCACCAATATTTGATCTGAGATTTGAGCTGAGACTTGAGCGGCGACTTTATTAACATTAGCTTGGCTGTTGAAGTATTAGGGTTATTGACCTTATCTTATATGTAGACAATGACTAGCCAATATTTAGACATAAAAGAAGCTAGATCAACTTAAACTTTGAAAAATAAAAAACGCTGTACCCTATGACGAATACAGCGTTTACATTAACGCAAAAACACGCTTAATAACCTAAAGCCTAATAAACTAAAGCATCATTAGCTACAGCCTAATGAATTACATAGTGACAAATTCTTCTGCTGAGGTTGGGTGAATAGCCACAGTATTATCAAAATCAGCCTTAGTTGCGCCCATTTTCATCGCCACCGCAAAGCCTTGTAATAATTCATCGCTACCAAAACCTATGCTATGAATACCCACTATTTTTTCTTCTTTACCTACACAGACTAATTTCATGCGAGTAGGGTCACGATAATCTTCAGTAATCGCTTGATATAAAGCGGTAAATTGAGAGCTGTAAACCTTAACTTGCGCTTCGCCATGCTCTTCTATCGCTTCTTTTTCTGATAAACCCACCGTACCAATAACCGGATGACTAAACACCACTGTAGCTATATTGGAATAGTCTAAATACGAATCTGGCTTATTATTAAACAAACGCTCACATAAGCGGCGTCCAGCAGCGACGGCAACCGGCGTTAACTGGGCTCGGCCAGTATTATCACCAACGGCATAAATACCATCAACATCCGTATTTTGATATTTATCTGTGGGAATAAAACCCCGTTCATCAAGCTCAATACCTGCTGAGGCAATATTAATATTATCGGTTGCTGGCTCACGACCAATCGCCCAAATTAAGCTGTCTACTGGGCCGACACTATGGCCATTTTCTAAATGAATGGTTAATTTGCCATCCTGATGTTTCTCAACCCGCGTTGGCACACTCATGGTGTGTAGTGTTGGACCATGCTTGGCCATTTGCTCTACTAACGTATCGCTTAGCATGTCATCAAAATTACGTAATGGCTTTTCTTTACGCACTAATAAATGAGCTTCGCTGCCTAGCGCATGCAACACACCGGCAAGCTCAACAGCAATATAACCCGCCCCCACCACGGCAACTTTTTCAGGTTGTTCAGTTAAAGCAAAAAAGCCATCTGAGTCAATACCATGCTCAGCCCCTTCAATATCTGGACGACTTGGGCGTCCACCTGTTGCAATGGTAATATGGTCAGCGGTATATAAAACCCCGTCAACGTCTAAGGTGTTTTTATCAACAAACTTAGCAAAGCCTTTGATCACGGTAACGTCATTACTGGCAAAGCCACGCGCATAAGCCGCATGAATGCGTTCAATATAAGCTTCTCTGTTTTTTACTAACTTTGACCAGTCAAAGCTTTGTAATGGCGCTTTAAAACCGTAGTCATTCGCGTAGTGTAATGCATCGGCAATTTGTCCGGCATACCACATCGCCTTTTTTGGTACACAACCGACATTCACACAGGTGCCACCAATATGCTTAGCTTCAATAACGGCGGCTTTTTTGCCTAAACGTGCAGCTCGGTTTGCAGAAGCGATACCGCCACTGCCGGCGCCAATCGAAATGTAGTCAAAATGTTGTGTCATATTATTATTCCTATGTGATTATATTGCGCTTAAAGCATCAAGTGATTATATTGCACTTAAAGCATCAAAATTCAAGCATCGCAGCCAATGCCGGTCATTATTGCCTCTTTATGACAGCAAATGACATAATATTTAACGATTAAATTTCAAATTTTTCTCTCAATTGCCTCTCTAGTGTTAAATAGTGAAAGCTACACCTTGATTATCGACTGATCTGCCATTACATCTACAGCATCATCTAGCAAACATGCGAATTTTATGACCAATCCATTATTACAAAAGACATCACTGCCGCAATTTTCTAAAATCAAGCCAGAACATGTTAAACCTGCGGTTGAGCAAGCCATCAAAGAGTGTAAAACAGTGATTGCGGATGTATTAGCAAACAATACCCAATTCACTTGGGACAATTTAGTTGCCCCTATTGATGAAGTAAATGATGTGTTAGGTAAATTATGGTCACCCATTTCGCATATGAATTCAGTGATCAATAGCGATAAGCTGCGCGATGCTTATGAGTCATGTTTACCACTTTTATCTGCATACGGTACTTTTGTTGGCCAGCACGCCGGATTATTTGCGGCCTACCAGCAATTAAATGACAGTGCAGCGTTTAAAGCACTTAACACAGCGCAACAAAAAGTCATCAGTAACACCTTAAAAGACTTCAAACTCTCAGGCATTGCACTGAACGAGCAAGATAAAAAGCGCTACGGTGAAATATCGACCCGCTTATCAGAACTTAGCTCAACTTTTGGTAATAATATTCTCGACGCCACGCAAGCCTTTAGCGTTAATATTACTGATGAAGCAGACTTAGCCGGTTTACCTGAAAGCGCAAAAGAAGCGGCACAAGCTTTAGCACAAGCACAAGAAAAAACCGGTTGGTTATTTACCTTAGACATTCCAAGCTACTTACCCGTGATGATCTATTGCGACAATCAAGCGCTACGCGAAAAAATGTATCGCGCCTATGTTACCCGCGCCTCTGAAATAGGGCCAAACGGCGGCGAATATGACAACAGCCCTATTATGGCGGAATTACTTTCTTTGCGTCATGAAATTTCCAACTTACTAGGATTTAACAGCTTTGCCGATAAATCATTGGCAACAAAAATGGCCAATAACAGCCATGAAGTATTAGGCTTTTTAGAAGACCTAGCGGTTAAGTCAAAAGCGCAAGGTGAACAAGACTTAGTCGAAGTGACCGCCTTTGCGAAACAAAATTTTGCCCAAAGTGATTTACAAGCATGGGATTTACCCTATTACAGTGAAAAACTAAAACAAGAGCGTTACGCCATTTCTGACGAAGAACTACGACCTTATTTCCCTGAAAGCAAAGTGGTTGCCGGCTTATTTGAAGTGGTGCATCGCTTGTTTGGTTTAAATATCAGCGAACGTAAAGGGGTAGATACTTGGCATAAAGATGTCAAATTTTTCGATGTCTTTGACAGTAAACAGCAACGTCGAGGCAGCTTCTATTTAGACTTATACGCCCGTTCGAAAAAACGTGGCGGCGCTTGGATGGACGATTGTGTCGGCCGTCGTGAATTAGCTAATGGTGATATGCAATACCCGGTTGCTTATCTGACCTGTAATTTTAATGGCCCAGTCGGCGATAAACCGGCATTATTTACCCATGACGAAGTCGTGACCTTATTCCATGAATTTGGCCATGGTATTCATCACATGCTAACGCAAATTAACGCCGCGGGTGTTTCGGGTATCGACGGTGTGCCGTGGGACGCGGTTGAACTACCCAGCCAGTTTTTAGAAAACTGGTGCTGGCAGCCAGAAGCACTGGCCTTTATTTCAGGTCACTACCAAACTGATGAAGCTTTACCGCAAGACATGCTCGACAAAATGTTAGCGGCCAAGAACTTTCAATCCGCAATGCAAATGATCCGTCAACTTGAATTCAGCTTGTTTGATTTTAAAATGCATGCAGAATATTGCCCAGAAAAAGGTGATCAAATTCAGCAAGTGCTAGATAAAGTACGCCAAGACTACGCGGTTATTAAAGCGCCTGAGTTCAACCGTTTTCAACACAGCTTTGGCCATATTTTTGGTGGCGGTTATGCCGCTGGCTATTATAGCTACAAATGGGCCGAGGTATTATCAAGTGACGCTTTTTCTCGCTTTGAAGACGAAGGTATTTTCAACCAAAGCGTGGGTCATGACTTTTTAACCAATATACTGGAAATGGGCGGCTCAAAAGAGCCAAGCGAACTCTTTCAAGCTTTCCGTGGTCGACAACCTAAAATAGATGCTTTACTGCGTCACAGTGGCATTACAGGTTAATCACCATGGCATTAGAAAAATTTGATGATATTTATCAACGCGCCGCTGCCCGCAAAGGTGGTGCGGCTAGACTTAATATATTATTAGGCCCAGGTAACCGAGATCATTTATTGCCCACAATAACTGACGACAGATTTTTATCTGAGTTCAGTAAAAAGGTCTTTCAATCGGGTTTTGTTTGGCGCGTAGTGGAAAATAAATGGCCCAATTTCGAAGAAAGCTTTTTCAATTTTACTATTGAAAAAGTCTTAATGATGCCGGAAGAAATGATGGAGCGAAAAGCCAGCGATCCTAAAATAATCCGTAACTTTAATAAAGTTAAAACCATTAAAGCTAATGCGCTGATGATCTTTGACCAGCAGCAACAAGGCCATAGCTTTGCTGAATTTATTGCCCAGTGGCCCAGTACTGACATTATTGGCTTATGGGCTTATTTGAAAAAACAGGGTCAACGCCTAGGCGGAAATACTGGGCCTTATGCGCTGCGCGCGTTAGGTAAAGACACCTTTATTCTGAGCCGAGATGTTGAAGCTTACTTTCGCGCTCACGACATTATTACTGGTGGTATTCAAACAAAATCTAGCTTAAACGCCATTCAAACAAGCTTTAATGACTGGCAAACACAGTGTGACTTGTCACTCGGCCAACTCAGTCGTTTAATTGCTTACGCGACGGGTGATAATCATGTTCATTTAGAAGAGGTTATCGATGCTGAATAACATTGCTGTTGCCTATGTAGATTCTGTCGATGTCGACAAGGCAAAAAAAATCGCCAAAAAATGGCAACTTGATTATATCGGTGATATTGCCGCAATAAAAAATCATCCTCACTTACTGTTTGCCTTACAAGTTAATATGCAACGCTTAGAACTGAGTAAACTTGATGAGCCAAAAATTGGCGCTATTTGCGTTGATTTTGTTGATGGCGCAACCGCCCATCGGCGAAAATTTGGTGGTGGCCGAGGTCAAGATATTGCTAAAGCGGTGGGCTTAAAACATGGTTTTACTCCCAAGGTACTTGATGCCACCGCCGGCTTAGGCCGTGATGCCTTTGTCTTAGCAACATTAGGTTGTTACGTAACCATGATGGAACGTATGCCGATTGTAGCCGCCTTACTCGAAGACGGTTTAGAGCGTGCAAAACTCAGCACTGAAATTAATGATATTACCGAGCGCATGAGTTTAATTAGCTCGTCATTAATTGCAGATATTCCGTTAGCCCAACAACCTGATATAATTTACCTTGATCCTATGTATCCGCACCGTGAGAAGTCAGCTGCCGTTAAAAAAGAAATGCGTGTATTTCAATCACTAGTAGGTGAAGACCTAGATGCTGACAACTTACTAGCGCCTGCCATTGCCTTAGCCAAGTATCGTGTGGTGGTTAAACGCCCCAGCTATGCACCACCACTAGCCGGTAAAGCACCATCAACCAGTATTAATATGAAAAAAAATCGCTTTGATGTTTATGTAAATCAAGCGATCCCGAAAAATAATTAACGAACTATAATTAACGAAACATAATTAACGAAATATGGGCATGCTCTGTACTTTGCATGCCTTATTTTTAATCCTGTCATGTTTTGCCCTTGCTCCCTAGAACGACCAAACTTCACACTGCCATCACTACAATTAACGCTCTGAATTGAGTTATCCAACAGGGCTATCGAGCTTTGAGATACTTTCGTCTGACGCCGCGTTGGTCGTCACGTATTGTACGGTTGTGCAGGTAACCACATCGCCAAGCACATTGACTGAGGTTCGGCACATGTCTAATATCCGATCAACCCCAAGAATCAGTGCAATACCGGCAGCGGGTATACCCACGCCTTCGAGCACCATGCTTAAAATGATAATCCCTGCTCCTGGCGTTGCGGGTGAGCCAATCGATGCCGCCACCGACATAGTGACAATAAATATATAACTGGTTAAGGTTAAATCGACATGAAAAACTTGCGCAAGAAATACTGTCGCTACGCCTTGATAAAGTGCCGTTCCTGTCATATTAATGGTTGCCCCCAATGGCACTAAGAATCGGGAGATTTCAGGTTTTACTTTTAACTTATCTTCAACAACTTGCAAGGTTAATGGCATTACCGCAGCCGAGCTACTGGTGGAAAACGCCAGTAAAAGTAACTCTCGCACGTTAACAAAAAACTCGCCAAAACGCTGTGCCAAGGTTATTTTAGCGACAATAAAATAAGCAATCGCAATAATCAATAGGCCTAATAATACCGTGGCCATGTAAATAGCCATGCCGGTTAGCACATTCAAACCAAGGTTGGCGACTAAGCGGGTAATTAAGCCAAAAACAGCTAAAGGTGCTAAGAGCATGGCCCATGACACAATACGTAAACTTACCTCTTGTAAAGCACCTAAAAGGTCAAATAATGGTTTAGACTGCTGCGCAGGAATAGACAGTAAAGCCGCGCCTAAAACGGCGGCAAACAATATAACTTGCAACATTTCACCAGAGGCCATAGATGCCAGTGGATTTTTAGGTATCAGGGCTGAAACTTTACTAGGGAACTCTGCGGCGGCAGGAAATCCTTTAGCCACGTTATTAACCATAGGTGCCACGTTAGCATCAATTAATGAGGTGGCATCAACAAAATTCCCTGGTTGTATATTAAGCGCCAGCACAATCCCCACTGCGGCGGCAAATGCCGTTGATACCATGATAAATAATAAAGCGATCATGCCATTTTTTTTCATCGCTGCCGGATTATTATTAGCCGCCAGCCCTCTCACAATTGAAGCAACCACCAAGGGCACAACAATCATTTGAATAATCGCTAAAAACACTTGTCCGGGTAAGGCAAGCCAAGCCGTTATAATTTTAACGGTTCCAGCTGAAAGCAAGCCTAAATCAGGCCCCATTAACACACCAAAAATAACCCCCAGTGCTAAGGCAATAATAACTTTCAGCCATAGTTTACCTTCAACCAACTTATCAAATTGGTCGGCTAAGTTTTTTAATGGATTAAAAAATAATTTTGATTGTGTCATTTTTAGTCCTGATTATTAATGCTGGTTTTACCCTTACACTACCAGCTCACCTTTGATTAATGGCGTAACCAAAGATTGAGAATTTTCCTGATATAAGCATAATAACTATTAGTGTAATTACCATGACAACGAGCGCTAAAATCAGGAAAGATTAAGATCATTTTGATTAATATCAAGGTTTCACAAGTCCTCACTGTTAGGAAACGAGTGATAACGCTTAAGCAGCAATATTTCAGAGCGCTTAAAACACAGCCATTAAATGATATAATAATTATTCATGCATTTACGTGCGCAGTACCTCGCATTATTCTAAACTAAAAGCAGGTTTATTTAGCTAGTGCGCGCATGGTAAAGTCTTTACGTATACTTAAGAAAAAGAAATGGATATAAGCTTGCTCATATTATCGATAAGCCTAGATTTCTTTGTAGAAACTATACTCGAGCCGCACAATTAAAATTATCTATGTAAACCCGTAAAACGGCTTTTATCTCAATAACCACAACAATGGAAATATTATGATCACATTAAATGCAACTATGCCTGATGGGCAACTTCAAGAATTAAAAGATGGTGAGATGATCACCCACAAAACGTCAGAACTTTTCGCTAACAAAAAAGTGGTGATGTTTGCCGTACCTGGCGCCTTTACCCCAACCTGTTCGGTAACGCATTTACCTGGCTATGTGGTTGCTGCTGACGAGTTAAAAGCAAAAGGCGTTGACGCTATTATTTGCGTCGCGGTTAATGACGCCTTCGTAATGTCAGCTTGGGGTAAAGCACAAAATGCTGAAAACCTGATGATGTTGGCTGATGGCGATGGTAGCTATACCAAAGCACTGGGTCTTGAAATGGACACAGCAGCGTTTGGTGGCTTACGCTCGCAACGCTATTCTATGGTGATCGACAATGGTGTTGTAACAAACTTAAACGTTGAAAAGCCTCAAGAATTTGAAATCAGTAATGCTGAAACTATTCTTAAACAGCTGTAAAAGCGATTTAATCTGCTATTAAAGCAAAAAGGGAGCAATGGCTCCCTTTTTATTGCCCACTGTTTTTTTTACCGGTTACAGCAAGACAAATAACCCTCGAAGTAAATAACCTCAAGGCTAGGTAAGCAAGCCAGCGAATATTAGAGAGCAACAAGCGCTTTTTTATCGTATCGCGCTAGTGCTTTATCTCACCTATAACGCTGTTTTTTTTTAAACATAAATTAGATTTTTTTGTTGATATCAAAGTAAAATCAACAAAAAAAAAGCCTACCTATTAATTGAGGTAAGCCTTTTGTATTTGCCCAGCTATTGTAAAGTTTTTTGTCAAGCTAGGAGCTTATACTCAATCAACTTAGTCGTTAGTTACTCGTCGTCAGTTTGTTTTATCATTTCGATGCGATAACCGGTTGGTGCATTAATATCAGTTTCAGCGATTAAAAATAGCTCATCTGACTCTGCATCCAGTATCAGTTGAAAACTCGATAAAATAATCTCACTACTATCTACCTCTGCTATTGCAAACACCTGATACGTATTGTTTTGTAGGTAAATTGATTCAGGCTGAGTATACACAGCGCTGCGGTTATACAGGGCGGTTTCTATGGTTTCATTACTACGAACAAAATAGAATTTTACCAGATTAAAATCGTCACTATCGACTAAATCAATCATGGTAATTTTATGATCGTAGATACTTTCACGCGTACTATTAGGGACCACAAGCGAATTAATGGTCACTTCAATTTCATCAACAATACCATCACCATCCTCATCTACGTCACCATCGCCGTCATGATCAACATTTTCTTCATTCAAATAAAAGAAAACGGTTTTATTGCTGTTTTCAGCCAAGCTTAGTAGGTGATTACTTAAAAGGCGCTCTGAGCTACCTGGAATCAATAAGTCTAGGCTGTAATCCCCCTTGTTCTGCACTATTGTCGAACTGAAGTTACCCTGCGCAAGTGCTGTTATTTCAGCTTCATCGTCAACACCATTAATATAAATATCCAAGCTACCGGTATAATTTGGGATCAGTTCATGTGCTTTAATCGCGTTATAGGCTCTAAACTGTGCTTCAGAATCTGTGTCTAAATGCTCAGTTATTGATGAGTTAGACATTCTATCCAAGGCATAAGGGGAAACACCTGAACCGGTATTTTCGCGCACAATCATCACATACTGTGCCGCATAGGCATAATCTATCTCGTCTGAAGTAAACAAAACCTCTTGAGTACCCGACTTAGTGATATAGAAAATATATTCGTCTTGGTCAAATTTTTGATTATCTGATAACTGCTTATAGTTATATTGACCCACTAATATAGCTTCATTAAAGCTTTCATCCGACCCTGACATGTAAAAATCAACACCGACTGACTCTGGGTGTAAATTTAACACTCGTAAGTTAAATAAGTCCTCCTCATCATCCTCGTCATCGTCAAGTACCTCGATACTGTAGCTTTCAACTTGTGGCGACGTAATATCATCAGTTAGCACTAATAGTTGAATAGTATCTGTGGTTACTGCAATTTGTCCTTGCGCAACTATCTCTAAATCGTCTCGGTCGCTGCTGTCTTCATCTTGCCAAGCCATTTCATAAAAATAGTTGTTGGTCTCTATTTCAAATTTACTTAAGGCTTCAGTGTAGGCAACGCCATTAAAGCTTACTTCATAATTATCGGCGTCGTCGTCATCGTCTGATTCAAGGTCTTGATCAAGGGTTAAAATAATATCAGGAGCATTTTTCGAACTATTGTAAAATTTAACATAACCGACATTATCACTATCATCACTGCCGCCACAGCCAGCAAGTACTAATAATGCTGATGAAAATAACACTAGCTTTGCAGACGAAATAGTTGAAAATAGGTTGGATTTTAAGCGCATATATTGTTCCAATAAAGTTAATGGCTATCACTGCGCAGAGGTTGCTGCCAGAGAGTGTATGCTTACAGCTGAAACAGCTAAAAAGCACTTTGTAGAGCTGTATTTTAGGATTAAGTTCGAGAATTCACAGTATCTTTGCACTTCTTTACTTATCTATACCTTTCTTTACAAAACTCACTTATCGCGTTAGCTTTGGATTAAAAACTTTGCGCTTTATCTTATCGCCCTGCTTCGTCATCTCACGTATAATGCTGGCATTTAAAGCATAAATTAGGGTATTTCGTTGATATTTTCTGATGTAGTTATTATTGGTGCCGGCGCCGCAGGTTTAATGGCAGCAGCAACTGCGGGCTATCGAGGCCGCAGTGTTACTGTGGTTGATATGGGTAAAAAACCCGGCAGAAAAATTTTAATTTCTGGTGGTGGTCGCTGTAATTTCACTAATGAAAATGCCAGTCCAGAAAATTACTTATGCCAAAACCCTCATTTTGCAAAATCGGCCCTTAGCCGTTATAGCGCACAAGACTTTATTGAGCTTGTTGACCGCCATGGCCTTAATTATCATCATAAAACCATAGGGCAGTTATTTTGTGACAACAGTGCTCAAGACATCGTTGATATTTTGATGACCGAATGTGAATGGGCCGGTGTCAATATTGCCATGCGCAGCGAAGTGACCTCAGTCAACAAAAATGCGACCGGATATGAAGTTATTACCGCCGATGAAAGCTACCAATGTGAGTCATTAATTATTGCCTCGGGTGGCTTAACCATGCCGAAATTAGGTGCCAGCCCAATTGGCTATAAAGTTGCCGAACAATTTGGCCTGAAGGTATTACCGACAATCGCCGCATTAGTGCCCTTTACCTTGCACGATCACGACAAACAAAAGTTTGATGGATTATCAGGCATCAGCATAGCGACTGAAGTTTCCAGTGAAGATGGCACAAAATTCAAAGAAAATATTTTATTCACCCACCGTGGTTTATCTGGCCCCGCTATCTTACAAATTTCGTCATTCTGGCGTGCAGGACAAGCGGTAAGCATTAACTTACTACCAGCATCACCTGTCGATGAGTTAATCAATGAATGGCGTGAAACCAGTGGGCAAAAATCATTAAAAAATATGCTCTCAACTGTGCTGCCCAAGCGCTTTATTGAAGCTTTAGTGAAACAAAAAGATATTGCTGATAAAGCCATCAACCAAATCAGTAATGACGAAGTTACTTACCTAGGCCAATATCTACATCACTGGCAAATAAAGCCCAATGGCACGGAAGGCTACCGCACGGCTGAAGTGACTTTAGGTGGCGTAGACACTGACGAAATATCATCAAAAACCTTCGAAGCGAAGAAAGCCAAAGGCTTATATTTTATTGGTGAAGCAATAGATGTAACCGGTTGGTTGGGCGGCTATAATTTCCAGTTTGCCTGGAGCAGCGGCGTAGCTTGTGGGCAAGCGGTTTAATTGACAAGAGATAATTAGAGCGAACAAATTCTGAATTGTGCGAACAGATTCTTGCTTGTGATCCTGCGGTTAACCGTAATTGTTTAGTTGAATGCTCAGTTACTAACAGAAGCTAAAGATCCAAACACACATTTTCTATTCTAAAATTGGTTCAATGTTTCTAACCATTTTGTTCTCGATATTCCCAAGCGTTTTATTATTTTTTTAATTAAAAAGGAATGAATTTGAGGATCTTTTTTATGCCTGCCTAGCGTATAAATATTATGCCCTCCCCTCCATATTTTCATTTCACTTCCTTTACCTTCATCAACATTACAATCAAAATTTGTTTTCATAAACTTAAAAAATACCGACATCGACATTGAAGGTACGACACTTTTAGACTCTGAGATTGTAAGTGAATTATCTTCCATTTTAGATGAAAGTATTTGATGATATTGCTCAGTAAAGTCGGTTAATTGCTGTGACTCTGAAACCTTTGAATACTCTTCAGGTTCTTCATTTATTAAGATTGTATTCTCTGGTTTTCTTATCGCATATAACGAAATAAGCGTTTCGTACAGTTTTCCTAATACAAAATCACCAAGTACTGTCAATTCGGGTATACAACAATCTCTTTTCCCTTCAGATCTTAATGAATGATTTACACTCCATGAAAATCTCAAAGTAGATGCTTTTAATAACTCAGGTCGATCTTCAGCAGTACCAATAACAAAACTTGGAAAACCAAAATCTAAAAATATAAAAATAGTAATGCTTTCATTGATGACTATTTTACTTCTGGATGCGTCCCAACTCTTTATATAAAGAGGGATTAACTCAAAAATATCAAATAAAACTTGTTCTTTTACATCTGGTTTATATAACTCTGTTGTTGTAATTTTTGAAACTACATTTCTAATCGTATTTTCCATCAATACATAGTCAGCAACGTTATAGATTTTCATTTGCTCTTGAATTACGTGAGCTTCTTTGGGATTTAGGCAAATTGCCTGATAGTTTAATGGAAAGCTTCCAGTTAAAAGTGTTGAATTTGGATTGAAAGCATCTATAACAAATTCACTCAAATATGATTGGCAGAGCAAATCAATCCCGTGTTGAAAGAATAAATCGAGTTTACAATCAGCTTGCCATGTAAATTTATCGAGTGGGGATAACACATTTTCAAATAAAAATTTTTGCGCTTCATATGCAGACTTTCTTCTTTTTTTATGAGCAATTTTTTTTCCGATTTCTGTAAAAACTTGCTCAATATTTTGAATTAAATTTACAACAATAGCGGTATTAAACCATTCAAATGCATCATTAGGTGATCTAGTACCAGCAATGAATTCATTATGTATTTGAATAGCTTCTTTATATAAATCAAATACTCTTGAATACTCGCCTTTCAAGGCGTTCTTAAAATTAACGGGAAAATGAACGGGCTTTGTAAATTCAAGCACCGAAAGAGTATTTCCTGACTTATCCGTTAAAAATTCTTTTAGTGGCTGATAAAGGTTTTCCTTGTTATCAAGAGACTTTAAGAGATCTTCATCGTACTCTTTGGATAATTGTTTTTTAACAGATTTAGAGAATAGTTTTTCATTCATTTTAGTAATTCCATTTATTTAATATCCATTGAATAGCAAAGTTTTAATTTAACTTTAAAACTGTATTATTTTTGGTCTGGTAGGCAATCTTTAAATTTCATTTGTATGCTTGGAATTTTGCCTTTTTGATTAGCATCTCCCGATAAAATAACTAACAGCATACCTGCCATAATTAGCAATCCATTTGAAATTTTTAGTAATTGAATTAATTGTTCGACTGGATAACCTTTACTATGACGACTGATGGCATGTATACCACCATGCACATATGAACTTAATGCTTTCCATGAATACTGTTTAAACTCATTTAAAGCGTCCATAGCAACCTCTGGAGCTTTACCTTCAAGTTTAGTTAGCATTTCACTTAACATCGGCAACTTGTTAGCTTTTTGAGCACTTTCATTGGTTAGCTCTGCCATTAATTTATCAACAGCAACATCAGATGCAGCATATAAGAGCCACATAGCTCGAACCAAAGCTTCATACTGCAATCTCACTAAACCAGTAGCTGAAGTTAGATTTCCTGTAGAAATGAGTATTTTGACGCTTTCCGCATGTTCATAAACAACACTACATAAAATGCGGCTACCTTTGATTCGCTTTTCAGTTGTAAAAGCTTGTAAAGATAAAAACTCAATCAGCTTATTTTCAAGCTTTGCTGACTGAGCTAAATGTTCATTCATAGTATATGGGATCATGCTAAAGATTTGATGCCATACTTGCGTTCTCGCTTCTCAAAAGCATAACTACCACCTTCAAGAATGTTACAAATACTAGCTCTTATACCTTCATCTTTAGTTACATTACCGTCTTCTAGTGCTCCCGACTCATAGCTAATTACTTCCCCTTCATTGGAAGCAACAATTATTTGCTCTGCATCAGTATTTACTACTAGGTTGGCATTGTGAGTAACAATAATAACCTGTCTATATTTTTTAATTTCTCTAAATAAAGGAACTAACTGCCCCATTATAAAATCGTTATCTAAGTCATCTTCAGGTTGATCAAAAACAAATGGGCTACCAAAAGGATCTGTAGCTAATTTTAAACAAACGTAAAATGTACCTCGTTGACCTACACTCAATTTATCGACAGTTTTGCCTTTGTATTCAAACTCAGCATTTACATAAAGAAAACTTTTAATACTTTCAGGTGAAAATAGATAATTAAGCAGCTCAAACCTCCCACCTTGGTTAAAATATTCGGACTTCCAAAAGAGATCCTCTATTGATATTTTTTGAGGGTTTCCTTGTTCATCCACTACACCTTCACAATATATTTGTTTAACGCCTGCAATCAGCTCAAAAAAGTCACTAATTGTAGATACATCAAACATTTCTTGAAGACGTTCACTTGTTGTTTTCTCTTGAGTAGTTCTAAATCTACCTCTATTGATACAAGCTTCTAATCCTGAATAAAATTTATCATTATCGAATACGATACTGCCATTAATTTTAATATCAGAAATCATTTTCGTTACTAAATTGTTTTGAGCCTCATCCCAATGTTCTTTATGCTCAGTCAAAGCCAGAAACTTTTTATCAATATGACTTTTTTGTTCATCAATATATGTACGATATGTAGATACTAAATCAGCTCGATTCTTCACATATTCATGATATTGATTTGTTCTCTGTTCAATCTCAATTAATTTATTATTAGCACTATCTATTGCCGATTGATATTCAGAGATTTTATCTAGTAAAGAAGCTATATCTTGATTAATCCCCTGCTCTTTAAATTTTTCAACAATTGCTAGATTATTAACCTCAAATTGAGAGACTTCCTGCTCAAAAAGTTGGATATTATTAGTTATAGCCTGCTGTGTACCCAAAGTAATAACTGGTGGGATTTTATTTAAAACTTCTTTATTACCATTCAACAAACTTAAATGTTGGTTTATCTCCACTTCAGATCTTTGGATAACTGCCTGTGCTTGTTTAAGAGATTCTATAATCGCTTTTTTTACATTTGCTGACTTAAGGTTTAGTTGATATTGGGATATTAACTGTTGGTTTTGAGGGTTGGTGATAGTTGCCATCAACTTAGTATTTCTTTCAATAATGCTATTTTGATAAGTAGGGTTATTGACTCTATTTCCCTCATTATCAGACATCTCCCAATATTGTACAAAGCTTCTGTATTTCCCTACATTTACAGTGATTGAATTGCTGGTGACTGAATCAAAACTTGAATGATGAATACCCAACATTTTTTTAATTTCATCACTTAATTCACTTGGCTCTTGGCTAAACTTTTGAATGTCACCTTGAGAAACATGTAAATATGAATAAGTATCATCAATAGAATTAAAAGACAACTCAGTACCATCTCCTTGATCTACCGTTATTCTTAAGCTTTCTACATTTACATTTCGTGCGTTATGCGAGGGCGAGTTATGGTTAAATAAAGAGTACATTGAATCTAAAAACAAGCTTTTCCCTGCTCCCCGACCACCAATAATGGCAACCAAATTAGGATTCAAAGGAATAGTTTTATTCTCAAATTTTATTAACTGACCAGTGAAAATATCACCACCTAGTTCAATAGATTTAAATCTAGGTTTCATAAATGATTTTTCGATGAAATCATCCGTTTGTTGCACACGAGAGTCAGGCTCAATTAGTGTTTGCCTTAAACCTTCAAAAGTTGGCTTTGCTTTTACCCAAGTATAATTTTCACCTATACCAAACCTTCTGTTATCTGGTTCTCCGTGACCATTTATAGAATGAGCATCAGAACATGTAAATACTGGTTTAGAGACAGCTCCAACATACCTATCAAGGTCATTCAAAAAGAAATTACGATCTTGTTTTCTACCAAGTATTATCTGTCCTTTTTTCTCAATTTCCTTAGCTAACGCTAAAGAACGACCTTCGTCAAAGTTAGGTCTGAAACCTCCATATCCATTTGGACAAACAGCTATAAGATAATCAATACCAGAACGAAAACTTTTCTTTAAATGGGAAAGTAATTTATCGTAGTCAACTGTGGCATCAGATGGTTGAAGTTTATTTTGAATAAATGATTCTTTGCAGCAATAAATAGCATGACCATGTTCATTGGTATTTGAAATTTCTAATCTTGATAAAGCAGAGTTAATATCATCAGAGGTTAAGTGTTCAGCGAATAGACAATGTAAATTTATCCACTCCCCATCTTTATTTGGCTGTGCAATTCTAAATTCAATATTACCTAAAACTGTTATAGGAGCTTGTTGCTTACCTATTTCCTTACGAATGCTCTCTAATTCAGCATCCGCAAAATAAAAATAATTGGTTACTCCTACTAATGAGAGCTGCTGCTCATGTAGTTTTGTAACGTACCCTGCAATTGATAACTCACCAAACTCATTAGCTTGATGAGTCATTGGTGAATGGATGTGCAAATCCCATTTATTCCATACTGAACCAATCATTTACTACTCCTTGTAATTTTAAATATCCAACTTAGGTAAGCTTTTCACAATTTTCATTGTTTCTAAACCGGTGCTGCCCAATCTGAATACAACCAAACGTTAGAATACAAATCTTTATAGGTGGGTTCATTTTTAAAATAAGTAACCGTGAGTTCTTCGAAGTAATTCCCTTTCTCACGTTCTGTTTTAGATGTATTACGGTAATTTTATAATAATTTATTCAATACACTCATGAGACGTATTGTTCCTTAATATTTTGAAACTAGTTTTGATTGGTAAAAGAAAAGTAGAAATATGAAAGCAAACCAAAACTTAATAATTTTTATTAAAGATAATTTATCACAACTAGTTAATTTATAAATCATCTAAATACTATCTAGAATTTGCTAAAACTATTTACATTGGTAATTGTTAGTACTATTGCAAAAATTCAAGTTAACGCTTACCCCCTGTGTCAGGATTGTTGTCGCCTCAATTAATTTTATAAATAAACAGGGTGCGGTAAGTTAAAGCAAGTGGATTATCAAAGATATTCAAGTCAATTTAAAGCAGCAATATTAACTAAGCTCAGTCAAAGTGGCTTGTCAGTTCGAAAGTTTGTAGAGCAAGAAGGCATTAACCTTTCAACCCTGTATAGTTGGCAAAAGCATTTTAATACCTCAGGTTTAAACGTGTCAAACGTGAGTTCGTCAGATAAATGGTCAAGTGAGGAAAAGTTTGCAGTTGTCCTGGAAACAGCCACACTATCGGCAGTTGAATTAAGTGAGTATTGTCGAGTGAAAGGCTTGTATCCTGAGCAAATCAAAGCATGGAAACAAGCTTGCATTGCGGTTAATACAACAGCAAAACCGATAAAAAGAGCAAAGATAACGCCTGAGCAAAAGTCAGACAAAAAACGCATTAAGGAATTAGAGCGTGAGCTGCGCAGAAAAAACAAAGCTTTAGCCGAAACCGCTGCTTTGCTTGTATTAGGAAAAAAGTTTGATGCCTATTGGAAGGACAAAGAGGACAGCTGATTTCGCTGACCGATAGGCAAAACCAAGAGCAAATAGGGTGTCAGGTCTTGCCTTTTGCCTCTATGATGAAGTAAGTTAGGCCAAACCAATTTCAAAAGGAGTTTGAAATGTCTAGACCATTAAGAATGGAATACGCAGGCGCTTTACCACGTCACTTCGCGCAAAAGACAAGACCTGACACCCTTTGCGCGCTCTATTAACTTACTGCCAGCATCACCTATCGATGAGTTAATCAATGAATGGCGTGAAACCAGTGGGCAAAAGTCATTAAAAAATATGCTTTCAACTGTGCTACCCAAGCGCTTTATTGAAGCTTTAGTGAAACAAAAAGATATTCCTGATAAAGCCATCAACCAGATCAGTAATGACGAAATTACTTACCTAGGCCAATATCTACATCACTGGCAAATAAAGCCCAATGGCACGGAAGGCTATCGCACGGCTGAAGTGACTTTAGGTGGCGTAGACACTGACGAAATATCATCAAAAACCTTCGAAGCGAAGAAAGCCAAAGGCTTATATTTTATTGGTGAAGCAATAGATGTAACCGGTTGGTTAGGCGGCTATAATTTCCAGTTTGCCTGGAGCAGCGGCGTTGCTTGTGGGCAAGCGGTTTAATAGTTGCTTATGTTTATGATTTGCTAATAGGGTTTTCGCATATTTAGCTTAATATCACTAGTTCAATAGACATTAATTTTTCTATTGAACTCGTTACTTCAGATCGCCTTAGGTCATCTAAAACAATCGTTTTTCAAAGTTGTGATTGAGCAGTGCAGCTTTAAGCCAGCGTGATTTTTAGTGATCCTAAGTGAAATTAACTTGTTTTTTCTAGCAGCAAAAACGACCCTGGCAGAAAAATCATCGCATTAGTAATCAGCTGGAGATAACTTATAATGCTCTTTAATGCTTAATCTTTGCTTGGCAATACTGTCAAAGGCTGTTTGATAAGTTTCTATGACGTTATCTGGTGTATTGATATTAAATGCCAAGTAATTCGCCTTTTTGTTGACCACCCACACCTGTTCATATTCATTAACATCAAACTTAAGTTGTGTCGCTAAATGGGCAAAACCATGAGTAGCCACAACGATCATGTCGACACGGTCTGCTTGCATCATTAGAAAGGCTTGTTTTAATTGAGACGTTGTTGCCATATTCGGCGAGGGAAAACCCACTTGCTGCAGTGATATTTCTGAAATATCACCTTGCACTGTTGCAACGGTATGGTCAAAAACTTGCCCTAAACTGGAAAAGTTAAAGTTTTTTGATTTTTTTGCTATCAAGACATAAGTAGAGGAAAAAAAAGGCCCTACCCATTTAAATAAACCTTCACGCGCTTGAGTTTTAGACACAGTCAATAAAGCGGTATTATTTTTATCCAAGGTAAATCTATAGCCACGTACCCAAGGTACTAAAAATATTTTTTGTTCTGGTAACTTTAGATGTTTCCATATCGCCTTTAATGTATCAACTGAAATTCCCTTAAGCTTATCATTTTCTATATAATTAGCCGGTGGGTAATTTTCGGTGTAAAAAGTAATATTTTCAATAGATGATGGATATTGAAATGCCTTTAGCTGAGGCAGCATGAAAAAAAACAACCCCATTGATTTTAAAATAAATTTTTTCATTAAAAGATGAATATCAAGCTCTTGGTGAATCATGATAACAAAGTTTCGCATATTAATTAAGCTTATAGATACCTATATTACCTTTACTAAAGCACTGCTATATTCTTATATATTAAATTCATCGTCCTATGATTAACTAGCCATGTTACTGAATTTTTATTGCACAAATACTATATTTTTTTAGCATTTTTTTTCTTATCTGTTGGGAAGAGTTATTTTTAATCGCGTACTGCTAAGGTAAAACTTTTGTTGTCATCAAGCATACTATCGCTGAACTACGGTATCTAATTTAGTCTTTGCTGGCATGCTCCTGCTTGATAAAGAGCGACCATCTTTTGCTACGAGTGAGTAGCCTGCAGAAAAATTTAGCCGGTTAGTTTAATGATTTTCCTAGCCATCAATAGGGCATCTCGTATACCTTAGTAGCATTCAAATTTTGACGGAAAATAATCTTGCAGCCAATGATTCAAATCACCGATGTTAATAAGGTTTATGCTAGTGGTTTTCAAGCACTTAATAATATTAACTTATCAATAAAACCTGCTGAAATTTTTGCCTTGTTAGGCCCTAATGGTGCCGGTAAAACCACACTCATTAGTGCTATTTGCGGCATTGTTGATGCCACCTCTGGACAAATTACCGTTGACGGTAAAGATATTGTTAGCGATTACCGACACACCCGTAAACTTATTGGTTTAGTGCCACAAGAGTTGACTACAGATGCCTTTGAAACAGTGTGGACTACTGTGTCATTTAGTCGTGGTTTATTTGGCAAAAAACCTGACCCCGCTTTTATCGAGAAAACACTTAAATCATTGTCACTTTGGAATAAAAAAGATAACCGTCTCATCGAGTTGTCTGGTGGTATGAAACGCCGAGTGATGATTGCTAAAGCACTGTCTCATGAACCGGCTATTTTATTTTTAGATGAACCCACGGCAGGCGTTGATGTAGAACTGCGCAAAGACATGTGGCAATTGGTACGACAATTACGTGACGATGGCGTCACTATTATTTTAACCACACATTATATTGAAGAAGCGGAAGAGATAGCAGACCGTATTGGCGTGATTAAAAATGGTCAACTTATTTTGGTTGAAGATAAAATAACGTTAATGAATCAATTAGGTACTAAACAATTAATTCTAGATTTAAAAGAACCCTTAACTGAAATACCTGCCAATATCGCTGATTTTAATTTACAGCTTAAAAATGATGGACTGCAGTTAATTTATAGTTATGACACCACCGAAGAGCACACGGGAATTTCTGTTTTACTTCAGCATTTGTCAGTCGCCGGTATTGCCTTTAAAGATATCAAAACCGACCAAAGCTCACTAGAAGACATATTTGTCTCATTAGTAAGGGAAACAACATGAATCGTTACGCTGTTGCGGCTATTTATAAATTTGAAATGGCTCGCACTAAACGCACTATTTTTCAAAGTATTATTTCTCCGGTAATTTCTACCTCACTTTATTTCGTGGTTTTTGGCTCGGCGATTGGCTCTCGTATCACTGAAATAGGTGGCGTTAGCTACGGTGCTTTTATTGTCCCTGGATTAATAATGCTATCGCTATTAACCCAAAGTATTTCTAACGCGTCATTCGGTATTTATTTTCCAAAATTTACCGGCACTATTTATGAATTACTTTCTGCACCAGTATCTTCTTTTGAAGTGTTACTCGGATATGTGGGTGCGGCAGCGACTAAGTCAACGTTATTAGCCTTGATTATTTTAGCCACCGCGCATTTTTTCGTTCCACTTGAAATAGCCCATCCATTTTGGATGTTATTCTTTTTAGTGATGACCGCCATTACCTTTAGTTTGTTTGGTTTTATTATTGGTATCTGGGCCGACAATTTTGAGAAGCTACAAGTGATCCCTCTGATTATTATTACCCCACTAGTTTTCTTAGGAGGCACCTTTTATTCTGTCAGTATGTTGCCGCCCTTTTGGCAAACAGTAACGCAGTTTAACCCAGTATTTTATTTAATCAGTGGCTTTCGATGGAGTTTTTACGAAGTGGCTGATGTAAGTTTAATCACAAGTCTTTGTGTGATGGGCGGCTTTTTAGCCTTGTGTTTATTAGCGGTTACTTGGATATTTAAAAGTGGTTATCAGATAAGAAAATAATAAGGTTAAGCTAAAACATTACACAGCATTTTTTACTGTTTAAACATGCTGTGTTTTTCTGAAAATTTATATTTTTATGCCTGTTAATTTCGGTATTTAAAGCTAATAATTCAACCGCTTGATGGTCAAGTTATTAATGATAGTGACTCATAATTAGGCAAAAATACTGCCTGAGCCTGCCAACCAAATTACTCAAGATAAACTATGGTGAATAAGTGTCTCTATGGCACTTATTTTGCTATCACTCGACTCTCATTAAACTCTCATTAAATCTCGTCGCGCAACATGGTTTTTGAAACAACAAACGCCCCCTACCTTCGACAAGTGATGAATACCCAATATTTACTCTGATAAAACCGGCTCAGTCGGCTTAGCTAGCAAGGTAAAAGTATAGACATAGCCATAAATAGCGGTAATTACTATACTAGGGGCGACAGTTAACCATAAGTTGGGGGTTTGATTAATGAAGTTAACCCCGATAGCAATACTCGATTGGATCGCTATCGGCAACAGTGGTACCAACAAAGTGCCGGGTATCGCGTTGTTACTTAGGTATTTGGCCGAGCGGTTTAAGGCGTTTCTGAAGCTTCTAAAAATAGCGATATTTTGTTTGGTTTTAGAATATACCGTGCAAATAATAGGCACGACAAAGATTAAAGATAGATAACTTTGGCCAAATTTTGATATCAGCTTTTCCAGTATAAAAGTAAATAAAAGCGTAATAGTGGCGCTTAATGTACCTTGTACTAACGCCGATCTTAAGACCAATGCTTGATCGTCACTGGCAATACTATTAGCCCAATATGACCAGGCGAAATAGAAAAAAAATGAGATAAGGGCAGAAAGAATCAGTCTTACTCTAGATGACATATAAAGTTGCCTTACCTATGTTTTAGTTGTGTTTAGTTACATGAGTTGACATTAATGGGTGAAACCTATTGACGCGATAAAGCCGCACTCGCAATAGATATTTAAGCTCAGCACACTGTTGCCATTTCCCTGATTTTAATAACACTGCCAGCCATTTATGTTTTGTTGTCATTTTAAGACTTGGTGTTGCTCATAATCGCTCATTACATCATCATTATCTATAAAATTTTGCAGTAACATGGGGGTTAATTAACTTACAGCCTATCCTGATACTGTTTAAAATATTGCAATACTTAATTCCGCAATGCAGAATAACATCATAATATTCAAAAATTCCACGTCTTTCTAAAGACAATAAATACCTTAAGGCTGTAGATGAAATACTATCCCAGAGTGCTGATATTAGCCGTGGCACTGATCCTGTCTGGCGGCTTTCTAGCTAATCAAATACAAACGAATGGCGGTACCGTACAAGTCAGTCATGTTCGCTTTGCCGGCAACGACGGCATTATTACCCACGCACGGCTTTACGTACCTAATAGCGTTTCAAACGCAAACCCAGCACCTGGCATTGTTGCTACACACGGTTATATCAACTCAAATGAAACCCAAGCAGTTTTTGCCCTCGAGTTTGCGCGACGTGGTTACGTTGTACTAGCGCCGGATCAAACCGGCCATGGTTATTCCGATCCCGCCGCTTTCGCTAATGGCTTTGGAGGTATAGATACACTGGCCTACATAAAGACATTGCCGTTCGTTGATCAAAATAATATTGGCCTCGAAGGTCACTCTATGGGCGGTTGGGCATCACTTGTGGCCGCCGGTGTCTATCCAAATGATTACCAATCATTGGTGATACTGGGTTCATCACCCGGTACTTATGGTGCGCCTGAAGGAACTCCAGATTGGCCGCGTAATATCGCGGTTATTTTTTCCAAATACGATGAGTTTTCATCGCTGATGTGGGGCGTTGATATACCAACAGACATCAGACAAACTGATAAACTTAAAACTCTGTTTGATACCCCTGAAGACGTCATTGCAGGCAAAATTTATGGCAATATTGCAGACGGTAGCGCACGCATTTTTCATCAACCAGCGGTTACTCATCCTGGCGTTCACTTTTCATCGGTAGCAATAGGACATGCTATCGACTGGTTTGATCAAACTTTAGCCGGTGCACATCCCATTCCATCCACCGACCAAATTTGGCTATGGAAAGAAATCGGCACATTACTGGCTTTAATCGGTATGGTCATACTCATCGCGCCTGCCCTAAGCAGGCTAGTTCAAACCTCAACATTCCATTCACTTAAAGCATCAACACCTAAATTGTTCAGTTTAACCGGACGAAGTTGGTGGCTAGGCGCACTGATATTTACCACCTTGCCGGCACTAACACTGTTCCCGCTTAAAGGCATCAGCGAAACGCTAGGATGGCAAGCATCAGCTTTGTTCGCTCAGAACATCAGCACTCAAATTATAGTATGGGCGCTGCTGACTGGGCTTATTTCAATGTCACTGTTTCTACTTTGGCATTTTTTGTTGAACCGTAAAACCGGTGCTAGTTTTGCAAGCTATGGCTTAACTTGGAACGGCCGAGTGCAATTATCCTCGATTGCGCACTCATTTTTATTGGCATTTGCTGTTGTTGGCGTACTTTATACATCGCTTGTATTAACCGACTATTTATTTGATGTCGACTATCGTATTTGGGTCTTTGCCATCAAACTGTTAAGCCCGTTGCAAATGGGTATTGCTTTGTTATATCTGCTTCCGTTCAGCCTGTTTCTTATCATTGTGGCTAGTGTGTTACATGGCCAACTGCGGCGCAATAACTGGAGCTTTAGTCAAGAGTTAGGGGTGAACTGGCTGTTATTGAACCTTGGTTATCTGCTGTTGTTGATCGCACAATATACGCCGCTGCTAATGGGTAACACACTGTTAATAGCCAGTGAGCCATTGTGGTCGATTATCGCATTGCAGTTTGTGCCAATAATGACCATAGCGGCAGTCGTTTTTACGGTCGCCTACCGTGTTACCGGTCGGGTTTATACCGGCGGCTTTATTAACGCCATGATCATCACTTGGGTGATTGTGGCTAGTCAAGCAACACATTATGCATTCTGATTAATGTTTCACCCGCTAAAATTATTCTGTTATTAATACGCCTGCAGATACTTTTCAGTATTGTTAATGATAATGTGGCTAAGTAAACATTTTTAACATCATTGTCTGCAGACTGATAAAGGAAAAATTATGAGTGATAATAACAAGATAAAAGCATCTGATTTATTTGTGCAAGCACTTGAAGCTGAAGGGGTAGACCATATATTTGCGGTACCAGGAGAAGAAAACTTGGATATGGTCGAATCCTTACGAAAATCATCCATTAAATTAGTCTTAACTCGCCATGAACAGGGTGCTGGGTTTATGGCGGCTACTTATGGTCGCCTTACTGGCAAAGCCGGTGTTTGCATGGCAACACTGGGACCTGGCGCAACAAATTTAGCAACGCCTGCCGCTTATGCTCACTTAGGGGGTATGCCCTTAATTATGATCACGGGACAAAAGCCGATTAAAAAATCAAAGCAAGGCCTGTTCCAGATTATCGACATAGTTGGCTTGTTTGATCCTATTTGTAAAATGTCTAAACAAATTGTCCACGGTGATACTATTCCTTCATTAGTGCGCGAAGCTTTCCGCCTTTGTGAAGAAGAACGCCCAGGCGCGGTGCTTTTAGAGTTACCCGAAGATATTGCCGCTGAAGAGTGTACCCCGGGAGTAATGCACCCCCATAAACGGCTTTACGCTAGCCCTAATGATTTGGCCCTAAAAGAAGCGGTAGCCTTAATAAAAAGCGCTAAAATGCCCTTAATACTCATTGGCGCTGGCGCAAATAGGCAAAATGTTCGAGAGGCAATGTGTAGCTTTGTTCACTCAACACGTATTCCGTTCTTTGTTACGCAAATGGGTAAAGGCGTAGTTGATGAACGCTCAAGTCTATTTTTAGGTACTGCAGCGTTATCAGCAGGGGATTATTTACATTGTGCCATTGAACGTGCAGATTTAATTATTAATATTGGCCATGATGTTATTGAAAAGCCGCCATTTTTTATGGAAGAAGGCGCTAAGAAAGTGATTCATGTTAATTATAAATCGGCCCAAGTTGATCAAGTTTATTTTCCACAATTAGAAATTATTGGCGATTTAGCCGCTTCTGTTAATGCCTTAAAAAATAAGTTAGTCGGAGAGGTTGAGTTTGATAGAAGCTATTTTGATAAAATAAAACTCGCCATTGAGCAGCATATTGAAGTGGGAGCAGATGACGAGCGTTTTCCTATTATCCCACAACGCTTTGTAGCTGATATTCGCAAGGTGATGGGCGAAAAAGATATTATCGCTTTAGATAATGGTATGTATAAACTCTGGTTTGCACGTAACTATAAAGCTTATCAACCCAATACCGTATTACTTGATAATGCCCTTGCCACCATGGGAGCAGGTCTGCCGTCAGGCATGATGGCTGCAATGCTAAATCCTGACCGACGCGTGATGGCAATATGTGGTGATGGCGGTTTTATGATGAATTCACAAGAATTAGAAACCGCCATTCGTTTAGGCTTGAACTTAGTGGTAACCGTGTTAAATGACAATGCTTACGGCATGATCCGCTGGAAGCAAACCAGTTCTGGTTTTGCTGATTGGGGCTTAGAGTTTAACAATCCTGACTTTATTAAATACGCAGAAAGTTATGGCGCAACCGGTCATAGAATCACTTCGGCTGACAATATAGTTGCTACCTATGAAAAAGCTTTTTCAGCTGGCGGAGTTCACCTGGTCGAACTGCCCGTTGATTACTCTGAAAATCAAAAAGTATTAGTGGATGAATTGGCAGAAAAGGTTTGTTTACTATAGAACTATTATTTTGATATGGCTTGTTAACAAGCGACTTTTAACTTATTAAAGAGCATATTATGACCGAATTAGACAAAAGCAAAAGCGCTGAAACGTTCGATATTGTTAACCCTTATGATCAAACTTACCTAGGGTCTTTACCCTTAGTCACCTGGGATGATATTGACAAAGATTTAGCTACCGCTCAGCAACTATTTAAAGACCGCCAGCAATGGCTTCCTGCCTTTGAGCGGATCAATATTCTCAAAAAAACAGCGATATTGATTTCACAAAGAGCAGATGAATTAGCGCTTTTAATCGCCAGTGAAGGCGGAAAGCCGCTAGTTGATGCCCGTGTAGAAGTTACTAGAGCTATTGACGGCGTAGAGCTTTGTGCGAAAGAAATATCAGCATTAACCGGTAAACAAATCCCAATGGATTTAACCCCAGCTGGTGCGGGCAGAATCGCCTTTACGACCAAAGAGCCGATTGGTGTTGTGGTTGCCGTTTCAGCGTTTAATCATCCATTAAATTTAATTGTCCATCAAGTCGCGCCAGCGATAGCTGCCGGTTGTCCTGTGCTAGTTAAACCTGCACGAGATACGCCATTATCTTGTAAAGCATTTGTTGATATTTTATATCAAGCCGGATTACCGGCACAGTGGTGCCGTTTTATTATGTGCGAAACGTCTACCGCTGAAAAAATGATCACCGACCCTCGTGTCGCCTTTTTTAGTTTTATTGGTTCAGCCAAAATAGGCTGGATGTTGCGCTCTAAATTGGCGCCCGGTACACGTTGCGCATTAGAACATGGCGGAGTTGCCCCAGTTATTATTGAAGAAAGTGCCGATATTGCAGCGATGATCCCAAGTTTACTAAAAGGCGGTTTTTATCATTCGGGACAAGTGTGCGTGTCTGTACAACGTATTTTTGCGCCTAGGGAGCAAGCCAAAGCTATCGCACAAATGTTGGCTAACGGCGCAGAAAAAATTATTGTCGGTAACGCAATTGATGAAGCGACCGAATGCGGACCACTTATTCGTCCTAAAGAAGTTGATCGTGTTGAAGCCTGGGTTGATGAAGCCGTATCGGCAGGCGCAACCCTAGTCACCGGCGGTAAACGTCTGGGTGAAAGCACTTATGCGCCCACCGTGCTACTTGACCCCCCCGTTGATGCCAAAGTATCTACCATGGAAGTTTTTGGCCCTGTTGTTTGTGTCTATGGTTATGACGATATTGACCAAGCCATTGCTCAAGCTAATTCGTTGGAATATGCCTTTCAAGCCTCGGTGTTTACCAAAAACCTTGATATAGCCATGAAAGCGGTACAGGAATTGGACGCTACAGCAGTAATGGTCAATGACCATACGGCTTTTCGCGTTGATTGGATGCCTTTCGCTGGACGTAAACAATCGGGTTATAATACCGGTGGTATCGCTTATACCATGCACGATATGTCTCAGGATAAAATGGCGGTTATTAAGCTCTAACGTTAATAATCTGTGCTATAACTATTCATAAAAAAAGAGTCTCTAATTATTAGCGACTCTTTTTTTACACTCGGTAACTTAAAAATTATTGCACCGTGATATTGCACCGCGATAATTCGTTCAACATCTGCGCAGCGTTATTATGCCAACAGATAAAGTGTGACTAAACATAACTTGAAAATAAATCTACCTGTGCTGAAGCGTTAATACAATCACGTCATTATTTCACGTAATTATGTCACGTAATCAACTTTCCACTTTGATATAGAAATAGTCACTACATATCTTTTTAGTTATTAATTATCAGGCTACAGCGCTTAAAAATAGGCCTATAGGTCATTCAACCTATGTGAATAAAACTTAGTGTTTGGTATCTTCGCATCAATTAGATTAACCAACAGGTAGCAGCACTAATGTCTTACAGCAAAAAAAAGATTTACTCATTGAATATAATTACCGCGACACTTCTTTTTGGTTGTGGCGGCTCAGGTGGCTCTGAAACGACTATCACTCCAGCGCCGATCGCTCCACCGAGCCAACCAGCACCTATTGCAAGTTCATCTAGCTTAGTCTCCTCTACCGGAGTCATTACTGGCTTTGGCAGTGTTTATGTTGATGGCGTACGCTACCTTACTGACAATGCTGACATCAATATCAATGGCAATAGTGGTGCTGATGTCTCGTTATTGAAAGTAGGTATGCATGTAACTATTGCTTCAAGCGACGATGATAGTGAGACCCCCGAAGCCTCAAGAGTGACTTATGAGTCTGAAGTAGAAGGCATGGTGAGCTCGATAGATCGTGATAACCAAACCATCATTGTCGCAGGCACGTTAATCTCCTATAACAACCTGACTCACTTTATTGATATTACTGAAGCTAACTTGTCTGTGGCTCAGCGAATAGAAGTTAATGGTTATTTAAGACAGGATAATTCTTATCTAGCCACTATGATCAAACTTGACGCTGATACCAGCAATGACCAAGCCGAATATACCCGAGGATTAATTGAACAGCTCAATACTACGAATAGAACCTTTCGCTTAAATCAATTGATTATTGACTACAATACCGCCTCAATTGAAGGGGAACTGAGTAATGGGACTTTAGTCAAAGTTGAAGGTGTGCTAACCAACGATACGATTATCGCATCTCACATTGAAACCGAGATGTTTGACGGCAATAGCGACTCTTCATCAGAAGAGTTCTCTCGTTATGAAGTGGAAGGCATAGTATCGGCGTTCGATGCCACGAACAACACCATCACCGTCAATGGCTATAGCTTTACGCTTGCTGATACAGTTCAATACCAAGGTGGCACAGCAGATACTTTAATAGCAGGTGTATTTGTTGAACTCGAATTGTCGACTAGCAAAGTAGTCGTACGTGTTGAATTTGAAGCAGACAAATATCGTTCTGATGGCAAAGTTAAAGGCAATATTGAGCAAATTGATCGAGATAATCAATTAATTACCCTGTATGGCCAAGCGTATAAGCTAAGTATTAATACCCGCTTTGAAGATGATGACGATCAATATGTTAATTTACAAAGTCTACAAGTTAATGATGCGGTTGAAATAGTGTTTGCTCTGATTGATGGCGTTAAAGTCATACAGCGAATTGAGCGAGAAAACAGCAGCGAATTTAACGATGAGTGGGAAATTGAAGGGGTTGTCAGTGCATTCGACACTTCATCAATCACGATTAATGGCGTCAGAATTATGTTGAATAGTAGCAGCCTGTATCTTAATCAAGATATTGTCGTTGCCATGGATGATTTCATCAATGCGCTCGTACTAGGTATCTCTGTCGAAGTAGAAGGTTACTACGATAGTAATAATCAATTAGTCATTAACAAACTTGAACTAGAGTCACCTTCACAAGGCGATGACCCATCAGACGACCAAGACGATTCATCAGACCATGATACTGGCCAAGGTTACGTAGAAATCGAAGGTCGGGTATCGCAATTACTCTCCGCAACTAGCTTTACACTTAATGGCTATGAAATACGTTTAGATAATAGCGCTCGCTTAGAACTCAATGATCAAAACGTTAATTTAGTTGACTTTATGAATGCAATATCGGTTAATACTACGGTAGAGATTGAAGGTGTATGGGTAGAAAATACCTATATTCGCGTCTTAGAAGCTGAAATTGAGTCGAATGGAAACGATGATTAAACTCAAAGGAGTGTAGCAATAAAGCGAGGTTTATCCTCGCTTTTTTTATGGGATTAAAATGCATAAAGATAAAATAATATCACTGGCCCTTTCACTTATCATTGGCTTTAAACTGGTAGATATTTATGTCGATTTTAAAAGTGAAGTTAGCTACATTCATTTAGCACAAGAGCTCACTCTGGTTATTATTTCGTTATCACTTTTTATCTTTCTTATGAAAGATATTTTTACCCGCAGCAAGCAAACTAACTATTTACTGCGACAATTAGACTCCAGCCAACACCAGCAAAAAATACTCAATGAACAATTAGAAAGAAGTAAGCACAGTTTTTTTGATGCCATTAACGCGCAATTCGCTATTTGGGAACTCACGGCGGCAGAGCATGATATTGCGCTTTTTCTCTTAAAAGGCTTAACGATTGCTGAAATTGCGTCGCTAATGCAAAAATCAGAAAAAACAGTGCGTAACCAGGCTTCGTCGGTTTATAAAAAATCCCAAGTCAGCGGCCGGCATGAACTGGCCGCAATTTTCTTTGAATTTTGGGAAGTTGATCCCAAGCATTAATCTTAATGCCCTGAGTGATAACTAACGCTAATACTTAGTGTTAATGTCGATGACTAATACTCGTGCCGATAGCGAGTAAATAAAGAATACTATTTAGGACAGCAACATAAGCTATTTATTAGACCATTACACTGATTAAGTGATCTACTTTTTCATGATGAATAATGGGTAAATACGAGGTAGTTCATCAGTAATACTCACAACCAATAGCGGGTATTAAGCTTAAAACAGCCGGCTGAGCTTTGAGTTGCTTTTTCTCCGTTTTAACAATATTGATAATAAAAAGCCCCGTACAATATCTCTTGGACGAGGCTCTTAGGTTACCGACTTTTCATTAATAATGATTAACGATAAAACGCTTCAACCGTGCCTTTTACCTTCATTAAAAGCGGCTGTCCGCGACGGTCTAACGCTTTGTGTGTGGCGACTTTTACCCAGCCTTCACTAATGCAATATTCTTCGACATCTGAACGGTCTTTGCCGTTGAGCATAATACCAATATCATGCTCAAAAATTTCTGCCACATGATGTGGGCTACGAGGATTGATCGAAAGGCGATCGGGTAAATCGGGTAGCGATTTAGTGTCATTCATGTTGGTGACCTGTAGTAAATAAAAAGTGCGCTATTGTAGGCAATATAAGCATTCCCCTCAATAGTGCTTGGTGTATTTAAAAGCTATTTTAACTGTATTGCCTTGATATTAGATACTGGGTTAGACATTTACCTTTCGCAAGCAAGGACTATCTAAGACAGCAACATCAAATTTTCATTAGCAGCTTAATATGGCAACAACTAACAATCGCTCAAATTATATTCTTAAGACGCATTTATCAAGCAAAATTATCATCCATAGTTTTTAAACATTAGCCTCTCGTTGCCTAGCGCTTAAAAAATCAAACGCTGGTATGACAGGCATACTAGTGGTATAAACGGGCCAGAGCATGAAAATCTGCAGTAATCGCAAAATTTTTGCCTTAAATTTACTGTGCCAACCACTTAAGGCAGTCGCTTGTTATCCGGTGCTATATCACCGTTAAGCTAAGCACTGAAATATGATGAACTTAACCATAGAATTTAATAAACCAGAAATAAAAAGTGCCTTTGACTGGCAATTAGCACAAGAGATTAATGTTAAAAATGATGAAAACCAAGTTATTGCCAAAGCAGAAATTGAAATAATCACTTTAAATAAGCACCGTGGTGCTGACGAAAGCTATGAATTATTAAGCCAGCACGATGCTACCGACTGGGAAGTCCCCTTAAATTTATTTTTTAAAAAACAACATGTCGCGGCAGATTTAGTCGAAAAGTTACAGGCAAAAATTGATACTAAAGCCAAAGATCATATCTTAATTGAAGCTATTAGTGTCTTACCCGCATATCGCCAGCAGGGTGTTGCGAAATTTTTACTAAAAGAAATTGCCCAACACTACAGCAAAGTACAGTCAATTTCGGCACTGTGTATGCCAATGAGTTTATTTGTTGATGCACAAGACTGCGAAACACCTGAAAATACCGCCTATTATCAGGCCATGAACTTAACCGCAGACGAGTTAAGCACTGAAGCATTAAGCGCGTTCTTTGAACAGTCAGGTTTTAGTTATTTAGCTATAGATGACAGCGCGTTAGAAGCACCCTTACCTTTTAAAGTCTTTATCGCTAGCCCACAAACCCTCTTGTAATACTAGCGATTAACATACTCGTGAACATGCCTAGTTCACGAGTATCACCTGCAGCGTTTGAAAATTTCTCTCTGCCTTTTGTATCTGTCTATCCCTGTGCCTTTTAATGCTCATTAATGGTCTTTTTGCTCGATAAAAAAATAGCTAGGGACATTATTCAACAGTCATTGTTAAGGCATAATATTAGGTAAAGGCCAATGCTTGTCGCATCAACTTAACAGCTTAATCCTAACTTATCTTGTCACCTGCACCCTTCACCCTGCACCAAAGGTATAACTATGTTGAGCAATAAAAAATGGGCTTTATTTAACCGCGGCTTTTTTCCACGTACTCTGCTTTTTGGCTTTTGACTTACGCTTAAAAGCCACTTTGGGTAATTGGGCAAATGACTGTTGCTCTGACTGCTTAACCATCTGCGCTATAGTTGATGTTAAAGGAGTGATTAAATCTTCATAACGGCTTTTTTTCTCACTAATGTTAGTCAGTGTGGCTTCCCAGTGGGCAGTCATATCAGGCATGGTCGCCGCAACAGGCAAGGCATTGATCAGTGACGTGCCAATCACAGTGGCATTGATATTCTTGCCTTGGCGTTGCAAATAATCACGTTTAAATAATAAGTCGATAATACCGGCACGCGTTGCTTCGGTACCCAAACCGTCGTTTTCTCGTAAAAGTTTTTTAATCTCATGATCACTAACAAACCTAGCAATGCCGGTCATGGCACTCAGTAAACTGGCATCAGTGAACTGCTTAGGTGCTTGTGTCATACGGCTAATGAGTTCGCCATGACGACAGAGTACTTGCTCGCCTTGCACTAATTTTGGCAATAGTTGATTATTAAGCTTTTCGTCATTGTCTTGCGCTGCGTTGTCAGGCTTATTTTTTGCACGCTGAAATAACACCTTCCAACCTTGGGCGATCGGGGTTTTAGCATTAGCTAAGAATTTACCTCCCGCAATTAGCAGCTCAACCCGACACTGGTTATATTGGTATGGTGGATAAAACTGTGCTAAATATTGCCGAACAATAAGAAAATAAACTTGCTTTTCAAATGGGTTCAACGACAACTTGTTCGCTGATTTTTCGGTCGGAATAATGGCATGGTGAGCGGTTACTTTAGCATTATTCCAAGTTTTACTTTTTAACGCACTATTAGCACCTTGCGCAAACTTGCCATAGTCTTCATCTGCGCTGGCTAACATGGCAATAATGCCTTTAGCCTGAGCATGATGTTCAGTGGGTAAATAGCGACAATCAGAACGAGGGTAAGTCACCAGTTTATGCTTTTCATACAATGCCTGACAGACATCTAATACCAACTTGGCATTCAATGAATATATTTTTGCCGCGTCAATTTGCAGTGCGGATAAACTATAAGGCAATGCGGCTGCTTGCTTTTTCTGCTGCTCAATCACTGAGCTCACTTCAGCGGTTTTATGGTCAATACGACGAACAACATTTTCAGCTAAAGCACGATTAAGCACGCGGCCTTCTTCATCCATATGCGGTTGGCAGGCCTCGCTGGGTTGCCACTTTGCAATGAATTGCGCTTGGTTACTGGTTTGTAAGTGTGCGTGCACATCATAAAAGTCTTTCGCGACAAAATGGTCAATCTCTTGTTGGCGTCGCACAACTAAACCTAAAATTGGCGTTTGTACCCTGCCGACAGATAACACGCTATTAAAACCGGCTTTTTGCCCTTGTAAGGTATAAGCTCGCGTTAAGTTAATGCCGTAAAGCCAATCGGCTCTTGAGCGCGCTAAAGCAGAAATTGATAAGGGCATAAATAATTGGTTACTTTGTAAGTTAGCCAGCGATCTTTGCACTGCGGGTAAATTTAAGTCACTAATTAACAAACGCTTAGTATTTTGCTTCTTCTTTGCTGATACCTTGAAAAAATCAATAACCTCATCAACTAACAGTTGGCCTTCTCGGTCAGGGTCACCGGCATGAATAATTTCATCTGCTTGCTTAACCAGTTTTCGTAACACAGTAAGCTGTGACCGGGTTTGTGCTTTAGGTTTTAGTTGCCATTGCTGCGGCACAATCGGTAAATGGCCCATTTGCCACTTTTTAAATGCGGGATCGTAATCTTCAGGATTTGCTTGTTCAAGAATATGGCCAATACACCAACTTACTACGTCACCATTGGCCAGTGCGATATAGCCTTGATGATTCTTTTGAGGTTTTGGCAATGCGGCGGCAATTGCCCGACCTAAGCTTGGTTTTTCGGCGATATATAATTTCAAGATGAAGGCTTACCTGTAGAGCAAAGGCTCCTGATGTTTTAGATAGCCTAGCATTTAAAACTGTTTATTTATACAGCTAAGAAAAAGTTGCTGATTAATAACTTTCTGTAGCGCCCCTAACCAGCAGTCTCTGCTATTGCCAGTGCTTAGCCAGATAATTTTACCTAAGACCAACAATTAGTGACAACAGCGCCTAAAGTTTACCGCTAAATATTTTACTGTTAGTGAAGTTATGCTATTTTTAAGCTTAATAATCTTAATCTAGAGCAATAGTGCTAATGCCTGCCATTGATACCAACCAATGCCCTTTATGCCAACAAAATAATTTATGTGCGGTCAATGGTAATCAACCTTGTTGGTGCGTAAGTCGTGATGTTAAACGCGACTTATTGACACAAGTGCCTGCAGCCTTATCTGGAAAATCATGTATCTGTAAAAGCTGCATCGATAAATTCGACTTTAACAAGGTGATCAACAAGTCTTAAAAACATACCTAGGTATTTTTATATTATTTAACTTAAATTCTCACCTAATTACTTGCTTACATAAATGAATAAAAAGGAATTTTCGTGTCACATAAGCAAACAAAACAAGACACTATATTGAGCACCATAACAACACTATGAGGTGATGAGCTAACTTGGCGCTGGGAAGACAAACAATCCGCTTTACTCGCCGAATTTTCATGGGAAAAAAGAGCGCATATTAACTATTTTACGGCAGTTATTCAGTGAAGAATGGCATAAAAAGAATATGAAAAAAGCCCCTCAAGCGCTTAAAGATGAATTGGGTCAATTAATAAACCCCAATAACCCCCCAATAAAAACCAATTGATTTTTACTCAGCCAGCCTTTCAAGAGACACCCGCCCTTACTGTTATTTGGTGGCCTTGGAGTCATGGCTCAACCTATTCTATCGGCATTAACTATTAAACAGTCATTATGACGATGCCGCGCTAAAGCAGGGAAAAGTGAGCTTAATAAGCAAGACTTATCAAGGTATAACATCAGCATAATGACCTAAGTCGCTTGTGAGCAAAAATATCTTAGCTACAATTATGCTAGTTTAATTTAATTTTACAGGATGTTTCTATGCTCACGTTAACGCTACATTATGCCACTAACAGAAATCACTTAGGTCAACGTTGGACTCCCGACAGTTATGGACAAGATTTTAGTGCTGACCGACCTAATAACTTACGTTTTGGTCGAGTCACGGTTGAAGTTGGTGCTAATAAAGTAACCGACTACCTGAGTGATAAGGTCCATAACCGATCAGGTGATGGTGAAAGCCTATCAGGCTATATTGAAAAAAAATTACGGAAAAAAAGTCTTATCGCTGCTTTTGTAGAACCAAAAAACCTCACCACACCTCTGGCTTCCACTGTGGCTTTTAATGAGATCAAGAAACAAATGGATCTGAAACGTGATCTGGTGGTTTTTATTCATGGTTTTAATGTTGATTGGTTTGAAGCGGTCGCCTCTGCCATGGCATTAGAGTTAATGTTAAACCGCGTATCGCAAGATAATGATAAATTAAAGGATACCAGCGTGTTTCTTTTTACTTGGCCTTCAAACGGCGCTATGGTGAAAAATAAAGCTTATTTATCTGATCGTAACGATGCTAGAGACTCAAGCTTAGCAGTAGCGCGAGGCTTTCTTAAATTACGTGACTTTCTGATGACGCTCAGACCTAAACATAATGATCCAACGATAAATGAATGTGGTCAACAACTACACTTACTGTGCCACTCAATGGGTAATTTTGTTTTACAAAACGCCCTAGTTTCATTAGATAAGCTCAATAACCAAAAACGCCGTCCACAATTATTTCAGCATATCTTTATGTGTGCACCTGATGTTGATGATGATATTTTTGAAGATAAAAAGCATATGGTTAATTTGCATCAATTAGCCAAGCATGTAACGGTTTATTACAATAATGGTGATTTAGCTATGTATATTTCTGATTACACCAAAGGCAATACCGATAGGTTAGGCCATAATGGCACAGCACGACCCTTGCAATTGCACCATAAAATCAGTCAAGTCAACTGCTCTGATATTGTTCGTGGTGTCACAGAACATAGTTATTATTTATGGGCCACGGTTAATGAAGACATTAGACAAAGTATTGATGATCTTGCTTACGATGACAGTGCACGTAAAAGAAAATGTAAATCAGCACAAGTTTGGCGCTTAACTTAGTCTGCCTTAACTTTACCTCAATTTAATTTACCTCAGTTCAGTTTAGTGCAAGAGCCAGCAGAAGTTAAACCTCTGCTTGCTCTAACCCGCTACTAGCAAGGCTATTAAGATTATAATGTCATCATAAGTAGGATGAACTAATTTATTGCTTTAGCGTTTACGTGACTTATGCGGCTTATTCAACTTAGCTTTACTGTTATCGCCAAAGGCCTTTTGTCGACCATGCTTTTTTTGCTGCCCTAAGGTGTTTTTACGGGCTGGTGGGTCGGTTTTAGTTAAATCTGGCTCATAGCCTGGTAGCCATTGTTGCATTAAGCGGGTGTCTAACACTTTTTCTACCGCTTCTAGTAACCAAGTTTCTGATGGGCTCATTAAAGAAATAGCTAAGCCTTCATTACCTGCGCGTCCTGTGCGACCAATACGATGAATGTAATCTTCAGCAATATAGGGGAGTTCATAATTGATCACATAACGTAAGTCGCTAATATCAATACCACGCGCGGCAACGTCGGTCGCGACTAAGGCGCGAGTTTTACCTGCTTTAAATTCTGCTAAGGCTTTATCACGCGCACCTTGGGATTTGTCACCATGAATAGATTGGGTTTTA
Source organism: Colwellia sp. MB3u-4 (assembly GCF_014077065.1). Classification (NCBI taxonomy): domain Bacteria; kingdom Pseudomonadati; phylum Pseudomonadota; class Gammaproteobacteria; order Alteromonadales; family Colwelliaceae; genus Colwellia; species Colwellia sp. MB3u-4. The sequence continues at coordinate 4,371 of NZ_JACGVE010000070.1, read as the reverse complement.
ATGCCATCTTTTGACATTTCTTTTGCTAGTTCATCCGCGCCCAGTTTTGTGCGAGTAAAAATAAGCACTTGTTGCCAGTTTTTAGAACCAATTAAAAATGAAGTAAGCTCACGTTTTCGATCGCTATCAACGGTATAAACAATTTGCTCTACTTTTGTTGCTGCGGTATTACGTTCACTGACTTCAATAAGTTGTGGATCATTAAGTAAGGTTTTACTGAGTTTGAAAATGGCATCATCAAAAGTCGCTGAAAACAATAAAGTCTGACGCTTAGGCGGTAGACGATTTAAAATACGGTCAATTTCATCCTTAAAGCCCATATCTAACATACGGTCAGCTTCGTCAAAAACAATAGTTTCAAGGTGAATTAACAAAACACTGCCATTAACAATATGGTCTAACAACCGACCAGGGGTGGCAATTAATATATCAGCACCTTGCTCAATGGCTTCAATTTGCGGTTTAATACTGACACCACCATAAGCCACCGCAATATTCAGCTCAGTGTTTTCAGCATAACTAACAAAGCTTTTATACACTTGCTGCGCAAGTTCACGCGTTGGTGTTAATACCAAGGCTCTAATTGGCCTTTGTGCTGGAATATTCTCGCTTAAACGTTGCAGAATAGGTAAAGCAAAGGCGGCAGTTTTACCTGTACCAGTTTGAGCTCCAGCCATAATGTCTTTATTGGCTAAAATAGCTGGAATGGCTTGCTGTTGAATCGGCGTTGGCTGATCATAGCCTAAGGCTTTAACGGCATCGGTAAGTGACTTATCTAATGCTAGGGACGAAAAACTCATGATTATCTATCGCTTATTAATCGAATGTTGTTTTTGTTTAAGTTCATGCTCAAGTTCATCAGGGTAATATACTAAGCCTTGCTCGTCTTGGCTTGGAAACACCACAATAGCGAGTTCGTCATCGGCTAAACCCGTGCTCCAACGACTAAACCATTTGTTTAAAGAAATTGCTTCAGGTTGGCAAGCTTGCCAGCCATCGGTAGCCCAAGCTTGGGCAAACTCTTTATTTGGCCAAACCGGTACACAGTCCTCTTCTTCCGTGTTGAGCATTACACAGCCATGTTCATCAGTTAAGATCCATAACTCGTTTTGGCTGACCGCTTCATTGATAAAGTAAACGGCGCGCTGCGCGTCATCCATCTGTAATATTTGTTTGATTTTTTCTGGCTCTAACACATGAACTCCTGATGAAAACTATTTTTAAATGGCGGCGCTATTCTACAAAAATTTGCATTTCTTCGCCGATGTTTTTCCGCATTTCCATTAACTTTATTGCGCTGTCATGCTCTTTTTTATCTGCCGTTGTTTTAGGTATCCATTCAGGAACACGCTCAGATTGACCATTCTGATCAACAGCGACCATAATCACAATACAATGCGTAGTGAGTCGACGATTTAATGACTTAGGATCACAGGCATTTACTTTCAACGCTATATGCATGGAAGACTTACCGGTATAAATCACTTTCGCCTCAACTTCTACTAAGCTACCGACATGAATTGGCGCCACAAAACGAATACCACCCGCATAAGCCGTAACACAATAACGACCACTCCAACCTGCTGCACAGGCATAAGCAGCCAAATCAATCCATTTCATTACTGCACCACCGTGAACTTTTCCACCAAAGTTAACGTCTTGAGGTTCAGCTAAAAATCTTAAGGTTATATCGCGTTGCGGTTGCTTCATGGTGCTTCCTATTTATCAGTAAAATTAAGGCTAACAGTGGTTACAATATTTGCGGTTTAAAGGTACATTACACCAGTTAGGTCATAGTTAAAATTTAAAGGATAACCATGAAAATTTGGGTTGATGCCGACTCGTGTCCGGTAGTTATTAAAGAGATTCTATTTCGAGCCGCAGAGCGTACTCAAACACTTACAACATTATTGGCTAATCATTATCTAAAAGTACCGCCGTCTAAGGTGATCAGCTTCGTACAAGTGAGTGCTGGCTTTGATGTTGCTGACGATGAAATTGTTAAGCGAGCCGAGCCAAATGACTTAGTGATAACAGCAGATATTCCTTTAGCGGCTGAAGTCGTCGAAAAAGGCTGCTTAGCACTCAACCCTAGAGGCGAGCTTTACACAGAGGCCAATATTCGTCAACGTCTTAATATGCGTGACTTTATGGATACGCTGCGCTCTAGTGGTATTGAAACAGGTGGAGCGCCACCTATTAGCCAAAGTGATCGACAAGCTTTTGCTAACAATCTTGATAAGTTACTAGCGCAGCAATAAGTTAAGCAAATATAGCGCAAGGGCAAAAAATTATTTTGCCCTTGCTATTATCATTATTTACTTGGATTAGGATTAATGCGGCGACGTCCGCCACCATTACCGTCGCTATTGCCATAAGGGTTACTAGCAGAGCTATTGCCGATATGGCGTCTGTTTTTTCCAGTCGGTTTATGACCACGAGCATTCTCGCCCGAGCGTTGACCATCTTTATGCTCAACACTTTCTGATTTAAATTTTCTTGGCTTTTGAGCTTTTAAAGCGCGTAAATTACGTGACTCTGGTAAGGCATGTACGGGTTCAAAACCGGCAACAACTTCTCTTGGCAAATGCGTTTGTATGACATGTTCTACATCATTAAGTAAATCTATTTCATCAGCACAGACTAAAGATACTGCATGACCGGTAGAACCTGCTCGGCCGGTACGTCCAATACGATGCACATAGTCTTCTGGTACATTAGGCAATTCAAAGTTAACCACTTGCGGCAACTGTTCTATATCGATACCACGGGCAGCAATATCAGTAGCAACAAGTACGCTAATATTACCCTCTTTAAATTGTGCTAAAGCTTTAGTTCTCGCGCCTTGGCTTTTGTTGCCATGAATAGCAGCAGCTCTGATACCTGCGGCATCTAACTGTTTAGTTAATTTATTTGCGCCATGTTTAGTTTTCATAAACACGATAACTTGTTGCCAGTCATTTTCTAGAATTAAATGCGTCAGTAAAGCGGCTTTTCTGTTTTTATCAACCGAATAAATTAATTGCTCAACAGATTCAGCAGTCGTGTTTTTTGGGCTAATGGAAATTTCAACGGGATCATTAACTATGCCTTTAGCTAGTTCACGAATATCAGGAGAAAATGTTGCTGAGAATAGTAGTGTTTGACGTGTTTTTGGCAGCAAAGATAAAATTTTCTTAATATCACGTAAGAAACCCATATCTAGCATTCTATCTGCTTCATCAAGTACCAAAATCTCTAATTGATTAAATCGCACCGCTTTTTGATTATATAAATCGAGTAGACGCCCAGGAGTAGCGACTAGAATATCAACGCCTTGACGCAAGCGCAGCATTTGTGGGTTAATTTTAACACCACCAAAGACTACAGTAGATTTCAATGGTAAGTATTTACCATACATTTCTACGTTTTCAGCAATTTGTGCCGCAAGCTCACGAGTCGGAGTGATAATAAGCGTTCTAGCCTGGTTTGGGCGGACGTTATCGCCCTTAGATAACAGCTCAAGAATAGGTAAAGTAAAACCGGCTGTTTTACCTGTACCCGTTTGCGCAGCAGCCATAACGTCTTTACCATCAAGCACGGCAGGAATAGCCTGAGCTTGAATAGGTGATGGCGTATCGTAACCTTTTTCCGCAATGGCTTTTTGAATCGGTGCAGATAAACCTAAATCGGTAAAACTCATAGAATATTCTCTTCTCGCTGTTGGTTTGATCCAATGTCAAACGGCGATGCAGAATACAGTATAGACGGCTTTAGTGCAATGAAAGTGCTTATTCTTCTATCATAAACAGCAACTAAATTAATACTAATGGAGAAGGGGAAGGTAAAGTTAAGCTGTTCTTTAATGTCTTAAGTATTCACTTATTCCTTTCTCATTCATTCTTTTATACCTGTAAAAAGAAAAAATATCTCACAGGGAGAGAAGCAAGAGGACTACAGGAGGTAAACACTAAAACAAAAAGTGCTTTTATATGCCTTGATTGCTTACTTATTCACTTCTCATCCTTCCTTTCTGTAAAAATTCACATAGAAAAAGAAGAACTATCGGCGGCAAGGCTCTAAAAAAAATGATTAATTGATAGATAGAAACGAAAAAACCCGTAACGTTAGTTACGGGTTTTAGAATGGTGGTGGAGGGAGGTGGATTCGAACCACCGAAGGCTGAGCCGTCAGATTTACAGTCTGATCCCTTTGGCCACTCGGGAACCCCTCCACAGGGCCGAAAACCCAGCCATAAGCTGGGTATTCTAAATAGAAGCCTAGCAATGTCCTACTCTCACATGGGAACTCCCACACTACCATCGGCGCTAACACGTTTCACTTCTGAGTTCGGAATGGGATCAGGTGGGGCCATGTCGCTATTGTCGCTAG
>NZ_JACGVE010000069.1:0-43663 GCF_014077065.1 Colwellia sp. MB3u-4 | reverse complement strand
TGGTGAATAATATCTATTAGATCACAGACGAAAACGGAGTTCAAGCTTAAAAAACAACCAACTCATCAAATGTAAAAAAAACGCAAAAACGTCTTTTTTGGAGAAATTCTACAGCCTCAACGCCCAATTAACGGGCAAAAAATAGTGGGCTAAAATAGGAACGAAGTGACAAAAGCCCGCTGTTTTTTGTCCTTGTTGAATTGCTTGTTATATGCCAAATACTAGATAGATATAATAAGTGCCTTTATTAAGCCAAAAGCATTAAATGAAAAAACAAAAATACCAATATACACCAAATACTTTGGTGCTTGAGGATATTTATTATTAACCCAAATTAGTGCTGGTGAAGTTTTAGATTGCTTAAGATGACCACCAAAAAAGGCGATTCCATAGGCAGAGATAAGTAGAACAATGACATAGTCCAGTAGTTCAGCAATGCTCAATTGACCTCCTTGTGCATATAACAGCTTATTATGTATACGGCTCAGTAATATCTGTTTCATAATTTTTATTTAATTCGCATTAATATCCCATAACTTCAAAGCATTAGAAACTATTGTAATCAACTTTTTTATCAAAAATAGTATGTTACTAAGCCCACGCAGTAATATCCCTCATAGAAAACGGTATTAATTACAATAAAATCAATGAAATAGACGTTTTTGTTTTTTTTAGGTGTATTACTGAGCCGGCTCAGTAATATGTCATAAAAGATCCATGAGAAAATATATGGCAAAAAATTAAATGCTATAAAGAGCACAAAGTTAGCATTAATAATTTGATGATGAACGACCGCAATGGTGGCGTTGTTGCCAGATACCAGTTATGGATCTGGCACAAAACCTAAGAGTCGATACTCTCTGAAATATCAAGAGCATCATCAACTTCAATCCCTAAATACCTAACAGTGCTTTCAAGCTTTCGATGACCTAGCAACAATTGACACGCTCGTAGATTTTTAGTTTTTTTGTATATCAATGATGGCTTCGTTCTTCTCATCGTATGAGTTCCATATTGGGTTTGATCTAAACCAATCATGGAAACCCAAGCATCAACAATTCTTCCATACTGACGTGTTGATAGGTGTTCTGATGAATGAATACGAGACTTGAATAAATAATCATTTGAGTTTAGTTGAAAATTCGTAATTAAAGTTTGAACTGAATTACGTGTATTTTCGGTAAGTTCAAATTGAACGGGTAATCCCGTCTTTTGTTGAACAATAATGGCTCTCGACTGAATAATTTTTCCGTGAGCAATATCTCGAATCTTTAGAGTAACTAAATCGCATCCTCTCAATTTACTATCGATAGCAAGGTTAAAAAGCGCAAGGTCTCTTATGTTATTCACTAATTCTAATCTGATTCGGATTGCCCAAATTTGTTGTAGCTTAAGTGGTAATTTTTGCCCAACAATTTTGTTTTTATTCCATGGCTCAGTTGGTTTATAAACGGTTAAAGAAAACATGATAGTTCTCCGTTATTAATGGAGAACCAAGTATGGTCTATTGTGAGCTTCAAGCTCATAGCTGCCGTTGGTGTTTCGCCTCTTAACGCTAACTAATGCCACTTTGCTGACCTTAGCATTTTTAGAGTTTTGACAAAAAATTTTGTATGTTTTGATCTACAGCGGACATGGCTTAACAACAATACTGTATTAGCCGTCTCCTGATAGCGGACGTTCACCATAGATGAAGATATGAGTTATTTGATAATAACTTTTTGCCAATAACCTGTTAAGCCTAAATGCGAAAAATGCCACCAAACCAGACAGTTGATAGTGCTGTTATACTATGCTGGATAAGGGTGCAATGCTTGGAAATTCAGGCAACCAGAACCATAGGATAATGACGTATAAGTTCACTTTATAAAATAATTAACAGGGATTTCAAACACTTGAAAGTATCTAACTTTACCCAAAAGGGTGAGTGTCGCAATGTGGTTACTTGAGCGCTTACAACCAAATTTAACAATGGTTGCAGATTCCAAGAAAGATAATGATAATGGGGGGCAGTAAGTCCGTCATCATTTCATCAAGCTATTCAGTCAGTTTTTTATAAACATAATTTTCTTAATGGCAGACTTGAGGCGCCGACGGCTACTGGATTTTCCTGTACTCCAGCGGTGACAATTTTTGGTCTTGGTCGTTGAGATCCCCGACGAAATTGCGCATATACTTCAATTCTTGGAATCAATTTATCTGCCAAGGCAACAGGTATATGTCCGCCTAGTACAATGGCTTGAGTATCAAGCAATGCAGAACAAGCTGTGGCCACCAAATCCAGAGAATCTTGTACTTTATAAATCCACTCGTCTACACCTGGCCAATTCACATCAAAATGTTTATGCATATCGTAGATTGAATTTACCTCAATATTATTTTTGATCAAAATTCGCTTTAATAATGCCATATTAGGGTGGGAGTATATTTTAGAAGGCAACATATCACCCAACTCCCCAGCATTACCGTACGTGCCAAGTAAAATTTCATTGTTTGATACTAAGCCACCACCAAAAGCATACGAAATGAAAAAATAAACAAAGTTTTTATAGTTTCTACCAACGCCGGCAATACCTTCACCTGCCGCCGCACCAGTTGCATCATTGACAACCCAAGTGGGTAAGTTGAAACGTGATGAGATAATTTCAGCAATATCGACTTGTGCCCATTCTTCAATCAGATGATGGGTGTTCATTTTGCCGTCCATCGAGCTAAAGAAACCAGAAATACCTACTCCGATACCCAGTACTTTTGATTCATGGATATGATTATTTTTCATTATCTTGGCAATAATGACCTCAGAATGCGATAAGACATTTTCAATACTCATGTCTTTAAGCTCTTCCAAGTGAGTCTCAATAACATTTCCTGCAAAATCCATTAATGCTATACCGATTGCATCAAGCAAGATCGACAAGCCGAAGCTGTAGGCAAATGACGGGTTAGCTTCCAGATCAAAACTTGGATTTCCTCTGGATGTAGACGATATTCTGTCAGTTTGACATAAAATCCCCCTATCCAAGAGGTTCTTTACCATACGTGAGACAGTTTGTTGTGGAATTTTTGTAGTCTCCACTATGGTTCTTTGATTGACGTTTTTTGACCAAAACACTAACTTTAAAACTTCTCTTTCGGCATCTTGAAATAACTTGCCACCTTTACTAAGCTCAAAACCACTTCTTAGATGAATACTGTTCTTTGATGAGAGCATAAAGCCGCCTTGTTTTAATTTAGCCTAATATAATACAGCAAGCGTTGTAGAAATATCAGTTTTAAACTTTATTATTTATAACCTTTTTTTTACAAGCCATTTTGTATTATATTGCCTCGTATCTGCTTGAGTTAGTAGTATAAATTAACCTTCAAAGGGATCAATCATAATGGCTCTAAAATCATTTACATTAGTATGTGTAGGGCCTGTAATAATTAAATCATTAAGCGGTTTAAAAAAGTTGTAGCTATCATTTGACGCTAAAAATTGCTCTGGTTGTAGTGCTTTTTCCTGAGCACGAGCTAAGGTTGTTTCATCAATATACGCTCCAGCAATATCTTCACTGCCATCAATACCATCGGTATCGCAGGCAAGCGCACAAATACCTTTTGCGCCGTTAAGGGCAATTGCTAGTGCGAGCATATATTGCTGATTTGGCCCACCTTGACCCGCATTTTTAGCTAAGGTAACTGTGAGTTCTCCTCCTGAAAATAACAGTGTTTTTTGTCCACTTTCATACGCCGCTAACGCAAGCGCTGCGTGTTGCTTAGCAACTTCATTCGCATCGCCTACTTCGTCATAATTGATCACGTGAATTTGCCACTTTGATAAATCAATAGAAGCAATAACTTTATCGATAGACTGACGTGCATTAGCCATAATACTTAATTTATGTCTATTAGCCTGAGTATCGATATTCTTTACTTTATTGGTATTAGTTTGCAATAGTGCTTTTTCAACCGAAGATATAGGCTGCCAGCCATATTTAACTAAGGTCGATAGCGCTTGTGCACCCGTAGTTGAGTTTTCTACAGTTGGACCTGAGGCAATAATTTTAGGATCGTCACCCACAACATCTGAAATGATTAAGGTGTGACTTTTCCCTTTGATTGCTTGTAAAAGCTTTCCACCTTTAACTTTAGAAAGCTGTTGGCGTACCCCATTAATTTCATCAATAGAAGCACCACAACCCAATAGAAATTTATTGAGTTGCATTTTCTCATCAAAGGTTACTTCATCTATCGGTAGTGACATTAATGCAGAGCCACCGCCTGAGATGAGAAAAATCACAGGAATATCTTCAGGTGTATCTTGGGCAAGTGCTAATATTTCTTTACCCGCAGCTTGACTATCCTTGTCTGGAATTGGGTGACCCGCTGTTAATATCTTAATAGTACCAATATTTTTTTCTGTGGTATAACCGTGGCGAGTGACAACCGTGCCATAACACTTATCACCAAAATATTCATACATGGTTTTTGCCATATCAACCGATGCTTTACCTGCACCAATAACACATAAGCCTTTACTGGCGTCAATATTTGACAAGTATTTAAGCATACAAACAGAGGGTAAACTCTCGTTGACTGCGATAATAAACAAATCTTGTAAAAAGATTTTTGACGAATTCATAAATTTGCCTTGCTGATGTATTAAAAGTGAAAGTAAATTGATTTAGATAAAAAGCATTGGAATAGAAAGACATACCGCAATCATAGCCACAAAATAGGACACGAGAATAACAATATCTTTTGTCGTTAAAATGTCATCTTTATTGGAAAGCAATGTTAACGAAGGGTTGTATTTTATCCGGTCATTATTGGTAAATAACAGCACCAAATAGGCCGTTAAACTGGTTACAATTAAACCCACTAGATTCCACCAAAACCAAAAAAGTTGCGGCACACAAAGCCATAGGAAAATATTAAAGGCAACACCCGCTAATAAACCGACATTAATTTGAATAGCGCTTAGTCGTTTATCAAAAACAGCTAAAATAAATATCGCTAAAATAGGACCATAAAATACCGAGCCTACTTTATTAATCGCTTCGATTACCGTTGCTGCAATATCGCCAGCATATAATGAAAGAGTTAGCGTAACTATACCCCAAAATACCCCAGTATATTTTGCATAGATCATGTAACTTTTATCATCGGGTTCTTTGTTGGTAATACGGCAATAATCTTCAACTGATACCGCTGAAAGTGAGTTGATTGTTGAGCTTAAAGACGACATTGCGGCAGACAAAATAGCAACAATTAATAAACCAATCATACCGTGAGGTAAATAATTGATAATAAAAACAGGCATCATCATGTCACTTTTACCCTCAGGGATCAGTTGAAGAAAGTTAGCGTCCGTTATGGCTAGCGTGCCAATAACTAATCCAGAAAAGCAGTAAAGTAAGGTAATAGGGAAACGTAAAAGACCATTCGCCATCATCATCTTTTTTAAGTCTGTTGTATTTTTAGCTGATAAAGCACGCTGCGCCTGTGTTTGATCACAACCATAGTAAGATGCGTACAAAACAATGCCACCAAAAACCATAGGTAAAAAGCCGAAACCATCACCTTCAGTGCCAAACGAAGAGAAATTGATAGCTTGTAAACGAGAATGGTCAACATTAGCAACTAACTCATCGATACCGCCCAAGTTACTTAAGCCAAAATAAACACAAGCGATAGTACCTAATATGATAATAACCATTTGGATGGCATCACCATAGACCACCGCCTTCATGCCACCTTGCAATGAATAAAGAAGCGTTATAACCCCGACAATAACAATAGATTGCCAAAGTGTAATCCCCATAGTGGCAATAAGTATCAGGGATACTGCATAAATCATAATACCGGTAGAAAATGCTCGACTAAATTGAAATACAAAACTAATTAATAAACGAGAAGAACGACCAAATCGTTGTTCTAAATAATCATAAATACTAACAACACCTGAACGATATAATACCGGCAGTACTGTTTTTAGTACTAAAATCATCGCAAGTGGTACAGCGAGTTCGTAAGACAGCCATTGCATGCCGCCACCTTCTCTTAGACCAACAAATGCGGGGGCTGAAACAAAACTGATTGCAGAGAGCTGCGTAGCCATAACAGATAAAGTTAACGGTTTCCAACCTACCGTACGCCCACCTAAAAAGTAGTCAGATTTGGTGGATTGACCACGTAATTTATACCCCATAAATATGAGTAAAAAAAGGTAAATACAAATAATACCGTAATCAAAGTAATTCATGAAAAGTGTATCCTAAAGTGAATATTACATTGAGATAGAGCATGCCAATTAACATGACATGCTCTTAGGTTAGCGATTACCGATTAAAAATCGTATCGTGCAGTAATGCTAAATCTACGTGGTAAAATAGGACGACCAACGAAGAAATCTCCACCAGAAACCTGACTATTTCCTTGGCGCGGTGAACCTTCAGTAATTCCCTCACTGTTAAAAGCGTTAAACACCCCTAGGCCTAATCTAATTTGCTCATCATTAGCAAATTCCCAAGTATAACCAACATCAAAGGTTGCAATGCTGTGGCTGTCTAATTTTACCGTATTACTGTTATTGGCAAAATTATCGCCAAAGTAACTTACGGCTAAACGTGCATCAAGAAAACCATTGTCGTATGCTAAACCAAGGTTACCAGAGAACTCTGGTTGTCTGGCAGGTTCTAGACCATCATTAGCACCTTCTGAGAATTCAGCATTTTGATAAGTAACATTACCATCTACCGTAAATTCATCAGAAATATTCCAACGCGCAATGACTTCAGCCCCTTGGGTTGCTGTTGAAAGCGTAGTAACAGTTTCCTTAAGGCCACCAGAACCATCATTTACAAAATCAACGTTGCGTCTATTATCCAAGTTGGCCATAAACAATGAAGCATCAATGTATAAGTCATCAGGGAAATATTTAAAACCAATAGACGCTAGCGTGATATCTTCACCTTCGTAGCTTTGTGGTTCGCCATTGGTATCGAATTTAATACTTCTTAGTTGTGGGAAGAAATAACCTTGTGACGCATTAGCGTAAAGATTAAGGTTTTTGTCATCCATTTTATAAAGCACAGCCGCTGAGAATGCCGCTTCAGTAGTTGACACTTCACCGTAAGTAAATTGGCCATTACCTGCTTTATTAACTTGTAGGTTAGGCGCTAAACCAGGATCGTTAGAAACGGTTACAAACTCACTTCCTTCAGATTTTTGCGTGCCTGTTGCCTGCTCGACCCTAACACCCAAATCTATTGCCCAGGTGTCATTTTCCATTTGATCTGTGACGTAAATCGCTACGCGATCAGACGTTAAACGCTTATTGGTATAACTGGTACCAGGACCTACAACACCATTTTTAGAGTACTGAACTTCATTGCCTTGGTCATCAGTGAAAGACAGATCAACCAAGCGAGCATTTTTACCGTTAGAAAAATCGGCTAAATAACTTGATATAATATTGTAGTCCATCTGCTCTGCGTGAATAAAGAAAGTCCCTATATTAACGGTATGATCAAATGTGCTGCCTTGTAATGCACCGGTAAGGTTAAATTCAGTACTATAGAAGCTACCATCACGTTGGCGGTCTAATAAACGGTTACCAAATAAAAGATAATCGTCAGGTAAAGCATTACCTGTTTCAGACCATGTGTAGTTAGCTGTTCCGTATAAATCAGTTAAAGATTCACCACCGAAACCATGACTAGGGTTAGCAGCATAACCATCTTGCGGCTCAGGTGAGTTGGCTACGCCGTCACCATCAAGGAATAAGTTAAACGTATGTATGTAATCTGCCGCTTTTGCCTTACCGGTTAAAGTCCAAGTACTAGTAAGCTCTTTCTCGAAGTGGACAGCAAGTGAACCACCTTCTGTTGAAACGCCATCTCTAATTGTTGACTCATACTTACCTGTTGATGTTGGGTAAGATAGTTCAGCAGCCGCCACTGTTTGAGCAACGTATACCGTCTCACCGTCGTTACCGGTTAAACGCTCTCGGCTTCCTCCATCTAAAGGTAAAGGTAAGAAAAATTGTACTGAATCATTAATTAACTGACCTGAAACCTTCAAAAATCCATTATTGAATTCTTTAAGAATATTACCGCGTAATTGATAACCTTCAGTCGCTAATCCTGTATCTAATGGACCTTCATCGTGACGATAATAACCAGACATAGCATAGTATAAGTTTTCGTCACTCGATAAGGCGCCGCCAGTGAAAAAATCAGTTCTCATGCGGCCATCTTCTGCAAGTTCAACTTGAACAGTGCTTTCAGGAACATCAGAGCCCGTTTTTGAAATATAGTTAATGATACCAGCCACTGAACCAGGGCCAAATAAGTTAGAAACACCACCACCAACAAATTCTACTCTTTCGATACCAATATCAGGTCTAAAGTAAACATCTTGTGCTGAAGATGACATACCCGATTGAAATGAAGGCATACCATCATAATTTAATGGCGTAAATTGAAATTGCCCGCCAGAGGGTAAACCTCTAACAAAAGCATTGGTTGCAACTTCACCACCACCACCTTCTACTTTGATACCCGGCACACTCATTAGAATATCAGCTTGGCTAGTAAAACCTCGACGAGATATATCTTCATTGTTAAACAAGGTTGTTTTAGCGGGTGTGTTTGCTTCTGTACGTTTTACACTAGAGCCAGTGACAATAATTATTTCTGTATCATCTTTTTCTTTTTTTATTTCTTCTGCTGCCCATGCTGTACTTGCTGATGTTGCAAGCGCCATCATAATGATTTTTGATAATTTAGTTAGTTTCATTTTATTTCCCCATTTCTCATTTTACATGTTTATGTTTATTTTTTTAGTCATATTATTTTCAGCAATTTATCTATCAAAACTGAACTCAATATTTTTCACTTGGTTTAATTTTGTTCACTAATTACTCACTACAGTTAAGCATATAGTTTTTGCCATTACAACCCAAAATAAGTATTAATATCTTGATAAGTGACTTTGAATAGTGTTTTAATACCCACATCGGGTTCATGTAATGTTAAAAATTTGGGGATATTATGAAAAACAATGACAAATTAATAGAGCAAGCAAAAGATATTTTATATAAAAACGATGTAGATGGTTATACCGTACCAACACATGGTTTATATCCATTCCAATGGAATTGGGATGCCGCTATTACCGCTCTTGGTTGGATGAAATTTGATGAACCTAGAGCATGGCAAGAATTAGAATTTTTGATTAGTGGGCAATGGGAAGATGGCATGATCCCACATATTCTTTTCCATAAAGAATCTGATACCTATTTTCCAGGTCCTGATGTTTGGGGATCAGACAAGCTAGTTAAAAGTACTTCTATCTCTCAACCTCCAGTATTGACCACAATAGTCAAAATGCTTTTTGAAGAAGCAAAAGACGCTGAACTTAGAGATGAAAAACTAGCAAAAATTTTACCCAGTTTAATTCAATATCACCTCTGGTGGTATCGAGACAGAGATCCAGAAACAACAGGCTTAGTTGTAAGTTATCATCCTTGGGAATCAGGCATGGACAATAGCCCTGCTTGGGATGGTGCACTTGATGCTGTTCCTCAGGTAACTTGGGAATATCAAAGACAAGACTTGAATCATATCGATGCATCTGAAAGACCTCATAAAGAGCAATATGATAGATATTTGTACCTTGTCGAATTTTTTAAAAATAAACATTTTGATAGTAATGACATTTATCGTGATTGCCCTTACAAGGCGAATGACGTAAGTCTTATTTCAATTTTACAACGTGCGACTTTAGATTTACTTGCACTGTGCAAACAACTCAACGTGACAGGACCAGACATTGAAAGCTTAAAAGCAAGTGTGGGTCTAACAAAAAATGCAATAAACGACTTATGGTGTGAAGAAACTTCTTTCTTCTATTCTAAAGACTTAATAACAAACTCGCTTTGTAAAGTGAAAACAAATGCCGGATTTTTAACGTTATTTGGTGAGTTAGCTAACGATGAGCAAGCAGAAAAATTGGCTAAAGAAGCTGTTGAGTGGATGTCTGCTAGCGCTTATGCTATGGCATCAACAGACCCAAGAGAAAGCAAATACGAGCCACAACGATACTGGCGTGGGCCCGTTTGGTTACATATTAACTGGATGATTGCTTTGGGTCTTGAGTTGAATGGTTATTCTGAAACTGCTGAACAAGTTAAAGAAAAGACAGACATATTATTTAAAAAGTCTAAATACTTTGAATACTTTAATGCAGAAACTGGCGAAGGGTGTGGTGGCGACAACTTTTCTTGGACTGCGGCAATAGCTTTACATTGGTTGTTATAAAGTTTAGGAGAATAAAATGAATCCAGTAATTTGTTTTGGTGAGGCATTGATTGACTTTTTAATGATCAATGAACTTGATGAACAACCGTTATTATTAAATGAGTTTCGCCAATATCCGGGCGGAGCGCCTGCAAATGTTGCGGTAGCCATTGCCAAACTTGGTGGTAAAGCATTATTTGCGGGTCAAGTAGGTAAAGACTCCTTCGGGGATTTTTTACAAAATGCACTTGAGGTTTATCAAGTAGATACTAGATTAATGAGTCGTCATCCACAGGCTAAAACGGCCTTGGCTTTTGTTATGTTAGATAGTGTTGGCGAGCGAAGCTTTTCTTTTTATCGTGATCAAACGGCTGACTTGTTATTTGATAAAACTCAGGTAGGGCAAGACTGGTTCACTCCAGCGTCGATATTTCATTTTTGCAGTAATACATTAACGCAAAAAAATATTGCTGACACAACCCAATATGCTTTGTCATTGGCAAAGTTAAAAGGAGCTACTATTAGCTTTGATGTAAATTTAAGAGCTAATTTATGGCCTGAAGGCGTTGTTGAAAGAATAGAAGTAAATAAACTGGCCAAGCAAGTTGACGTATTAAAGTATTCTAAAGATGAACTGCTTTATCTTGCTGAAGGTGATGAACAAACATATATCAATAATTTGATTCACAATGGTGTTTCATTAATTTTAGTCACTGACGGTGCAGACATTATTCATTATTATTGCGCGAATGAATCAAGTCAGGTTGTTCCTCCAACCGTCAACGCTATTGATACCACTGCTGGCGGAGATGCCTTTATTGGTGCATTTTTATTTGGCTTAAGCCAAGTGAGTCAACCTAAGAAATTTCTGTCTCAAGCAAAATTATTTGTGCCATTGATATCATTTTCAGCACATTGTGGTGCTCACGCGGTTGCTCAACAAGGAGCATTTCCTGCATTACCTACGTTTGCCGATGTCAGTTCACATTGGCAAAATGTGCAAACGGAACAACTTTAGAGAGGTTACCAATGAATTTTTATAATGCTGAATTTTTAACAAACCATAGTCAATCTATTCTAGATTTTTATGATCCACGTGTTGTAGACAAAACGGGCGGTTATTTTCAAAATTTTTATGATGATGGTAAAACATTTAATGCCGGCTTTCGCCAATTAGTGAGTAGCACACGCATCATCGTCAATTATGCCATGGCGAGTATCGCTTTAAATAAACCCGAGTATCGTGAAATAGCCAAACATGGTCTTAATTATTTAGAGCAGGTTCATTGGCAAGAAAACACCCAAACCTATGCCTGGACCCTCGAAAATCACCAAGCGGTAGATATGACGCAACAGGCTTATGGTTATGCCTTTGTGTTATTGGCTTATGCGGCCGCCAAAAAAGCCGACATTATTAGTGCTAATACGCCACTTATTGCCACCTATGACCTACTTGAAAAACGTTTTTGGCAGCCAGAGTTTGGTTTGTACGCGGATGAAATTAATGTCGAGGGTGTTTTAAGTGATTATCGTGGCCAAAATGCCAATATGCATTTGTGCGAAGCGATGATAGCGGCTTATGAAGCCACCAACGAGATGATGTTTTTAGACAGAGCATTTTTGATTGCTGAAAATATTGTTCAACGTCAAGCCAGCCATACAGATGGTTTGATTTGGGAGCATTATCAAACAAACTTCTTACCTGACTGGGAATATAATAAAAATGACCCTAAAAATTTATATCGGCCTTGGGGATTTCAGCCTGGACATCAAACAGAATGGACCAAACTGTTATTAATGCTTCATCGCCATCGTCCCGCTGATTGGTTAGTTAAAGCGGCTAAAAGCTTATTTGATCGAGCGATGGAACTTGCTTGGGATAAAACACACGGTGGCCTTATTTATGGTTTTGATCCCCAAGGTAAATGGTGTGACGATGATAAGTATTTTTGGGTGCAAGCAGAAAGTTTTGCTGCCGCCGCTATGTTGTATCAAACCACCAAAGATGAAGCTTATTTAACGCATTACAATAATCTTTGGCAATACAGTTGGCAGCACATGATTGATCATCAACACGGTGCATGGTTTAGGTTACTCAATCGCAGTAATCAAAAATACTCGAACGAAAAAAGCAGTGCGGGTGCCAAGTGTGATTATCACTCGTTAGGTGCTTGTTTAGAAACGTTACGAACATTTTCGCTTTAATAGATAGGTTTTTCTTATGAATACAAATAACTTGCCTGCCAATCGAGTTTTACTCGAAAGCTGGAAATCTTTGGTTGAACATGCCAAGGAAATGAAAACTCAGCATATGAACGACTTGTTTAATGCAGACAAAGATCGCTTTGAGAAATTTTCGGTTCAATTGCCAGCAATGCTACTTGATTATTCAAAAAATCTTATTACCGATGAAACCTTAGCTAAATTAATTGCTTTGGCAAAAGATTGCGAAGTTGAGTCTTGGCGCGATAAAATGTTCGCGGGAGAGCGTATTAATCGCACAGAAGATCGTGCGGTTTTACACACGGCTTTACGCAATAGAAGTCAACAAGCGATAATGTTAGATGGAAAAAACATTACCGACGATGTTGAAGTGTCATTGAGTAAAATGAAAGCTTTTACCGATAAAGTACGGCAAGGAAAATGGCTAGGTTACTCAGGAAAACGCATCACAGATATTGTAAATATTGGGGTGGGTGGTTCGAATCTTGGACCGCAAATGGTTACTGAAGCATTGAAACAATACAGCGATGATAGTGTGAATGTTCATTATGTTTCAAATGTAGATGGTACGCAGATTGCCGAGGTTTTACGTCCATTAAAACCTGAGCGGGTATTATTTATCATTTCAAGCAAAACTTTTACCACCACAGAAACAATGACAAATGCAACCACTGCGCTAAATTGGTTAACGTCTTCCTCTTTTGATTACAAAGCCGTATCAAAACATTTTGTTGCTGTTAGTTCGAATAAAACTAATGCCATGGCCTTTGGCATTGATGAGAATAATATTTTTGATATATGGGATTGGGTTGGAGGGCGATTTTCATTATGGTCAGCCATTGGTTTACCTATCGCATTGGATATCGGTTTTGAAAAATTCATCGAACTCTTAGAAGGTGCGTATGAGGTAGACACCCACTTTCGTGAAGCACCTTTAGCAGAAAATGCGCCAGTTATTTTGGCCTTATTAAGCGTCTGGAATTGCACGTTTTTAGGCGCACAATCTCAAGCTATACTACCTTACGATCAATCATTACACATGCTATCGGCTTATATGCAACAGGCCGAAATGGAAAGTAATGGTAAGTCGGTCACTTGGGATGGTCATGAAATTGATTACCCCACGGTTCCTTCTATATGGGGTGAGCTAGGTATAAATGGTCAACATGCTTTTTATCAATATTTACATCAAAGTAATAATATTGTACCTGCTGATTTTATTGGTTCTGTAGAAAGTGTGACGCCCGTTCAAGGACACCATGAAACATTAATGGCCAACTTTTTTGCTCAAACTCAAGCATTAATGTCTGGCGTGAATGAGCAACAAGTTAGAGAGGATCTTAAAAGATCTGGGCGACCACAAGCCTATATTGACAAAGTAGCACCTCATAAAGTACATAAAGGAAACAGGCCGACTAATACCTTGTTAATGAAGCGAATATCGCCTAAATCGTTAGGCAGTTTAATCGCCTTATATGAACATAAAATATTTGTTCAAGGCATTATTTTACAGGTTTGTTCTTTTGATCAATGGGGCGTTGAGTTGGGTAAAGGCTTAGCTAACGCCATTGTGAAAGAGCTAACAAGCGGCGATATTAACAAGAGCCATGATAGTTCAACCAAAGGCTTACTTGAATATTATTGTTCGGCAAAGTAATCGAATAGAAAAGACTGTTGTAGGACAGGAATGAGCTTGCAGCGGTCATAGATAATGTTCTCATTCAATAACTGTATTTTGCTTTTTTGATCATGAAATTAATCTCAAACCGATTTTTAGAATTGTCCGCTTACATAATGGTTTTCAATTCTGCTGTCGAATGTCTTAGGTCAACTAACGGGTGTACAGTTGACCTCGACCAAAACAAACAATTTTAAAATTTTTATTCCGCTTTGCGCACAAAGTTAGCATTAATAATTTGATGATGAACGACCGCTTTGGTGGCATTTTTGCCAGTCAGATTATTCGATTAATTGGTAATACTTATAGTCAAATTAATGCGTTTTTATATCTGTGGAGAACTATATTCGTATCTTTGCGGACTGTTTTAAGGACGATTCTTTATTAATAAAAATGTCAGGAAAGTGGCATAAGTGATCGTTACGAATGTAAAAAAAGAAGGATTAAAACTTTTATAAAACATAACTTCCAAACGCCCAACATGCCCATTTGTGATAATTGGCTAACTAATAAAGTTAGCCTGCATTTTTTATTTAATTAATCATCCAAGATAAAACCAACAATACCACCAATGGCTGCACCAATTACTATGCCTTGCGGGCCAAATCGTGCGCCTATCAATGCACCAGTCGTTGCCCCTTTCATAGCACTATCTGAAAAGTTGTTACTCATTCAATTATTTTCCTTCATTTTTTGTAGTTCATACTGACAGCCGTATATTTAATTCGTCTGACGGTCAAGGGTGTTTGAGTTAAGTAAGTCATTACACTTTAAATTTAATGGTGTAATGTCCACTGAGTTTTGATGGTGTATTTGCTTTAGCTAGCCCCCTGTTTATAAAAGGGTTATTTGCTCCAAATAAGGTGAGTCAAAATTAATAACTACCATAATTATTTTAAATTTAACGATAAGGGCATGATGCCATTGGGCGTACTGTTCTAAATAATTTTTTTTACAGCTTTTATTACCAAGCTTACATGGATAAATATTAACAGGTGCTATAAACTGGTGTTAATAAACATAGTTATTGGGATATTCGAATGCAACCAAAATTCTCAGAAGATGTCGTGCCCTTATCGGATCTTAAAATTAATCCAGGTAAGATAGTTAATCATGCTAAAGATTCTCATAGACCAATACTAGTCACTAGTCGTGGACGAGGTATTGCTGTAGTTCAAGGCTTAGACGAATATGAAAAAAGTATCGAAGAGCTTGCTTTCATAAAAGCTGTTGCCAAAGGCATGCTTGATATTAAAGAAGGAGATAAATCGGATATCAGTGATGTAAAAGCAAGGTTAGGTTTGTAGTTGTGAAAATTGAATTTGCAGAATCTGCTATTTGTGATCTAGAAGATATCAAGACATATTATGATGAGCAGCATGTTCCAGATATTGGTAATAATTTTATTTTAGACATAATAAGCCATATAGAACAATTACCCGATAATCCGAAAATTGGCAGACAAGTTCCTGAATTTTGCATGTCATCAATTAGAGAATTAATTCACCCGCCTTTTCGTACTGTGTATGTATTAAATGACATAAGCATTCAAATTATTAGAGTCTGGCGAAGCGAAAGATTAATGCCTTTACCGTTGGATTATTGAGTGAAAAATAATGCTCTGGTATCGATCTGTGAGTATGTAAGGGTAATAAATTACGTTTAACTCCAAGTAATGACATGAACAACACCCATAGTATCTAGCCTGATACACGTTAAACTAAGTAAATCTTATACCGACAACGTGATTGTGATTCCGGTTGTCGAAGGTTCAAGTCCCTTTAGCCACCCCATTCTCTTCCCCTTCAAAGCAAGACTTTCAGCCTTTTTCTAAACTACAGACTTCCCTTGGTATCATTCGCTCCTGTGCATATTCTGTGAGTATTTGAAGCTGACTTTGGAATTTACTGTCTATTTCCTGTGCTTTTTTACTGAAAAGTAAAATATAGAGCAAGATGAAAAACGTCAGAAAAGTGCATAGACGACATTAGTAAGTATTTCTGGCTAATGTCAGCTCACAGCTTATTGCTGCCGCTGGCGACTCGTATCTGAACATTCATTTTTGGCACACTGCGAACATTAGCATCTACTAACCAGATTTGAATTGGGTTTGGTTTTTGTATCGATAACTACTCAAACACCAGCTTAATATCTCTTGACTGGAGTAATCGAATCCATTAATCACGCTAGGTGTTGATTGCTAGACCTTTACCATTTTTTTAGTGCGCTGTGTTCCAAAAAATAGTTTAACCAATTTTTTGCACTATCGATTTCACTGAAAACATGAAAAGGTATTTTTGCTGCTTCATAAATCCGTGACAATTGCATCTGTTGTATATCGGTGACTTTACTATTGTAAAATACACTTGCGTTGGCAACCATGCCAAACTTAGCCCTGTACACGGTTAATTCCGTTAGTACTATTTCAGCTTCCGAGGTAAAAATACCACTATCTTGATAGGTAACTAAGGTTGCCCAGGATTTACCTTTTAGCTGTTTGATTACATTTTGCATATCGTGTTGATAAGTCTGTGCACTATCTTGGTTAAAAGGGCCAAAAGTTTTAACATTAACGATGTTACCATCAACTATAATTTCATAACTTTGCGGTGAAGTTTCCATTATGGGTATTCCTTCGTTACCTTTAGCAAAGTATGGGGTTGTCAACTTAATAAAGTCAACTATGACTTTTGGAATTCAAAGTTTTTTGAAATGATTGTTAAGGGTAGAAATGCCACTTTGCTGACCTAATATTGAAACAAAAAAGCCGGTTATTGTAGACTGTTTAGTGGCAGTAGTTATCCTAGATAATAAAAATAAAGAATAGCCAGATTGACTATCCGTAATAACTAAGCAGATAACCTTAAATCTGTGTTGATAGTGAGCGTTATTTTTAAGCTTGCCATTAATTAACCAGCATCAATAGATCCAAAATATTGAAGACTACTTGATCAGCTATAACATAAAAAAAGCGATGGTTATGCCATCGCTTTTTTAAGATAACCCAAGTCATTAACCTAGGCTTTGAGTTAGTTAAAAGTTATAAGAGGTACTAATGAACATGTTTCGACCTACCACATCATAGATACTGGGTACTGTGCCCATATCATTACCGCCAAGTACTGTCTCAGGTTCAGTATCAAAAAGGTTTTTAACGCCGCCATTAACAGCCCATTGGTCATTAATATAGTATGAGGCAGAAACGTTATGGTAGATAATATTATCAGTGGCAAATTGCTCACCGTAATATTCACCATCCATGCCACGAATAAACTGCGCACTATAAAGTACGGTTAAATCTTCAGTGACATAGCCAGAAACCGATAAGTTAGACTTAATATCAGCATAACCACCAATATTGCCATCGATAGTGCCGGTGTAGTCTATGTCGTCTTGTTCAAATTCAATTAAGTACGTGGTATCAAAAGTAACTTTAAACAAGTCATGGCTATAGCTGACATTCCAATCAACACCTGAAGTTTTTTGCGAGCCAATATTGGTTAATTGAGCGCTTAGGTCAGATAAGTCACCACCAGCCGTAATATTTACCGCTGTACATGAAGCTTGAGCACCGTTAAAGCAGGCATTCAATTCTTGTTGAACATCAACGCGGCTAATGGCATTGGTAATATCAAATGCCCAGTAATCTATTGTCGTAGAAAGATTGTCAGCTAACTCCAACACAGCACCAAAAGTAAATGACTCACTTTCTTCCGGCTGTAAGTCTTCATCACTGGTGTAATTGACTTTAATTTGTGGATCTAACTCATTATCCCATGGGTCACTCAAGTAGTCATAAGAGCCGCTGTCACCACCGTATAATTCACTTACACTCGGTGCTCTAAATCCTGTAGCGGCTACTGAACGCACCATAAAAGAATCATTCACTCGGTACGTAGCACCTAGTTTCCACGTTATCTCACCACCAAAAGTAGAATACTGGTCGTAACGCGAAGCGGCTTCAAAGGTTAACTCGTCTGTGACTGGCACTGAGACTTCACCGTAAACTGATTGCACAGAATAGTTACCGTCAGTAGCAAATTGCTGTGCTGCGGTACTTTCACCTTTTTGAGTGACTTCATCAGGAGTATAGTAACCACTTTCATGACGGGTTTCAAAACCCAGCGCATAACCAATATCGCTTTCAGTTACGCCGCTATAACCGGCAGCTAAAGTGAATTGCTCATTGCCGCCTTCGTTTTCCTCATTGTATATAATGCCTTCAGACACTAAGACACTTTTATCAAATGCTTCGCCACTGAACCAAGTGCTTTGGTCTTGGTAGATACTGGTTGCCATATTACCGGCATGAATCGAATTTTGAACACTGTCTTTCGAGTCATTTCGACCGTATGTTGCCGAAACATCCCACATAGCATCATTTTCTAAATAGCCTTTAAGGCCAATTGACGCGCGATAAGTATCAGTTTTTTGTGAGTAAATACGTGGACCCGCGTCAATCATACGACGTCGGTAATTTACTTTATCATCAATAATATGGTGATCATCGGGATCATCGATAGCTGAATTAAGTTCATCAAAAACATCTTGAATGTTGTCAATATGTATAGAATTCAACTTATTGGTGACTAAATCTAAGTTCGCTGGCTGTGGTGCTAATTGCTGATTAGATTCACGGCGTGTATACATTAAATCAACATTGAGCTCAGTATCTGAATCTAGCTCAGTATTGTAAGCTGTAAAAAAGCTTAATAGTTCATTAGGTGTTTGTGCGTAACTATCAACAGTATAGTCGTATGAGGTGTCTCTTGACTTAAAACCACCTGATGCATCTGCAACTAGACCCGCTAAAGAACCTTGCGGAATAAATGACGATGCACCCGGTTCAACAAAGTCACGGTCAGATTGAATAATTTCACCACGGTCAGAATACTGTAAACCTAAAACTAAATTACTGTTAGCTAGCTCTACGCCATGTAAAATACTAATACCTTTACTGGTAGCGTCACCTTTATCAGTTTGGCTGCCTTCAACAGTTAACTCAGTACCAACGAAGTTTTTTTTAGTAATAATATTAACTACACCGGCAATGGCATCAGAACCATAAACAGCAGACGCACCATCTTTAAGAATTTCAATATTTTTGATCATGGCAACGGGTATGGTATTCAAGTCTACGGCTGCATCAGCACCTGTGCCTGATGACACCATACGGCGACCATTTAATAGTACTAAAGTGCGTTCAACACCCATACCACGTAAATTTACTGTTGCCGTGCCGCCTGAGCCGTTATTAGTGGTAGCACCTAAACTCATGCCTGCAGCAGTAGGCTGTGCTGATAATATTTCTGCTACTGAGGTGTAACCACTTTGGGCAATAAATTCTGACGATATTACTGTTATTGGGCTGGCTGTTTCAATATCAGTACGGTTAATACGTGAGCCTGTTACCTGGATACGTTCAACACTTGCCATTTGCTCTTCTGCAGCACTGACCTGACCAGCAACAACTAAAGAGCTGGTTGTACCTGCGAGTAAAGCAACGCGAATAGCATGGCTTAAAAATTTTTCCGAATACATTAAATTCTCCAAACATCGATGATTAGCTTTTTTATAAAGCGGCGTTTTATCGCCTAGAGCAATTTTGCGACAAAAGTTCAGTGAGGTTTGTTATTTAATGTTGAAGAGTTGTAATGTAACGTTAGAGTTTTGTAACTTTTATTTCGATCATGTTACTTTATGTTAAGAATTAACCCTTAACCTAGATTTAAGTGTTTGTTTTATAATCACAATAATTTTATTTTCGCTATAAAGAGTTTTCTATTATCATGCTTTACAGCCATGTAACCAAGACAGGCAGTTTATTTTACACATAAAAAAACCGGCAGAAAGCCGGTTTAAATTATGTTTTTTAGCACTAGGCTGCCATGGCACCTTTTAACTTTGCTAAGGCATTTTTCTCTAATTGTCGAACGCGCTCTGCTGATATTTCATATTTATTCGCTAACTCTTGTAAGGTAGTTTTTTCGTCATGTAACCAACGAGTACGAATAATATCTTGGCTTCGTTCGTCAAGACCGACTAAAGCATTACTTAGCCTTTTATTGGCGTGCTGCTCCCAATTCGAATCTTCTACTTCAGTAGCAAGATCAGATTGTTTATCTTCTAAATATTGCGCTGGAGAATAAGTACTGGCGCTAGCATTATCATCATCATCAGTTGATAATTCGAATGCTTGATCTTGATTACTCATCCGAGATTCCATTTCCAAAACATCTTTGGGGGTTACACCTAAGGTTTCAGCAACATTATGGACTTCATCGTGACTAAACCAACCTAAACGCTTTTTATTTTTGCGTAGGTTAAAAAATAATTTTCGTTGTGCCTTGGTCGTGGCAACTTTAACGATACGCCAATTTTTTAGCACAAATTCATGAATTTCAGCTTTGATCCAATGCACAGCAAATGATACTAGGCGCACACCCACTTCTGGATTAAAGCGTTTAACGGCTTTCATTAAACCTATGTTACCTTCCTGAATCAAGTCAGCTTGTGGTAAACCGTAGCCGGCATAGCCTTTAGCAACATGAATAACAAAACGAAGGTGCGACATAATTAACTCTTGCGCCGCTTTTAAATCATTTTCAGAATATAAACGAGTTGCTAATTCACGTTCCTTTTCAGCTGTTAGCATTGGAATGCTATATGCTGATTGCACGTATGCCTCAATGCTGCCACTTTTGGGCACAGTTAACGCCATTGATTGCATTGCTTCACTCATTTAATAACTCCTCTATCTAATCTGGTCGATGATAATAACATAAATACCCAAACCACCTCAAGATCCTCATTTTAGTGGTAAATAAAAATAATACGGCGCAGGGTGCATGAAAGATCAACATGATTTTAATGAACTAACACTAGCTTAGAAGACAGAGTGAAACAATACTCTCTGTCAATTTTTTCATGAATAATTTGTTAAACTTTGTCACCAAGATAAAAATTAGTATAAGTTACAAGGTGATGGTGAGTAAAAAAGGCAACTACAAACAGAGGACATTAATCTGCGGTTGGCTCAATTGCTCGGATATGTTGGCGTACAGAAATGAAACTGCCTAATAAACCTAAGCCAATTGCCGTGAGTTGTAATATCGCTAATTCGTTAAATGATAAGCCTGACAAAACGAATTGGCTTTGATACAGATCGGTTAACTGGCGTAAAGCGCCAGAAATATAGCTGGCTAAAATAGCGACACAAATACTCGCCACAAAACCACCAAGTAACCCATACCAAATGCCAGCATATAAAAATGGCCGCTGAATAAAGTCATCTGTCGCGCCGACTAATTTCATCACAGCAATCGCATCTTTTTGGTTAAGTATGGCCAATCGAATGGTATTGCCAATAATTAATACTACAGATAAACACAATAATATGGCGATACCGATAACAACGTCTTCTATCAAAGCTGCTATGGCCTGTAATCGAGTCAGCCATTCCAAATCCAGTTTACCTTGATCAACAGCGCGCTCTTGTTCTAATTTAAGTAATAACTCACGGGCGGCTTGTGCTTGGCTAAAACGTTGAGTTGGCGTTACCAATAAGGTTGCCGGTAATGGGTTTTCATCTAAATATTCTAATGCTTGGCCAAAACCAGAATTCACTTTAAACTCAGTTAATGCCTGCTCAGCAGAAATATAGATAACATTGGCTACTTCAGGGTAAAGCTGAATACGTTGCACAAGATTTTGTGCGACTTTGTCTGAGGTTGATAGCTGCAAAAACAAGGTGATTTCTGAGGCAGAATTCCACTGTTCGGTCACCGTTTGGGTATTTTTTACAAACAAATGTAAGGTAGCAGGCAAGGTTAAACTAATACCTAAAACAAGTACGGTCATCACCGAAGTAAAGGGTGTGCGCCACAAGTCACCTAAGCTCCCTATGGCTTGCTGCAAATGCCGTAAAACTCTGGCAGTAATGCGTCCAGTCCAGTTTAAATGCTGGCTATTATTGTGGCGAGTATCATTAGCTGCCATTACGTTCACTTATCGTTTGTAAACCATCAACAATACCGTCGGTGATCATATGACCTTGCTTTAAAGTCAGTGTGCGATACCTCATGCGGGCAATTAACCCTAAATCATGAGTCGCAATTAACACACTGATGCCCATATCATTAAACTCTTCAAATAATCGAATAATATCTAATGAAAGCTTAGGGTCTAAATTACCCGTAGGTTCATCTGCTAGTAATATGGGTGGCTTATTAACAATCGCCCGAGCAATGCCGACACGTTGCTGTTCACCACCCGAAAGCATATTAGGAAAGCACTTTAATTTACTGGTTAAATGCACTTTATCAAGTGCCGCTTCAACACGCTTACGAGTTTCTTTGTGGCTATAGCCCTCAATAATCAAAGGCAAAGCAACGTTATCAAAGACAGTGCGGTCGGGTAACAAATTATGGCTCTGAAAAATCATACCAATACCACGGCGTACATAAGGGACTTGTGCATACTTAATGGTAGACAATTCAGTACCATTGATCTCAATACTGCCAACCGTCGGCTTTTCCATCACACTCATGAGTTTTAATAAAGTACTCTTACCAGCGCCAGAGTGACCCGTTAAAAACGCCATTTCGCCAGGAGCAATAGTGAAACTCACTTTTTTAAGTGCTAAAAATCCTCCTGGGTAGGTTTTACTAACGTTATTAAATCGGATCATATCAAGTCTTATTACTCTTGTGTTTCGCGTGTGAACAAGGCGTCAATAAAGTCATTACCATTAAATGGCCGTAAATCATCAATACTTTCACCAACACCTAAATAGCGAATGGGAATAGCATGCTTATCTGCCACAGCAAAAACAACACCACCCTTTGCAGTACCATCAAGTTTTGTTAATACTAATCCAGTTAAACCCACAGCTTCGTTAAAAAGTTTAGTTTGGCTTAAGGCATTTTGTCCGGTACCCGCATCTAGGGTTAACATTACCTCATGGGGGGCATTAACATCGAGTTTTTTCATGACTCGTACCACTTTTTTCAGCTCTTCCATCAAATGGCTTTTATTTTGTAAGCGCCCAGCTGTGTCGGCTATTAACACGTCAACACCACGCGCTTTAGCGGAACTGATAGCATCAAAAATAACCGAAGCACTATCAGCACCTGTATGTTGAGCAATGACCGGCACATCATTTCGATCACCCCATACTTGTAATTGTTCAACGGCCGCAGCACGGAACGTGTCTCCTGCTGCCAACATAACCGACTTGCCTTCGGCCTGAAATTGCTTAGCTAATTTACCAATAGTGGTGGTTTTACCTACCCCGTTAACGCCGACCATTAAAATAACATAAGGGCTATTAGATGAAGGGATCACTAGGGGCTGGGTAACAGGTTCAATAATTTTTTTCAGCTCAGCTTTTAATAAATCATATAAAGCTTCAGCATTTTTTAGTTGCTGACGCGATGCAGATTCTGTTAACGCTGTAATAATTTTTGTCGTGGTTTCAACACCTACATCGGCTAGCAACAAATGGGTTTCGAGTTCTTCAAATAACGCTTCATCAATTTTTTTACCGCTAAATAAACTGAAAAGCCCACCACCTAAATTTTGCCGTGTTTTAGATAAGCCCTGCTTTAAGCGGGCAAAAAAGCCAACTTTGGGCTCTGGCTCTGGCTCTGGCTCTGCAGGTAAGTCTTCAATAATGGCATTGTCGATTGCAAGCTCTTTTGCCGGTGTTTGCTGATTATTTTGAGTCACTTTTTCTTCATGACTCATCGCATCAGTGGTTAAATGCTCTTCAGAGGCCGCTACTTGCTCAGTCTCGTCAATAGCATTTTCAACAACTGAGGCCGCGTCTTCTTGCTGTTTTTTCCCCAGACCTAACCAGGAGAACATACCTTTTTTCTTTGACATAAATGTATTTACAATATTAATTTGATGTAGAGGTTTACTACTAAAACCATCTATCTAAGACATGTTCTAACTTGAACAATTCATTAGATTAATTGCTATTCGCGGGTAAACAAGGATAAAATTGTCGATATAGTATCACCTAACCTGCCGACAAAAAACAAAAGCTGTTTAAGTTATGAGCAAAGTCAAAAAACAATCAGAAAAAAGCGCCCCAAAAGGCCATATTCGCATTATTGCAGGCCAACATCGTGGTCGAAAATTACCCGTATTAATGGCCGATGGTTTGCGGCCAACTACCGATCGTGTCAAAGAAACGGTTTTTAATTGGCTCATGCCTTATATTCAAGACGCTAATTGCTTAGATTGCTTTGCCGGCTCTGGTGGGCTGGGTTTTGAAGCCATATCTCGCGGCGCAAGTTCAGCAATTTTAGTTGAGTTGAATAAATCAGCGGCTCAGCAATTAAACGATAATAAAGCGTTACTCAAGGCCAGTAATATCCGAGTAATACAGCAAAATGCCTTAAACTTTTTGCACAGTAACCAACAAGCTTATTCGTTAGTGTTTATTGATCCACCTTTTAGAAAAGGCCTAGCGCAAAAAGCCGCTGAGTTATTAGTCGAAAAAGGTTTAACTGACGAGGCATTGATCTATGTTGAAATGGAAGCTGACGATAACCTACAAATAATGCCAAGCCATTGGCAACTTTTAAAAGAAAAGGTGGCTGGCCAAGTCATCTATCGACTCTACCAAAATGGTTCAGAGTAAGGCCAATGAATACCTAAGCATTAGCCTTATTTACCCCAAGTTAAATTAAGTTAAGTTTAGTGAAATGTGCTAAAAAAGCGCCATCAGGCGCTTTTTTTATTCGTCACTCATCCTATTTACCCGCAGATTTAGGCCACAACTTTAGGTCATGAAAATCAAAACTAAAATCTGTCGCCCAAGACACTGCTTTCATACTGACATAGCTAATACTGCCATCGGGGTTTAAATTAAAGTTCACATAAGCATCGGCTTCTAAAGTTCGATCGTCCCAACGTACAATAAAAGTATTGTGCTGATAATGCGCTAAGGTGCCATGCAGTGCCGGGGTATTAGCAAACTGCATAACTAAATGGTTATTTTCTAAGCTAATGGTTATTTCACCATACCAATCATCCACATAACTTTGCGCATAACTTGCTAACGGTAAAGAAGGTGTTGAGCTTTTATCAGCGGCTGCAGCCACTTTTGCTAACTGTGCTTTTTTGTTGGCATTATCTTTTTGCTGCAATCTAGCATAATGCGCAACCCAATCTTTTTCGGGTAGTTGAAGATATTCAGTCAAAATTTGTTGAGATAAAGCATTAAAAGCAAAACCTGATTGTTGATTGGTTAAAATAACCATGGCTAAATTTTCTTCTGGTACCATCACCACTTTTGACACCATGCCTAATATGCCGCCGGTATGTTGTACGACTTTTACGCCATGATAATCTTTAACAAACCAACCTAAGGCATAAGCATAAAAATGCGTTTTATCTTGCTCACTAGCTTGTGGTGAAACCGATAAAAGCGTACGTGCTTGCCACATTTCACGACTTTGCTGTTCACTAAAAAGCCTTAACGCTTTATCGCCATCAACACCATATTGTCCAAGATTAAGCTGAGCTTTAAGCCATAACGCCATATCATTAACACTGGATGCAACCGAGCCTGCTGATGAAAATCTCTCTAAAAAATTTCCACCAACAATATGCAACTCATCATCTAATAACACATGAGCGCGAGCCACATTTTGATTGCTTTTAGGGATTAAAGAGAAAGTTGCGCGGGTATTATCCATGCCTAATGGCTCAAAAATACGGTTTTGAATAACCTCTTGCCAAGGTTTACCTGTGAGTTTGGCAATAATCTCACCCGCAATAATATACATTAGATTGTCGTAAGCAAATTCACTGCGAAAGCTCGACACTTGGGGTAAATATTTTAAACCTTTAATAACGTCTTGATTGCTTAACGTGGTTTCTGGCCAGATCATTAAGTCGCCAGCACCTAAGCCTAAGCCACTGTTATGCGACAATAAATCAATAATAGTGAATTCTCGCGTGACATAGGCATCGGGTAGTTGAAACGCTGGAATGATATCAATAACTTTAGTTTTCCAAGTCAATTTCCCTTCGTCTACTAAAGCCGCTAACAATGCCACTGTCATGGCTTTCGTATTTGAGGCAATGCCAAATAAGGTATCGGCAGTCACTTTTTCTTTACTGCCCTGCTGAAGCACACCAAAGCCTTTACTGAGCACAACTTCGTTATCTTTAATAATTGCCACAGCAATGCCGGGCACTTGAAATGCTGCCATGGCCTTACTGACTGACAACTCAATATTAGCGACCTTGCCACTGACAGTTTGATCTGCAGCTTCAGCAAAACCCAAGGGAGAACAAAGTAGTGCGCTAACCCATAACCATACATAAGGTAATTTCATTTACCGTCCTATTTTTATTGTTGTTCGTTGTCATAACGCTAACGAAGTGGTGGTCTTTCATTCATAGTAGCATTCATCGCAAAAGGATACAGACTGAACAAATGATGGCTGCAACACTAGTTTGATAACGTCATAATTTGATATAAAATTATGACGTATAAGGAGAAGTAACAGTTAACTATTATTGATTAAACCCGCTAAAGCTTTTTTAACAAAGTTAGCTAAGGCAAACGCGGCGCTGTGTAAAGCTTGGTTATAATAATGAAAATCTAGGCCACTTGCTGCAACAGGTTGCTTGTCAAAGTCATGCACGGGGTGATATTTTTTACTGGCAAAAGTAAAGCTTCACAAACCACCAGGGTAAGTTAACTTACTAAATGAATACAAATAACTTTGTGTAAATACCGTATTGAGCACTTTTAAAAGTGCTCGCTGAATATCCATGGCCTACCATCGCATACCATGGTAAGCAAACTCATCACGTTCGGTCACCATAATTAAACCATCCTTGAGTAACATGTTGCCATGGCCTTTAGTTGCAACCACATCAAGCGTTGTAAATTCACTTTTTCCTGAAAAAAGCACTTTTTTTACTTTAAATTTTAAACCTAAAAATCTTGAAATTTTTCTGCTACACAAAAATCACAGTGCATGGTTTTCTCCTGCTAAATCAAGCACCGTTGCTTGCATAAATTTTTGCTGCGGTAATATATAGTTAGCAAAACAAACGAAATAATTATTGCTTAAATGCTCGCTTACTAAGGATTTACTCACATAATCTTTTGGAATAAATTCATTGGTTAAGTTAGCAAAGTCAAAGTCATTAAAGCTCAGTAAATCAAACGACTTTGGTGCTAGTATCGCTAAAAAATCAGCCGCTATTTTTATTAAATTAATATTGGCTTCAATACTGACGTAACTACTGTTAGCTTGAGGCGTAACATGAATAGTGAGATATTCTTTCCCTTTAATCGCATTAACAGAGTAACCAAAGGGATCAAAAACAAAATCATCCAAGGTAAAGTCAGCAAAGAATTTGTCTAATTGTAAAAATTGACGAATTTCCTGTGCTGTTAAACCCACTGTGGTCAGCTTTTCAGAAGCTCGATCGCTAATTTGATATGCAAGCAGTTCATAGGTTTTATCTAATTTATCGGCTTGAAAACTGTTATCCTGATGAAAAATATAGTTATGATGGCTGTCCAACTCACCAAAACGATAGGCTTTACCCGTAACATATTGCCCGAGCAACTTAATGTCGTCACCAAAACTACTTGGCTGAGCATGGGAAAAATATTCATTTTTACGTTGATAAATAACCTGCTTAATTTTATCCATGCCGATGTGCTGGATAAAAAATTCGACCGAATGTACTAATCGTGTATTGCCACAGGTCAAAATTAATAACCTATCGTGCCAAACAAATAAGCTCGACTCTGATAACAAAAAAGCTTTACAGTCATCATTACGAATTGACGACAAAATTTGCGCATTACAACATTGAACAAACGCGGTCCAAAAGTCATCGGTAATATCATCAAGTAGCGAAAGTTGCTTGTCTTTAACCACAATTTGAGCTTTTTTTTCTGAACCTTCAAAAAACAAAAACATATCCTCAACGTCATAACAGCAATCGCTGATGGCGCCATATTAAGTTGCCAAATTCTATCGCAAAAACAGCACACTATTTTACAAAAAAAGGTTACGAGCTTAACATCAACTTAAATTGGGCTTAATTATTGGGCTTAATTAACCACTAAAAGTTAAGCGTTAATGTCTATGCCTAAATTGGATAAACCTTCTTCTAGCACCATAGCTTTTGCCTGCAGACAACTGGCTTTGTTTTCGCTAGCCGTGGTTAAAAATTCAAATAGCTCATTTTGCGTGGCTATTTCCCACTGCATTAATGGATGTTCAGCAATTTGTTGCGCTGAGATCACTATCTCTTCTTCATCAGGAGTTATTTCATCAATTTGCTGAGCTAAGCTCAACTCAACATAGTAACTGACACTATTTTCTGACAATTTACTGATATTGCTCAAGCTATCACTTTCTAGGTCTTGCATGCCTTGAAATAACGACATTAATGCCATGGCACTATCTAAGGCTGGAAAAACACCTAAAAAATCAAAATCATCGGGATCAGGTACTTGCTCTTCAAGTTTAGCAATTTGGGCATCATAGTTAATTTTGCAACGGTTAGCTTTATCTAACCATTGCCAGATAAGATCAAGTTGATTTCTCAAGACCTTAAAGTCACCAAACTCAACATGTTCAGCAAACATTTGATAATTAGGTAACATGCGCTCAAGTAATGCAGCACTAAATGCCACCTGCTGCCATTGACTTAATTTGCTAAAAGGTAGGTTAATCGCCACGTAAAATCTCATTTTCAATGCTAAAAAGTTGGCTGTTAGTATATAAGGATCCCAACGAAATTAGCAGTTTATTTACTGAATTTTGTTAACTGCTTCTGTGCATAATCAAAGCCTAAGCGATACTCGGTTCATTTATCTTTAAGCGCATTAACTTGTTGTTCAAGTTTCAGGTTTAGCTCAGTATTTTCATCACCAAGATACTTTATGGTTTCGCGTGTTTTGTTATATTCCACTTCTTGTTTGTCTTTATTTTCTTGCTGCCAGCTGCTAGTACAAACGTTAAATTCAGTGTTTTGGTGGTTAGGCTTTATTGTTGCTGGTTTTTCACTATCTGCCTTGAGAAAAATTTTGGCTTAAAAAGCTAAATTTCACTCGAAAAAAAAGGACCAAACGGTCCTTTTTTAAGGGTAACTTACTGCGCTATTACTTTTCAGCTACAGTTTCAGCAGCTTCAGCAGTAGCTGGTGTAAAGCGAATAGCATTTACTTTAGCGGTAGATTCACTCTGGTTACGTAATTGTGCTAGACGATTAATTTGACCAATTGAACCTAACATAGCGTAAATTGGCACGAATAAACCACGCTTATGGAAATCTAAAACTTTGTCATCACTTAATTCTTGAACTTTTTTATCATTAATATTATATAAACCAACAAGTTTTTTACTTTCACCTGAGGCAAAATTAATATTAAGTTCAAGTTCTAACAATAAGTCATTATCAAGCAATTCTTTAATGAATTTCTCGTTCATCACTTCATTATCGTATAAACGACCTAGTGAATCTTGTACACCTTGAAAAAACTCAGTGTCTTTGCCTTCAGCATCAAATAATTCATGGTCTTTATCTTCACCAACAAACTTGCTGTCTAAATCAACACAAGCCGTTAATGTTTTCTCTTTTTCTGGGTCTAAACCTAAAGAAAAAGGTGCCATTGAAATACTTTGCGGAACATAAACTGCATTCCAAGAGTCTTCTTTATAATATAAGTTTTCATTCGCTTCTAAACCTAGCATTACCACACTACGGTAGCGCTCTGTACCTTGATCTTTAACAAGTACAATAGGGTAGCTGGTTGCTGCTTGAGAATACTCAGGAGCGGTGATTGGTGCAATATGTTGATTAGATACATTTGATAAATCGCGCTTGGCAGCGATTTTAATTTTCTGATGAGTTTCTTTTTTAATCGGAGTAATGTTAGCCATGAATAAGTTCTCTTTTTACTGCGTATTTTAAGCGTTGTCGTTTTTGACACTTCTTCGTTGCTATTAGTTATGGAGACACCTAATAACGCTTTCAATGGTATAATCAAAATTAGCTGGAGTTAATTTTGATTACACTTAAGCTTCTCCATAAAAATAATCAATTAAAACCATTTAAAAACAGTACGTTAATCTATGAAAATCATCAAATACCTTTGTGCTACGGCATTTATTATTAGTCCAGTTATCTGGGCTTTGCCGAAAATAACCGTCACCTTTGGCGAATCTTCTAATGGTTTTAGCCAAGTAAAAATTAAAAACGAAACCGAAGAGTCCTTAGCTTGCTTTGTCGCCATTGATGGCTATAAAGCTAAATTTCGGCTACGCATGAGATCGACCTCTCGCTGGATAACCACGACAGACACACGCTATACCTACCGAGACTTTAGTACTTGGTGTGATTATCTAGAGGTTTATCCTAACTATAAAGCTTATCAAGCGTATTAAGCTTTACTATTTAAAACGCTTAGTTAATAGCATAACTAACAACATAATCATAAAAAACTAGCTTATACATCACAGCTTGAATCATGCCTTACTGACGAGCATTTAATCTGGTGATATAAGCTTTAGTCTGTCTTAATCACTTTTAACATACGCACAAGGGTTCACTTTTAGTTACTCGCATCAAAATCTCTCACAACGCCTTTTAATCAAGGGCTAATCAACACTCAAAAAAATACAAATGATAATAACTATCGGTTGTAAGTGATTGTACTATTGACAAAAAATAAACTTCTCTTGATAAACACTAGGTTTACCACACGAAACTAAACTTCAATACCATTATGGCTGCTGCTATTTCTGCTGACACTTTTACCATATAAGCAGACGACAACTTATAGCTTTACGCAAAAAGTACTGATACCCGACCAGCAGGCAGTCAAGTTCGCCGATACCATTTGTTTGGATAAAATGCTGGTGATCACTACACATTTCACGATATTCGTCCTGAAATCGAATACGGCGTAACTGATAAATTAACCATGGCAGCAAAAGCAATTAATTGTGTGCACGACTACAATGTTGGCTCAGAAGCTGAAGGAGCGCCAATAAGCTTTTTATCCCCTGATTATTAAAATAGTGGACTATGGTGCTAAATATGGCAATATTCTTAGTAGCATTATGAACTTAAATATTGTGATATAAGTAATGATAAGGTTACTAACGACACGGGCTTTAGCGACTCAATTAAAAGTAAATGCATTGAGTTGCGCCATACTCTAATGACCATGAAATGACACCTAACAGGATATTCTCTGTATCGCGATACAGAGAATATCCTAATAACCTAAAAGGAACAGAAAATGACAGCTAAAACATACTACCCAAAGATTAAATCAATATTAACGGTATTATTACTAAGTAGTGCCTTAGGTGCTTGTGCCACCATTGATGGTGCAGGTAAAGATCTCGAAAAAGCGGGTGAAGCCATTCAAAATGCTGCTAAAGGCTAAAATAACACTGAATATAGCGACTTAGCTCTTCTAGTAACGTCACTTGAAAATACGTATTTAGCCATCATATAAAATGTAGAAACATCACATTTTAACTGAAATTTTTGGCTGTTAATGTAGGTCTATCTAACTGAATTTCAATATGTAATAAAATATTTGTAATATTGGCGCTTTAAACAGTTTGCTTGTAATTTGACATGACCACGCTGAGTAATGATGCCAAATTGGCTGATAACTTAGATATATCTATCACTGCACGAAAGGGAACAAAATATGAATGACGATAAAACAACATCTGCTGGAAAATGTCCTGTAATGCACGGTGGTGCTACAGAAAGTTCGATGACAAATATGACATGGTGGCCTAAGTCGCTAAACCTCGACATCCTTCATCAACATGATAATAAAACCAATCCTATGGGCACGAATTTCAATTATCGGGATACGGTTAAAGATCTCGACATTGCCGCGCTCAACAAAGATATGCACGCATTAATGACTGACAGTCAAGACTGGTGGCCCGCAGATTGGGGACATTATGGCGGTTTAATGATCCGTATGACTTGGCATTCAGCCGGTACCTATCGTATTGCTGATGGACGAGGTGGTGCCGCTACCGGTAATCAACGTTTTACCCCGATTAATTCTTGGCCCGACAACGCAAATTTAGATAAAGCACGACGTCTACTTTGGCCAATCAAAAAGAAATACGGTAACCAACTTAGCTGGGCAGATTTAATTGCTTACGCCGGCACTATTGCCTATGAATCTATGGGGTTGAAAACCTTTGGTTTCGCCTTTGGCCGTGAAGACATTTGGCATCCAGAAAAAGACATCTACTGGGGTGCTGAAAAAGAGTGGCTTGCACCTAGTGGCAGCGAAAATAGCCGTTATTCTGGTGAGCGCGATTTAGAAAACCCGTTGGCTGCAGTAATGATGGGATTAATCTACGTTAACCCTGAAGGTGTAGACGGCAAATCTGACCCATTAAAAACCGCTCATGATATGCGTGTTACCTTTGAACGTATGGCGATGAATGATGAAGAAACCGTTGCCCTAACCGCCGGAGGTCATACGGTGGGGAAATGTCACGGTAATGGCGACGCCTCAATACTTGGCAGAGAACCAGCAGCTGCCGATATTTCAGAGCAAGGCACAGGTTGGAACAATAAAACTAAGCGTGGTATTGGGCGCGATACCGTAACCAGTGGTATTGAAGGTGCATGGACCACTCATCCTACACAGTGGGATCATGGTTATTTCTCTATGCTACTTAACCATGATTGGGCGCTGAAAAAGAGCCCCGCTGGCGCTACGCAGTGGCAACCCGTGAACATTAAAGAAGAAGATAAACCGGTTGATGTTGAAGATGCTAGCATACGCAAAGATCCCATTATGACTGATGCAGATATGGCATTAAAAATGGATCCCGCTTACCTTAAAATTTCACAACGTTTTGCCAATGACCCTGAATATTTCTCTGACGTTTTTGCCCGTGCATGGTTCAAACTGACCCATCGCGATATGGGCCCGAAAGCACGATACATTGGTTCAGAAGTACCGCAAGAAGATCTTATTTGGCAAGATCCCGTACCCACAGGTATGACAGGTTATGATGTTGATGCCGTTAAGGAAAAAATAGCGGCTAGTGATTTAACTGTCAGCGAAATGGTTGCCACAGCATGGGACAGCGCTAGAACTTTCCGTGACTCTGACAAGCGCGGTGGTGCTAACGGTGCTCGTATTCGCCTAGCACCACAAAATAACTGGCAAGGAAACGAGCCTACACGCTTAGCTAAAGTGCTCGCTACATTAGAAACTATTGCAAACGAAAGTGGCGTCAGTATTGCTGATGTTATTGTCCTCGCAGGTAATCTCGGTATTGAGCAATCAGCAAAAGCGGCTGGCGTTGATATTACAGTACCATTTGCCCCTGGACGTGGTGATGCAACTGACGAGATGACCGATGTAGAGTCATTCAAAGTACTTGAGCCTCTGCATGACGCTTATCGTAATTGGCTCAAAGCTGACTATAGTGTTAGCGCTGAAGAGCTGATGCTAGACCGCACACAGTTAATGGGTTTAGCTGCTCATGAAATGACCGTACTTATTGGTGGCATGCGTATGCTTGGCACTAATTTCGGTGGTAGCAAGCATGGTGTATTTACCGAGCGTGAAGGTGTGTTGTCGAACGATTATTTTGTTAACTTAACGAATATGGATTATAAATGGCAGCCCGTTGACGATAATTTATATGAAATTCGTGAACGTAAAACAGATAAGGTCAAATGGACAGCCACGCGCGTTGATCTTATCTTTGGCTCGAACTCGATTCTTCGTGCTTATAGTGAAGTTTATGCACAGGACGATAATAAAGAAAAATTTGTCCACGACTTTGTTGCCGCATGGACCAAGGTGATGAACGCTGACCGTTTCGATTTAGCATAACTTTATACTAATCTCCTAAGCTAATATTCCTTTGCATCGACAGTGATTTCGGTGTGGAGGGGTATTTACTATTGTCTATCTAATGTTACCCAGACAGCTCTGTCAAATATTTGCTAATACTGAGATTAAAATCAGACGACTTCAGTATGCCGGATAATTTTTTCGATTCTTCTTAATAGCACAACTCTGTCACTATCACTCAGTGATTGTTTAACTTGTTGTTGCTCAATCATTGCGGTCTGCATTCGTACAAAGTTTTTATGCTCTGCTGTTTTAGCTTGAATCGCGAGAACATGTAAGGAGTCTAGCATCTTGATCGTAACCGCAAGGTTTGTTTCACACTCCTGCCTTATTTGATCAAAAGCCGCTGTAGCGATATCTGTAAAAGTTAACGCTTTACACACTAATCGCGGCACACCATCAACAAAAATATGGGTCTGTGGAAAAACTTTATCGGCTAAACTACACAACACTGAACTGAGTTTATCAATGCAAGTTATCGCCGTATATGGGTCATTAATGCCTGGTGACAGCGCTCTTAAGGCAATTTCAACTAATTGATGTACAGCAAACTCTGGATCCTGAATAGGCGTTCTATAGGCACCATGAACTGTATGCTTGATAATAGCTTCGCTAATACCTTGTTCAACCTCACCTTTCGAAAAAACCGTGGCGATGATTGCGTTTTCAACAATAAAGTCACCCGCTGAAAAGTGCAATTGAATCGTACATTGCGATTTATTTGCCAGATCAAGTAAACTCTCTTTATCGATAAGTTGCAGGTATGCACTGAAAGGTGCTGAAACTTCAAACTGGCACGAGCCTATATTTTCTTGAACTGACAAGGAGTCTTCACGAATAAGATCTTGTTTGGATATTTTTGGAAATAGCTTAGCTATAGTTTGCTCTAACTCACAATATACGCCATCAATAACAACGTCGGCTTGAATTGATTGTGCAACATGGTGAATAAAATAAATTAAGATCCAGACACTAAAACAGGTCATTGTTATAGCAACGGCTAGTGTTATTCCAGGCTGGAAGGCATAAGGCGCTTTAAAACTTATGGCGCAAAATACCGTAATACAAAATAAAAATGTGGCTATAAAACTCCCCAAGACAAATTGTGTGCCTTTATCCATCATAAAGTTGCGCATTAAACGCGGACCAAATTGTGAAGAAGCTAACGTCAATGAAACTATGGTGATTGAAAATGCAATGCTGGTAACAGTGATCATAGCGCCTGCTATCGTGCCTAATAAGGAACGTACAGCGTTTACGTCAGTAGCATATAAAAACGACACTATATTTGGCTTATCCTGCGGGTGAGTAGCATCCAAATAGATGGTGCCCGCAGCCAATATCAGTGAAAAAAACATCATTGAACTTGGTACGAACCAAAAGCTAGATTGAATTTTTTCAAAATGTGGCGCCAATTTACTGTTCATATTTAATGCCTGCTTCAAGGGTAAATAGTTAATACTTAATGAGTTAAACTATTTTTACTAACCGTTTGTTGACAACTTTTTATTCGCTTGTTAATAAGCATATATCAAGTGTAGCTCGACCAATAAATATTTGATAATGAAAGCGCATTTTACAAAATACCTTATCCACTTTAACGTAGCGTTTTAACTCATGTAAATTTTGGCATTAACAAGATAGCTATTCCTTACTGTTTGCCAAATACAAAAAAGGCCTAAATAGGCCTTTTATAATTTTAGTAGTAAAGTAAGTGCTCTTTACTGCTACTTGAACTAATGACACCAGATGAATTAATTAGCGTTAGTAACAAGTTTATTAGATAAATTTTCAAGCACATCGGCAGCGCTGTAACTTGACTCGTTGCTCATAACACCTTTGCCCAGACGAATTTCTAAAATACTATGCACTTCTTTGCGGCTATGCGTATTAGTACCACTAAAGGCAACCCCGACTTCACTGCTTGGACGTCGGTAAGTTTCACAAGTTAATAGTCCACAACGACGTTCAACCCGCTGCTGATGCGATAAATCTATCGAGGAAGCTGGCTGAACTTTTTCAGACTCTACAAAGGTTTCTTTACTGGTGATCACAAACCAATCATAGCCTTGCGCTTGAGTCAGTTCAGCTGCTCTTAACAGGGCATAATCCGCGGCATCTGCAACACTATTAGAGACACTTTTAAACTGCACGCGAAACCTGTCTTCCGTTATTTTTTGCTCGCTATAGCCGACTGAGCCTTTGCTTGCTGGGCGGTATTCAGGCTTAGATGCGCAAGCCGTTACTAATAAAGTCATCAATATAAATGTAATAAGTTTTTTCATTTTAACCTCGATTATTGTTGCTCAGTTTGCCAGTTATTTGCGATGGCTCGTTGTTCTTGAGCGCTGTCCATAGCCGGTCCATTGATCATCGCGTCTATAGCGCTATCCAGTTGCGCTTGGTTAGACGCGGCGCGGTAATTTTGAGTGTTTTCAGTAAGCTTTACTTTTTCGGTAATTTTTAACTGCCATTGGCCATTCTCTTTACAGGCAATATTAACACTCGCCGTTTGCTCGCTATCGTGCTGAAACTGGCGACAGTAATCACCGGCACGGTTAGTAAAACTTAAGTTAGCCGTGATCTTATCGCCTTGCGCTATTGATGATATTTCGCCACTTCGCTGCTGATCTAATACTTGTGTTATACCCGCAGTAAGCACTGTCGGTGCTTGTTGAGACTGCATTAAGGTTACCGTGCCTACGCCAAATAACATGGCAACACCAGCGGCCAATGCATAAGGCTTTTGTAGGCTTTTATTGAAGTTTTTCCAAGCGGATAAACTCACGACATTTTTCGCTGAGTCAGCCGCTGACTCAGCCGTTTTTCCTTGCGCTATTTTTTTATCGATGCTTTGCGCTAATGGCAATAAATTATCTGCCATCGGTGTGCTATCAATCACAGCAGCATTTTCTGCCACCCAGTGATCCGCTTGTGCTAAATCCGCTAAACGCATCACTAAATCGTCATCGCTTTCCAGCGCACAGCGAATCTCTTCCATGGCTGCTTCGCTAAGTTCAGCATCTATAAAAGCACTTAACATTTCATCGCTGATTTTCATGCGTCTGCTCCTAACCTATCAGGTTTTATCATATCTAATAATGCGCAGCGCGCTCTTGATAATCGACTCATCACAGTACCAACAGGGATTTCCATTGACGACGCCACTTCTTTATATGACATACCCTGTACCGCCACTAAAGACAAAATAGCGCGTTGTTCGTCGGGTAAAGTATTCATCGCGACATTAACTTGTGCGAGCATTTCTTTGCTGTCGAATGCTTGCTGTTCATTCACGCTTTGTGGTTCTTGCAGTTCAGGTTTAAGCACTGCATTCTGCCTGACTTTGCGCGCACGATATTCGTCAATCCAGACATTTCGACAAACCTTAAAAGCCCATTTGTTGACATCTACTTCATCAGGCACACCTTTTTTCAGTATTTTTTCTAGCGTAATTTGCACTAAATCGTCAGCATCTGCGGCATTACCGGTTAATGAGTAGGCAAAGCGTCTTAGCATTGGTAGTATATTTTCAATGGTATTATGCATGTTTTTTACTCCTCTCTACTAAGAAGACGTATGTAAAAAAATTTTATTCCATCAAAGGAAATTTATTTTCAGTTGAAACGTTTTATTAACTACACGCTTATTTTTGAGGCTCAAGATTAACATGAAAACCTTAGCTTTTACCGCCATATTTATTGCTGTTTTTAGTACCTTATCATCTGCCCAACAATTGCCCACAGGCGGTGTTTTAGGACAAATTAATACCATAGAGCGTACCGCCCGCGATATTACTCGACAACTCGATAGACCGCCGCTACTAGCCCCTTTTGAATTAAGTCACTTACCCGACATTAACAAGGTTAGCACTGAGCCACTTAACACTTTACCTGCCACTTTAGCGATAACCACCAGCGCAGGTAAAAACCTTTGGCTTGATGTCGAAGTAGAAGGTGGCTTTCGAGCTGTTCAGCGACAATGGCTACTATTGACCGACGATAGCAGTAAAAAACGCTTAATTGAGCATGGAGCGCTGATTATTACCGAGTCGCGTTATGCTAGTTTGGGTATGGCATTGCTGCGTTTTAATGTGCCCGAAGCTTTAGACTCAAAGCAAGCGTTAAGCCAGATACTCTCAACACAAGCCGCGCTAAGTTTAGCTAGAAACCATATTTATCAAACACAAAGTCAAACAAGTCAGCGGGTAGATGAAAATTTAAGCCGTCATCACATCGACAATGAAAAAGTAACGCCACTAAGCCGCGTTAATCCGGCTTGCGAATTAGCGGTAAAAGTGGGCCTGGTTGATAGCGCAATTGATACCAAACATAAGGCCTTTAAACACGCTGATATTACCGCGAAATCTTTTTTACCTGATGATTTAGCTGCCTCGTTGCAACACGGTACCGTGATCGCCAGTTTATTGGTTGGCAAGTCCACACAACTGGTGCCACTGTTACCACAAGGTAAAATATATTCCGCGCAAGTATTTTATCAGCAGTCAGACTATGCCCAGGGCGCGACGCTGTCAGCTATCATCGCTGGCGTGAACTGGCTGTTAGAACAAAACGTGCCCGTGATTAATATGAGTTTAGCGGGGCCGGACAATCAAATTTTGCATAGCGTACTAAGCGCCGCTATCGCCAAAGGTGCAATCGTTA
Organism: Colwellia sp. MB3u-4; assembly: GCF_014077065.1. Lineage (NCBI taxonomy): Bacteria > Pseudomonadati > Pseudomonadota > Gammaproteobacteria > Alteromonadales > Colwelliaceae > Colwellia > Colwellia sp. MB3u-4. Next base: position 4,892 of record NZ_JACGVE010000069.1, on the reverse strand, counting down.
TCGCCGCGGCGGGTAATGAAGGGCCGGCAGCTCCGCCTATGTATCCTGCGGCTTATCAAGAGGTTATCGCGGTCAGTGCGATAGACAAACATCAACAACCGTATCGTTGGTCAAATAGAGGTGACTATGTTGATTACTCAGCGTTAGGGGTAAATGTACTCACAGCGCAAAGTGGCCAACGTGTGGGTAGGGAGTCAGGTACATCGATTGCTGCCCCATATGTTACAGCAACCTTAGCCTGTTTAGCGCTAACTTATGGTAAGAATAAGCAGGATTTATTAGATAAACTCAATGATTTAGCGATAGATTTGGGCCCTAAAGGTAAGGACCCTATTTATGGTGTGGGCGCAATCTTTAGACCTTAAAATTGCGCTTTAATAGACAATGAAGAGAGGGTTTGGCTGTACGTTTGGCTATCAAGTTGTGAACGGTAATCGCCATATTCAAGGTTACTGACCAACGCGAGGTGTTTATTGAAGTCTAACTGCCATTGCGCGTGAAAAATGTTTCTATGTTCATCTGCCTTTGACTCAAGCTGACTGTCCATATCCTCATTACCATAGGCTTGATAATCTTTCGATTCAAAACGCCAGCCTATCGCGGCTTTTTGCGCTAAACCAAATAATTCAAACTTTTGCGAAAGCTTAGTGCTCAGCCCATAACCATTATAATTAAACTCAGGGTTTGTAGCCGTTTCCTTATCCGCACTCACGCCGAGCATAAACATAGTGTCACCGTCGTTAAGAAAGTGGAACAGCTCAGCACTGGCACCAAAAGCGTCGGCATTACGACTAGTGATCACAGCAAATTTTTTACTTTTAATTTTTGCACTGGTACGTAAAAATGTTTGTGGTTGCAGAAAAGTGCCTAGGTAAATACTGGCTTGGTGAAAGGTTAAAAAGCTATCGCCGGCTAATTGGGCCTTAGCCCCATCATAACGCAGGCCTAAATCTTTTTTACGCCATTGATAACTAGCATCAAGACTCACTTGATGTAAGGTTAAGTCAAAGGCATCAAACTCATTATAGTCTTTTTCATTATAACGATATGCCGCGCTTATTTTCGCTTTATCATTAACTTTCCACAAACCAGTAACTGCTGCTGTTTTTTGCAGGCCACTGTCACCTTGTGAAGAAACCTCATCAAGCTCATCAACACTCAGTGCTGAATTACTAATTAGACCTAAAGAAACTTCGCCATTAACCGTCATAGGCTCTGATGTTGCCGCCATTAAATGTAGACTTAAAACACAGCTTAAACCACTTAATATATATTTCATCTTAACTACCTCAAATAAAAAAAGTGCCAGGGCTACTGGCACATTCAACATGGCAACAATTACCAAGCTAACGCTAAATCGCTTGTTAAGGTACTAACCACTTCAGCAGCGGTTGCAGCCGCCAACTCAGTGTTAATTTGCTCAGTAACCGCACTAGTAATTTGCGTATTAAGGTTTTCACTGATGGCACTTTGCGTACTTGAGGTGATTGCATCTTCAACATTGGCATTAATCGTTTGCTCAAGCGCTTGCGAGGTTTGTGCTGCCGCATCTAATGCAGTGATGTTTTGAACATTAGCTATTTCTTGTAGGGAAAGTTGCTGAGTTATTTGCGAAGTGTTAGCAAAAGACGTTGCGCTATCAAGCGTAGGGTTCAAGGCAACATTTTCAGGTGCTGGCATAGCTGCTTCAGACCCTACTTCAGGCTCTTCTGGTGCAGCACTTTCTGCTAGCGCTGGAAACTCTGCGCTTGTCACTTGGGTAAGTGACTGGCTCAAGTTCAATGCAGTATCCAATGTGCTGATATTTTCAACATTAGCCATTTCTTGCAAAGATAATTGCTCAGAAGGCTGTAGAGTGGGTTGCTGAGAAGGCTGCAAAACGAGTTGCTGCGTTACTTGTGAAGTGTTAACAAAAGACGTTGCACTATCAAGTGTAGGATTCAAAGCAACATTTTCAGGCGCTGGCATGGTTTCACTCGGCATAGCTGCTTCAGACCCTACTTCAGGCACTGTTGCAGAGTTTTCAGGTGTATTACTTTCAGCTAATGCTGGAAACTCTGCGCTTGTCACTTGGGTAAGTGACTGAGCCAAGGTTGCTGCTGTAGCTGAAGTGACATTGATGTTTTTACCAGCGTCATTTGATAAACGAGTGATTAACTGACTATTGTTATCAAAGGCTTGCGCTGTACCAACATTCGCTGTGTTATTTGACGGCTGTGCTGTTGATTCACTTGGTGTAGACTCTGCTGTGTTCTCTGCTGCGCTCTCTACTGTGTTCTCGTCTTCACTATTCGTCTTAACTTGCGTATCGCTCTGAGCTGAAGTGTCTGATTGTGTAGAACTATCAGATGAGTCAACTTGCTGAGATGCCTGAGTTTGTTGATTTATGTTGGTGCTTTGGCTAATTTCAAAATCAGCAGCTTGCGTAATACTGACCCAACAACTCATGCCACTTAATACCAATACTTGTGCAATTTTATTTAATGTAGTCATGTTCACTTCCTCTAATGTCTGTTTATATTTATGTTAATGACACTGAGATAACGGATGACGTGAGGTGTTTATTCCAACATAGTTGAAAACTATTTTTAAAAACTAAATTTAAAATATTTTGATATTAATTATTTCATCAACTTACATACTTCGTGAATTTTATAATTATAGCGGCTATAAGTGTATTTAAAATTTCATCAGATATTTTCACCCGATGTGATGCGGATCTTATTTTACTAGCAACATGATTTAAATAACAAAAACAATAAACCACCTCTTACTTGAAATAAATGACTGTAAATCATTACCGTAAACATTCAACATTTACCTTCACTAACTTCAATTCAAACATGTCATTTATTTCAAATCAAATTAAAGCACTTAAAATCAGTTACTTGGTTTATGGCTCGAAATTTGCAATAATATTGATAATAGGTAAAAGATATAGATATTTAGGAAAATGACATATGAAGCTAAAATATATTCATAAGAGTGCCATGCTGTTAGTTGGAATGTTAAGCATTTCAGCAATACCTTTCTCCGCACACAGTGCTAAAAGTTTATTAGATCCCGTGGTTGATCGCCACAACGAAGTGATCATTCAAGGTAATGATATTTTAAGTGTTAAGAAAATTATTGGTGATGTAGGTGGACTTATCACTCACGAATTGTCCTTAATAAACGGACTTGCTGTAAGCGTAAGTGATACCGAGTTAGCGACTTTAAAATTATTTGAAGGCGTTATTACCATCATTAAAAACGAAGCAGTTTTTACCGCCAGTGCACTTGATAACTGTAAAGTTTACGGCAGCCATGTCGTTGAAATGTCAGCTAACAAAATCCGCTGGAATATTTATAATGCCAAAGACCAAAAAGTAAATTTCAATAAAATGACCTTTAATTGGCCTGCAGGATTAGGCAATATACGTACACTTAAAATCAATGGTCTTCCTGTATTTGTTAGCGTAATAGCAGATCAAAATGGCGAGTTAGTACTTAATGCCGCGGATATTCCTGCCACTGCATTTTTAGAGGCTTATGAAGATGCGACGGTTGAATTAGCTTTTACAAATAATGGTACTGATAGTTACATGCACAACGATTTTTCGATGGATGTGAGTTTCGCTGAAAATTGTGACCGTCAACTTGCAAAAGGTTACGAAACTCAAAGTATTGATGGTGACAGCAACACCTATTACGTCAATATTATTGGTGCAGATGCATTACACAATATGGGTATTACCGGTAAAAACGTTACTGTAGCCGTAGTCGACAGTGGCCTTTGGGGTGCTCACAAAGCATTAAACCGCAATACTTCGAACCGATCTAGAATCAAAGCAGCATACGACGCTATAAACGGCACTGAAGTTTCGCCTCATAAAATGACCGATGAAAATATTCATGGTACTCACGTAACTAGCATTATTGCTAACAGCGATCGTGCGGTTGAGCATGGTCAAATGACTAGTCATTATCAAGGTGTAGCACCTGATGCTAACTTAGTGGTGGTAAAAGCTATACATCCAGACGGTCACAGTACATATGCTGATGCTATTCGTGGCTTACAATATATTGCCGATAATCACGAAGCGTTAAATATTCGTGTTGTTAACTTGTCATTCGGTGCGCAGCCCCGTTCAAGTTATTGGCAAGATCCACTTAACCAAGCGGTTATGGCGTTATGGGAAAAAGACATAGTAGTAGTAACATCTGTGGGTAATACTGGCCCTAGTGCCATGACAGTTGGCGTTCCTGCTAACGTACCTTATGTCATAAGTGTTGGTGGCATCAGCGATAACAATACCTTAGATACTAGTGATGATAAAATGTTGTCATTTTCATCTCAGGGTCCAACGCATGACGCTTTTATCAAACCTGACTTAGTGGCCCCAGGTGGCCATATGTTTAGTTTAGGTAATTCAACAATGCAAACTGCCATTAAATTTCCACAGTACTTAATGGCTAAAGATCGCTACATGATGTCAGGTACTTCACAGTCTTCGGGTGTGGTAACCGGCATAGTCGCTTTAATGCTACAAAATAACCCTAACCTAAGTGCTAACGATGTTAAATGTCGACTATTAGGCAGTACTAGCATGGCACAATCACCAGACGGTACACTTGCTTATAGTCCTTTTTATCAAGGCTCAGGCAGTGTTAATGCTATTAAAGCCGTAGAATCAACACTACAAGCTTGCGCTAACAATGGCATGGATATCGTAGCTGATTTAAGTGGTGAGCAACACTATACAGGCGCTGCTCGTCAAGACGCCGATGGTAACTACTACATTCAAGGCTTCGAGTTTGAAGTTTGGGAAGAAGGCTTTATTTGGAATGAAGGTTTTATCTGGAATGAAGGTTTTATCTGGAATGAAGCATTTATGAATACTGAAGGTTTT
>NZ_JACGVE010000068.1:0-231876 GCF_014077065.1 Colwellia sp. MB3u-4 | reverse complement strand
TTATTTCGTTTTATTTTAAAAGTTTTTTTAACTTTCAAACAACTCGTTTTATCACGTTAAGTTAACCAAATCAGCTTGAACTGAATAAGATAACTTATTAAAACAGCTCTTTGGGGTTACCCCTTAGAACTGGAGCGCATTTTAGAGATTTCTGGCTTCACGTCAACACCTAATATCAATTAAATTGCGATTAAATGACTGTTTGCCTTTTAATTAAGCAACCCCTGCTGTGACTGACTATTAAAGCAACGTTATTGTTATTTTTTAATCGATAACATATATAGTTATCAACTTAATTAAAGAGTTCTTTAGGATGACTTTATCTTTATAGATATATTTTTTATCAATTTATCTTGTTTTAACCAACAAAAAGTTCCAAACCACTATATTAATCTCTTAAAAAGATAAAACTCTACTCCTATATATAGTCCATTCAATGACAGGGACTCACATCGGTATTAAAACCCTACAGATGTATACAGTATCGTTAAACTCATGTTGCTAGATAGAAGTTTAGTTTATTAACTGTTGAATACTAGGAAACATGATTGCATTGATAGGGAGTACATTTACACCTGGTAGATTTTTGGCAATAAAATGGTATTTCCAAGCAAACTCATTTGAATGCGTCACTTCGGTTCATTTTTATTAGATTTATGGCTCGTCTATGCTTGGCTTAATTATCTTAAAGCTATACTGCCATAAGTCTATAAAATTAGGTTCAACTCATTACCTCTATATAGGTATTGCTTTTAACTTGGTAAAAGCACCTTGCATATTGTTCACACTAACTTTTCAGTATCACCATTGTAAGAATTCATTTTTTATGGTCTCAGTAATAATGTTCAAATGAGACAGCCGTTAGCAAATAAATTACTTAGCGCTATAACAGCACCTTATAGTTGTGAGCTATGAATAAGAAATACATCGTGGAAAAACGCTAGGTTACAACTATGCTACTGAGAGTCACCTAGCATTTTTTATAAACAGAATGCGTTTTATAAATGCCATATTATACTGCGAGAAAATCTGGCCTTTGTTTACTGCAATGCTCAACAGGAAAGCTAATATTTTACTTTATCATTTACTTTCCTAAGCAGGCTTACAAAGAAAAGCTTAACGGCTAGGATAGGTTTACTCATTAAGAGGTAAAGATTTTCGCTAACAAGTGATGAACTACTATTTATGAAATTGACAATCCAATTGTAACGAGGCAAAAGCTAAAATGCTGTTTAAGGCAAGCTCAACGCATGGAACATTTAGTTTTGATAAAGTGGTAAGACAAGAAAACACTAAAATACAGCGTAATTTCATCAAATTTTAGGCACAAAAAAACCGACATTTATTGTCGGTTGTTTGTGTTATAGCCCTTTAAGAAAAGGGAAGAATGGTACCAGCGGTCGGACTCGAACCGACACGTCTTTCGACAGGGGATTTTGAATCCCCCATGTATACCAATTTCATCACGCTGGCATTTCTTTTCTATAACTTCAATAATATAAAGCCTTATTGAAGACAACAGCATTATACGAAAAATAATCCTGTTAGCAATAGTTTTTCTTTCATTATTACTTAAGTGCTGATTATTTGTTCATCAAGCTACAATCTGTACCAATTTTAGCTGTTTTTCCAACCAAATTCTGGTCTCGAAGATATTATCAAAAAAAGTATGCTTGATACCTGCGGCTCGGTAAATTTTGTTAAATAGATTTTCGCTTAACTGTGGTCTTGTGCAATGCGCTAGATTTACCGCCACCGCTTTAGTTTTGCTCTAGCGAATAAAGTTTATATGATATTCAAGAGCTGTTTCAACACTAATCGCTTTGCTTTTAGATGTGAGTAAAACTCCAAAATTTCTCTGATCAACTTTTGTAACGGCCAGATACAAAGCTTGGTGTAAATTTTTTAAGTACTCACTATATCACTGTCCTTGGGTTGCAACTAATATCCAGTTGTCTGCTATCGTCAGTTCCAACCCGCTATTGGGTACAAATAGTGGTTATTATTAAAGCTCCTGTTTTATATTCTAAGCACTTAATATTTCATCTGTTTTTGTTTAAGTTCTGTCTGGAAATTAAAAATGTCGCTCTCTTACTTATACTTTTATAGGCCTTTTGTTAAACTAGTACAAATTTTTCTATTGATGTGGCTATGTCTTTAACTTCTAACTCACCTTTTCCTCGTGCAGGCTTTCGACGTCGTTTGGCTTCATGGTTGTATGATGCTTTAATTACAATCGCTGTTTACATGAGCGCTGGTGCAGCTTCTTTTTTAATTATTTCATTAATGATTCATTTTGGCATTTTTGATTTGCAAGGTTATCAGCACTTAAGCGATACCATCACAAATACTTATTGGTTGCTGTGGCCCAATGAACTTTGGAAGCTGAGCTGGGTGGCATTTTTCTTTATCTGGTTTTGGTCTAAAAGCGGCCAAACTTTAGGTATGAAGGCGTGGCGTTTAAAAGTTCAAAATCAAGATGGTAGCTTAATCACTAAAACCACCGCTTTAAAACGCTTATTGCCAACATTATTAGGTTTGGGCAATTTTACGCTCTTGCTTGATAGAAAAGATAAATTGAGTCTACAAGACCGTTTAACTGATACTGAAGTGGTACTTTTAACGCTTGAGGCAAATCGGGGCAGGCTATAACTATTTTGAGGCTGTAACTAATATAAAAACCGAGGTGAATGCAGTAACGCTTTCACCTCTGGTGGCCAACCTAAGCTTTCAAAGCCTTTGTTGGGTTTGATCTTGCTAACTTGCGCGTCTGTTCATTAAATACAAAGCAATACTGACAAAAATCAGACTAGGCATAAAAGCACCAAAAACAGCGGGTAGCTGGTAAACCAAACTGAGTGATCCTAGCACTTCATTGACAATAAAGAATAAAATTCCCGTGGCCACGCCCATCATAATTCTTGCCCCCATAGATACTGAACGTAATGGACCAAAAATAAAAGATAGTGCCACCAATAACATGACAGCCAAAGTAAAGGGCTGTGCTATTTTTCGCCAAAAAGCTAGCAAATATCGACTTTGATCTTGTTTGTTGGCCTCAAGGTACTCTAAGTAATCACTTAAGCCCCTTAGTGATAATGACTCAGGCTTAACGGTTACAACACCTAGTTTATCGGGTGTTAATGTTGAACGCCAAGACATCACGGCTTGGCTTTCTTTACTAATTTCTGTTGCGCCGATTTTGGTTTCAACAACGTCACGTAATTGCCAAGCATTTTTTTGATAAACGGCGCTAGCTGCTGATACCCAACTCGACAGCTTAAGCTGCTCGTTAAAGCGATATATTTGGATGTTTTTTAGGGAACCCTTATCTTGTACTTCACCTATATGAACAAAGTAGTCACCATCTTTTGCCCACGTGCCGCCGCTTGATGAAATTAAACTCCCACCCGAAATGGCTTGAGCTCGCACTTGTCGAGCTGCGGCTTCGCCTTGAGGTGCTAGCCATTCACCAATCGCCATACTAACAATGATCAATAACAATGCTGATTTCATTACTGATTTAATAATATCAAGACGTGAAAGCCCTGCCGCCTGCATGACAATAAGTTCACTACTGCTTGCCATCATCCCCATGCCAATTAAGCCACCGATTAATGCAGACATAGGAAAAAATAACGAGACGTCTTGTGGAATAGCATAAAGCACGTAAAGCGCAGCGTGGGCCAAATCATAATTACCTCTGCCAACTGACTTCATTTGCTCAACAAATTTAATAATGCTGCTCAAACTGACAAATACCGCTAAGGTGGTGAAAGTTGTAGAGGTAATAACGCGACCTATGTACATATCTAAAATACGCATTAAGCAGCAACCTTATTTTTAGCGTTCTTCACTTTAAATTTCCTACCACCTTTTCGGCCTTTAACCAATAAACTTAAGCCTAATACCAGCACCGTAAAGTGCACTGGCCACAAACCAATATATTGTGGCACTGAGCCTCTTTCTATCCCTGAACGAATCGCGGTTAGTAATAAAAAGTAACTTAAAAACAGTAACAATGCCGGTAGCATTTTACCAAATTTACCTTGGCGCGGATTGACAACGCTTAATGGCACGGCCACCAAGGTCATAATGATACAAGCCAATGGAAAGGCGATCCGCCATTGGCTTTCTGCACTTGTTTCTGGCGTTTGTGCTTGATAAAGCTCCGCGGTTGGTATTGCGCTGAGCTTGCGGCGTTTGTGGGCCACCTTTTGATCTTGAATTTGAATATAATATTTATCAAAGGAAACTTGTCGAAACTCTTTATTTTTGATGTCATTTTGATAACGGGTACCGGCTGATAGTATTAAACGCTGCGAGCCAGTTTCTTCTTCAACAACTTGGCCGGTTGCGGCATAAACTAGGCTAGAGTCGATAACACTAGCGTTTGGTGTACTTTCATTAGGCAACTGCGCAACAAAAACCTTTTCAAAAGTATTGTCATTACGATTTTTATCATGAATAAAGATGACTGCTTTTTTATTACCTGTAGTTTGAAAACGTCCAGCAATCAAAGAACTTAAACCTGAATCAGACGCAATTTGATCTTTAACTTGATGTTCATACTCTGCTGCCATGGGCGACAAATAAAGCGTAAATATGCCTGTAATAATCGCGGTAACAAAACCTAGAATTAAGGTAACGCGCACCACATACCACTCACTGACACCACAGGCATGCAATACCGTCATTTCATTTTCAGCGTAAATACGACCATAAGCCAATAAAACCCCAAGAAAAAAACTTAAGGGTAAAATCATGCCGGCAAGATCAGGAATTTTGAGACCAATAAATGTCATCACTAAATGACCTGGAATGCCACCTTCTGAAGCATCATCAAGCACACGAACGAATTTATTGCTGATAAATATTGTCATAATGACAAGAAATACCGCAAGTTGGGTTTTGGCAACTTCTTTGAGCAAATAACGAAATATAATCACAAAGTGATCCTATAAAAACTTAGTTTTTTCTGACATACAGCCATTTTTTCAGTAAACTTGTTATTTTTAGCATTAAACTAAATTTAAGCTTGCTAGGTAACGCTGTGCAATACGGCTATAATTATAGCCTTTAGCCGAATACATTTAAAAGCAAGCTTAGCGATTATTTACTGTTTTTAGCAAGATAAATAGTATATTTTCAATAAAATATACGCATTTGAGTCAAATTAGGAGACATCATGGAGTTCAGTGTAAAGAGTGGCAGTCCGGAAAAACAACGTAGCGCCTGTATTGTTGTCGGTGTTTTCGAACCTCGTCGTTTGTCAGCTATCGCAGAACAACTAGATGAAATTAGTGAAGGCTATATTAGCAATCTATTACGCCGTGGCGATCTAGAGGGAAAATCAGGGCAAATGTTGTTATTACATCATGTGCCAAATATTCTTAGTGAACGCGTATTATTAGTGGGCTGTGGTAAAGAACGTGAGTTAGACGAACGTCAGTATCGCCAAATTATCAGCAAAACGATCAGTACCTTAAATGAAACCGGTTCAATGGAAGCAGTGTGCTTTTTGTCTGAATTACATGTTAAAGGCCGCGATACCTACTGGAAAGTACGTCAAGCGATTGAAGCAACACAAGATTGCCTCTACAGCTTTAACAGTTTGAAAACCCGTAAAGAAGAGCCTCGCCGCCCTTTACGTAAAATAGTATTTAACGTCCCCACTCGCCGTGAGTTACCGATTGGTGAACGTGCTATTAACCATGCATTGGCTATTGCAAAAGGTATAACAAGCTGTAAAAACGTGGCGAACATGCCACCTAATATTTGTAATCCTGCCTACTTGGCTGAACAAGCTCAAATGCTGGATAGCAACTATGACAATGTCAGTACTAAAATAGTTAACGAAGAGGAAATGGCTGAATTGGGCATGGGCTCATATTTGGCCGTAGGTCGTGGTTCGGTTAATGAGTCACTGATGAGCATTATTAAATATGATGGCGCTGGTGATGATTCAAAGCCGCTAGTGTTAGTCGGTAAAGGTTTGACCTTTGACAGTGGTGGTATTTCATTAAAACCAGGCGCAGGCATGGATGAAATGAAATATGATATGGGCGGTGCAGCCGGTGTTTTAGGTGCTATGCATGCACTGGCAGAACTTGCTCTACCGATCAACGTGATTGGTGTTTTAGCGGGTTGTGAAAACATGCCAAGCAGTAACGCTTATCGCCCAGGCGACATCTTAACCACTATGTCGGGTCAAACCGTTGAAGTATTAAACACAGATGCTGAAGGCCGTTTAGTTTTATGTGATGCCTTGACCTATATTGAGCGCTTTGATCCCGAACTGGTTATTGATGTTGCCACCTTAACAGGCGCTTGTGTTGTGGCTTTAGGTGCTCATGCAACCGCCTTATTCAGTAGTCATAATCCACTCGCGCATGAGTTATTAAACGCTTCTGAGCAAAGTGGTGACAGAGCATGGCGCATGCCTTTATGGGACGACTATCAAGATCAACTTGAAAGCCCATTTGCTGATTTTACCAATTTAGGTGGTAAAGAAGCCGGCGCAATCACTGCCGCCTGTTTCTTATCACGCTTTACCAAAAAATATAATTGGGCGCATTTAGACATTGCCGGTACGGCATGGCGCGGTGGTAAAAACAAAGGTTCAACTGGCCGACCGGTAAGCATGCTAACGCAGTTCTTATTAAATCGTTCTGGCGCTGAGCAAGGCGAATAGTTTTCACTGAATTTATAGCCGGAATAAAGTCATGCTAACCCAAGCAATGTTCTACAGTATTGAAGAACAAAGTAGTATTGTAGGTGTCACTGAAGCACAGCTGCACCTGCATTATGCCTGCCTGCAAGCAGCTCACTTTTACCGGCAAAATCAGCGAGTATTTATTTATACTCAAGATCAACAAAGTGCTCATGATATTGATGAAATGTTATGGGCCTTTGATCCAACAAGTTTTGTACCACATAATTTAATTGGTGAAGGTCCAAAACAAGGTGCTGCCGTGGAAATTAGCTGGCAGCCCCCAACAAACCGGCGTGCGGTTTTAATCAATTTAACCAGCAAGGTGCCTAACTTTGCTCACCAATTTTCGCATTTGATAGATTTTGTACCCCGTGATGAAACACTTAAACAACAAGCTCGAGATCGTTTTCGAACTTGTCGTCAATGGGGTTTTCAGGTCGCTCACCAAGTGGCAAGCGCACCGCAAACTATCGATACAACAAGTTAAAATTCTTCTGACGGAAACTCTGATGGAAAAAACATTTACCCCCGCTGATATTGAACAATCCCTTTATAAAAGTTGGGAAGAACAAGGTTACTTTAGCCCGACAGGTGAAGGCGATAGCTACAGCATTGCCATTCCACCACCCAATGTGACGGGTAGTTTGCATATGGGCCATGCTTTTCAGCAAACCATTATGGATACCTTAATTCGTTATCAGCGCATGCAAGGTAAAAATACCTTATGGCAAACAGGCTGTGACCATGCCGGTATTGCAACACAAATGGTGGTTGAGCGTAAAATTGCCGCAGAAGAAGACAAAACCCGTCATGACTATGGCCGCGAAGCCTTCATTGATAAAATCTGGCAATGGAAAGAAGAATCTGGCGGCACTATCGGTAAGCAAATGCGCCGTTTAGGCAACTCTATTGACTGGTCTCGTGAACGCTTCACCATGGATGAAGGCATGTCTGAAGCTGTGCAAGAAGTCTTTGTTCGCTTATATGAAGACAACTTAATTTATCGCGGTAAACGCCTCGTTAATTGGGATCCAAAATTCCACACGGCAATCTCTGATTTAGAAGTCGAAAATAAAGACAAAAAAGGCCACATGTGGCATTTACGCTACCCGTTAGCTAATGGAGCAAAAACAGCAGAAGGTCTTGATTATTTAGTGGTTGCCACCACACGACCTGAAACTATGTTGGGCGATACCGGTATTGCGGTAAACCCAGAAGATCCTCGTTATAAAGATTTAATTGGTCAAGAGGTTTTATTACCCTTAGTTAATCGTTTAATTCCCATTGTTGGTGATGACCATGCCGATATGGACAAAGGCACAGGTTGCGTAAAAATCACTCCAGCCCATGACTTCAATGATAATGAAGTCGGTAAGCGTCATCAATTACCACAAATCAATATTTTTGATAAAGACGCCGCGGTATTAGCCACTGCTGAAGTTTATGATACTAAAGGTGAAGTGTGTGACGTATATGATGCACAATTACCTGCTGAATTTGCCGGTATGGACCGTTTTGTCGCCCGTAAAGCTATCGTAGCTAAGTTTGACGAATTAGGTTTGTTAGTTGAAGTAAAAGAACATGATTTAGTTGCCCCTTACGGTGATAGATCTGGCGTTATTATTGAGCCCTTACTTACCGACCAGTGGTACGTACGTGTAGAAAAACTTGTGGGCCCTGCCGTTGACGCGGTAAAAGATGGCCAAATAGAGTTTGTCCCTAAGCAATATGAAAACATGTACTTTGCTTGGATGAACAACATTCAAGACTGGTGTATTTCACGCCAACTTTGGTGGGGACATCGAATTCCGGCTTGGTATGATGAAAATGGCAAAGTTTATGTCGGTCGTACAGAAGCAGAAGTACGTGCTAATAACCCGATTGGCGATGACATGAAACTAAATCAAGATGATGATGTACTTGATACCTGGTTCTCATCAGCTTTATGGACTTTCTCAACCCTAGGTTGGCCAAAAGAAACCGAAGATTTAAAAACTTTCCATCCTACTGATGTTTTAGTTACTGGTTTTGATATTATTTTCTTCTGGGTTGCTCGTATGATCATGATGACCATGCATTTCAACAAAGATGAAAAGGGTAAAGCCCAAATACCGTTTAAAAAAATCTACATGACCGGCCTTATTCGTGATGAAAATGGCGATAAAATGAGTAAATCAAAAGGCAATGTTATTGATCCCCTAGACATGATCGATGGCGTTTCACTTGAAGACTTACTACAAAAACGTACCGGTAATATGATGCAGCCTAAAATGGCCGCTAAAATTGAAAAGTTGACCAAAAAAGAATTTCCTAACGGCATAGAAGCTCACGGTACTGATGCTTTACGCTTTACCTTGACGTCTGTGGCAACCACTGGCCGTGATATTAGCTGGGATATGAAACGTCTTGAGGGTTACCGTAACTTTACCAACAAGCTATGGAATGCTAGCCGTTATGTACTGATGAATACTGAAGAATTTGATTGCGGCCGCTCTACACCAGAAAAACCGAGTGCTGCAATGGAGTTTTCACTGGCTGACCGTTGGATTATCGGCCAATTACAACAAACAGTTAAAACTGTACATGAAGCCTTTGATGCTTTTCGTTTTGACTTGGCTTCACAAGCATTATACGAATTTACTTGGCATCAATTTTGTGACTGGTATTTAGAATTAACGAAACCCATATTATTTAAAGGCAGCGAAGCACAGCAACGTGGCACTCGTCATACCTTAGTTAATGTTTTAGAAAGCTTACTGCGTTTAATGCACCCTATTATGCCATTTATCACTGAAACTATTTGGCAGCGCGTTGTACCCTTAACTAACTTTGAAAAAACTGGCGATAGCATTATGATACAAAGCTTTCCACAGTTTGACCAAAGCCAATGTGACCAAACCGCCATTGATGATTTAGAGTGGGTTAAACAGTTTGTCGTTGCCATTCGTAATATTCGGGGTGAAATGGATATCACGCCAAGTAAGCCATTACCGGTACTACTGAAACATGTTAATGCTGATGACCAACGTCGTCTGAATGAAAATAAGCAATTTATCAGTGCCTTAGCAAAATTAGAGAGCATTACCTTATTGTCTGACGACGATAAAGGTCCAGCGTCTGCCACCGCCGTTGTTGGTGACTTATCAATATTAATACCTATGGCAGGTTTAATCGATAAAGACGCTGAATTAGCTCGTTTAGACAAAGCCATTGATAAGTTATCAAAAGACGCAGACCGTGTTCGTGCTAAGTTAAACAATGAAAGTTTTGTTAGCAAAGCACCCGAAGCTGTGATCAATAAAGAAAAAGCAAAGTTAGCTGATGCTGAGTCTACCCTGGCCAAAATGGTTGACCAGAAAGTCCAAATTGCAGAAATTTAATCACTGATTCAAAATAAAGCATAAAAGCCAGCCTCTTAGCTGGCTTTTTTTTGGGCTAAAAAAGTAAAATAATCTTGGTATTATTTAGAGATTCCTTAATTCTAATGTGTTAATATGTATTCGCGTTGAGTTTTTGCGTTTCGGGATAAGGAGAGCTCCATTGGTCAAAAGACCTATGATCAGCCTAGACGCTTTAATATGTGTTACTGGAAACCTTTCTCTATCTACATTTTAGATAGAGGGCATTTACTCCGTATATGGCCATTTTGGCTAAACTTTAATTTTTGACCTGCGAGAAATGTTGGTATGTCTGATACAGTAACTGGTAAAGTAAAATTTTTTAACGAATCTAAAGGATTTGGTTTCATAGAGCAAGAAAACGGCGCTGACGTTTTTGTTCATTTTAGTGCAATCTCTGGCGACGGTTTCCGTACATTGACTGATGGTCAATCGGTAACTTTCAGCGTAAAACAAGGCCAAAAAGGTCCTGAAGCTGAAAACGTAGTTGCATCTTAGTCTACAGTGCATAATAAGCTTTAGTATTAACTAGTGCTTAAATAAAAAACGAAACTTATGTTTCGTTTTTTTGTTTTTATCGCTTGAAAAACCTAATTAATACAACTTATAACCTGACGAGCTCTGGCCATTGAAATAAGTAAATCAGCACTTATAAATGAGCAGATATAGTCAATAGCACATGGTTGTTGCTCGAAACTAAACATAAGTCCCTACATCTATGTAGGCAAGATACACGATTAATTCTTACATGGCCGTTACTCGCTATCCATGGCTTCATAGATCGCTTTACAGATCGCTTCACAGATCACTTCACAGATCGCTTCACAGATCGCTTCACAGCATGAGTAAATCCTTGCCGATGGATTTAGCAATAGCTAACGTGTGTTATTGAGAGCACAACAGCCGTAGTGTATTTTAACCAGCACAGCTAAGTAATAACATAATGAAATGGGTGCAAGCGAGTAGAATAATGCAAGCGCATATTGACCAGCGATATTAATTAATTATTGGGATTGGAGATAACGCGAGCATAGACGGCTTAAGCCACCTCAGAATAATCGATTATTTATTTTAATGACGAAGATAAACAAGAATTTAAATAATTGCCGAAAAGTAAACGACAACTATTTAAGTTCAATAGCTAAATTCAATAGTTAAGTTCAATAGAAAAAACTACTTAAGCACAGCTGCCTAGCTGAGCAATAACCAAGCCATATGATGCTAGCAAGATAAGGCTTGTTATCTATAGCCTTTGAAGCAGAGTACTTAATTAATATGTGGTTCTATTAATTCAAGCATAACGTCAATGTGGGCATCATCATCATTTAGTGCGGGAATATAATGATATTTTTCACCTCCCGCATCAATAAATACGTCTTTGTTTTCGTGTACTAATTCTTCTAAAGTTTCTAAACAGTCGGCACTAAATGCCGGGCTAATAATCGCTACATGCTTATTGCCATCTTCAGCAAGTTTTGCCAAGGTTTCATCTGTATAAGGTTTAAGCCACTCGGCTTTACCAAAACGCGATTGAAAGGTCATAACATAATCATCTTTACTTAAGCCAAGCTCTTCAACCACTAAACGGGTGGTTTTATGACTAAAACAATAGTATGGGTCGCCCTGCTCTAAAAAATACTTTGGCATACCATGATAAGAAAAAACTAACTTATCTGGCTTACCATGTTCAGCTATATAGTTATTAATGCTGGCCGCTAATGCTTTAATGTATAAAGGTTTGTCGTGATAACCACTTTGAAAATGGATACTGGGGATCCAGCGCCATTTTTTAATTTTATTGAACACAGCATCAAAGGTTGCCCCTATAGTTGGACCCGCATATTGTGGATACAAAGGGAGAACAATAATATTGTTAACACCGTTTTTTTGAAAATTTTCTAAAGCATCACCAATCGATGGATTACCATAACGCATAGCCACATCAACCATTACGTTATCGCCATACTTTGCTGTGAGTACTTTCTCCACTTTGGCTTTTTGTTGCTTACTAATCACTAACAAAGGCGAACCTTCCTCAGTCCAAACCGTTTCATATAACTTAGCTGATTTCTTTGGCCGCACTCGAAGAATAATGCCATGTAAAATCACAAACCAAATCAAGCGAGGAATTTCCACTACTCGTGGATCAGATAAAAACTCGCCCAAATAACGCCTAAGTGCCTTTGGTGTTGGGCTATCGGGTGTGCCTAAATTAGTTAATAATACGCCCGTTTTTGTCGTGCAATCATGAATTTTTTTACTTTGGCCTGCATATCTTGACATAATTCTCTCTATAATATTTCGTTAATGGCATTGATAAAAATGTCTGAATCAGGCTTTACGCGGCTGTTGAAGTGCTTAACCGTTTTACCATCCGCACTAACTAAATACTTATAAAAATTCCATTTAGGTGCAGTGGTTTTTTCCGCTAATGCTTTAAAAATAGGATGGGCCTCACTGCCATATACATGCACAGGCGATAACATAGTAAAAGTTACGCCATAGTTTACAAAACAGATATCAGCGGTATCTTTTTCGTCATCTTCTTCTTGAAAAAAGTCATCTGAAGGAAAGCCAATAACCACTAATCCTTGCTCTTGGTATTCTTTATGCAAAGCTTCGAGCGCTGTAAATTGTGGAGTAAAACCACAATGACTAGCCGTATTGACAATTAACATTGCCTTACCCGCCGTTAACTGACAAAGATCAAGCAATTCTTTAGCATGCAATTTTTTTTCACTGTGTTGCATAAATGCTAAACATTGTGCTGAAGGGTCGATGTTAATGTTTTTAGTGATATCGACTTCGGCCTGCGCTTTAACGGTAAAGCTTGTTAAAGCAATAATGCTAATCAACAATAAATTTTTCATGAGCTTCCTTCTTAAGGCTATTTCTGCCGACATATTATCGTAATTATCTCAGCAAAGGAATTATCCGTGCTGATGATAATGTGCTATGTATTGTATCCGCTATTATACGAATTGGAGCAATAAATTGATCACTTATTAAAAATTAAATAGCCTTATTAACAAAGCGGTGCGGAAAAACTGTTACTCAGCTTTATTGAACGATATAGTAGCCTGCAATGTGTTTGCAGCAATTATAATAAAACCTGAAACACGCATTACAACCTAATGACATAAATCAAAAGCTAGTCGGTTAATTAGGTTATTATCATCTCAATAGTGCCATGACCCCATGCCTACACGTAACAATTAAGTGAAAAAGTTTGTCCAGATTACACAGCGAAAACACAGTATTTACGCCGAACACCAATAGCTTACTAAGTGCTAGTAAATTAGCTTGTATACGTGGCGACCGCCTGTTGTTTGAAACGCTTGATATTAACATTACCGCAGGCGATATTGTGCAAGTTGAAGGGCCAAATGGTGCTGGAAAAACCAGTTTGTTGCGTATTCTTTCTGGGCTTTCTCAACCCTATGAAGGTACGGTTTATTTTCAAGATGAAAGTATTACGCAACACCGTGAAGCATTCCATCAAGATTTACTTTATTTAGGTCACTTACCCGGTGTTAAAGACGAGATGACCGCACAAGAAAATCTCGAGTTTAATCTGGCTTTACATGGCCTAAATACTGAAACAGCCGAGGCGACATTAGCAGAAGTTAACTTACTTGGCTTTGAGGATGCGCTAGCTGCTCACTTAAGTGCAGGACAGCACCGTCGAATATCTTTAGCTCGCTTATGGCAAAGCCAAGCTAAAATTTGGATTTTAGATGAACCCTTCACCGCTATTGATAAGTTAGGCGTGGAAAAATTAGAACAATTATTTTTACAACATGCTGACAACGGTGGCTGTGTGATATTAACCACTCATCAAGATCTCTCTTTACCCGCAGAGCGAGTAAAGAAAGTCACTTTAGCTTATCGTTTTTATTAGGGTCATCATTTATGACACAAGTTTCTTACCGCGCGGCCTTTGGCTTAATTGTTAAAAGAGATCTGATGATCGCTTTTCGTCATCGCGACGACATTATTAATCCTTTATTGTTCTTTGTTATTGTCGTCACGCTATTTCCGTTAGGCGTTGGCCCAGAAAGTACAACGTTATCACGCATTGCCCCAGGCATTATTTGGGTTGCGGCTTTACTCGCCACTTTGCTATCACTGGACAGATTATTTAAGTCTGATTACGCAGACGGCTCACTAGAACAAATGCTATTAAGTCCGCAGCCAATATTTATATTAGTGCTGGCTAAAATTGTTGCACATTGGTTGCTTACTGGCTTACCATTAATACTTATTGCGCCACTGCTCGCGGTATTACTGCATTTAAATGAGCACAGTTATGGTGCGCTCATGCTAACACTATTGCTGGGCACGCCGGTATTGAGCTTGCTTGGCGCTATTGGCGTTGCTTTAACCGTTGGCATTAAAAAAGGTGGGGTATTACTCAGCTTGTTGGTACTGCCGCTGTACATTCCCGTACTTATTTTTGCCACTAGCGCAATCGATACTGCGGCAATGAACTTACCTTATAACGGACAACTTGCTATAATCGCGGCAATATTTTTTGCCTCGTTAACCTTGGCCCCATTTGCTGTAAGTGCAGCGCTGAAAGTGAGTACAAATTAATATGATGTGGAAGTGGCTTCACCCTTACGCAAATCCTGAGATTAGCTATCATTTTGCGGGTAAAATATTACCTTGGTGCGCGCGCCTAGCCTTTGTTTTTTTAGCTATTGGTATTACTTGGGCCTTACTATTTGCCCCTGCTGATTATCAACAAGGTGATACCTTTAGAATTTTCTATTTACATGTACCTGCGGCGATGTTGTCTATGGGTATATACTTAGGCATGGCCATTGCGGCGTTATCTAGCTTAGTGTGGCAATTAAGACTTGCTGATGCCACAGCGGCTGCCATGGCACCTATCGGCGCGACTTTTACTTTTATCGCCCTCATTACCGGTGCGGCCTGGGGCAAGCCTATGTGGGGTACGTGGTGGATTTGGGATGCCCGACTGACATCTGAGCTGATATTATTATTTTTATACTTGGGCGTTATTGCTTTACATAATGCTTTTGAAGATAAAAATTTAGCAGGCAAAGCAGCCGGTATTCTTGCCTTAGTGGGAGTGATTAATTTACCGATTATTAAATATTCTGTCGAGTGGTGGAACACCCTGCATCAAGGGGCAACCGTGAGTAAGCTAGGCCAACCTTCGATGACTGCAGATATGTTTTGGCCATTTTTGGTTTGTTTTATTGGTTTTGCTTTTTTAGTCACAGCGTTAATCTGCTTACGTTTTCGCAGCGAAATACTCAATCGTAACAGTATGCGCCCTTGGGTACGTGAATTAGTGGCTACTGAGGAGAAAGCGCATGCAGTTTGATAGTTTCAGTGCTTTTATCGCTATGGGCGGCTATGGATTTTATGTCTGGTTATCCTATGGCGTTAGTATGTTGGCTTTAGCCTTATTAGTGTTTTCGAGTATCACGGATCATAAAAAAATTAAGCAACAAATAGCCCAGCGTCAAAAACGCGAAGCAAAATTACGTCAAGCGGCCGAGCTACAAAACACACAACCCCGTGCTGACATCAGTCATAAAACTTAAGAGGTAACCGTATGAATCCCCGTCGTAAGAAGCGATTAACGATAGTCACGTCAATAATCATCGGCTTAGGCGTTGTTGCCGGGCTTGTTTTGTACGCGTTAAGTCAAAATATTGATTTATTCTATAAACCTTCTGAAATATATAATGGCAAACAAGATACCGGTCTTAAAGCCATTAACGGCCAACGCTTACGTATTGGTGGTTTAGTGGTGCCAGGCAGTGTGCATCGTAATAGCGAAAGCTTAAAAGTAAGCTTTAAACTCGCTGATATGAGAATGCCGATTAGCTTCTCTGAGACTGATCCAACCGTTACGGTAAGCTATGACGGTATTTTGCCTGACTTGTTTCGTGAAGGACAAGGTATTGTCGCTAATGGTATTTTAGTCAATGGTAATGTCATTGAAGCGAGCGAAGTATTAGCAAAGCATGATGAAAATTATATGCCTAGAGAGCTGCTTGACGATGCGACTGAAAAGCCGGTTAACTCCAGTTATAGCAAGAATCTGTTAGAAACAACTTACTAGCCCAAACAAACGCAGAACGACAAAGAAAGCGAACTCACTCTAGGTTCGCTTTCTTTTTTGATAAACACTATTATTTTCACCTACTTACTTTCACTACTGGCTTTCCCGACTTACTTTCGCTACTGACTTTGCCAGTACTATTAGCCATGTAAATACCTATACGATAAATTTAACAGTAGTCGTTAAAAACTAAAGCGAATAGCCCTTAGTGAACATGGCAATACTCGATGTTAAATAGCGATTAATTTCTGCTTCAGATAGTTGTTTTTTGGTATTAAATTCCACACGCATCCAACATTCTCCTTTCACCATATTTAAAAACTGTAGTGCCGCAAATTTAGGGGTTGGAATAGCTAATTGTTGCTTGCTGTCGAAATCGGCCATCAGTATTGCCACGTCATTAACAATACGTTCTGGACCTTCTTGATAAAATAGCTCTGACAACTGGGGGTATGATTTTGACTCATAAGCACAAATCTTATGAATGGCCAGTGCTTCCTTTGAGGTCAGCATAGCCAAAAAACGCTTCGCCAAAACAAATAAAATTTCTGCCGGCTCATTGGCGGTATCTAGGCCAATTTCAGTCATATGATATGAATCACACTTTTGCTTTATTGACGCGGCAAACAATTCATCTTTATTACCAAAATGGCTATAGACAGTTTGTTTTGAAACCCCAGCATCTTGGGCAATTTCAGCCATACTAGTTGAGCTATAGCCTTGCTCAGTAAACAGCATAGTCGCAGCATCAAGAATTTGTTTTCTTTTACTTTCACTTTTACTTCGAATATTTGCCATACACCCCTATCACCCATATTAACTTTATACGTTAACTTTATACATTCACTTTATACATTTACTTTATACTTAGCTCACTAGCTCACGACTCAGTAATGAAAATTACATAAAACGCCTACAGTTCGATTCACTATTATAACAGTTCCATTAAACTTGTGATCTTGTTATGCGCAGGCCCTCTCAAGATATTGGTTTCAGTGGCGGTTAAAAACTATTGTGATATCACATAACATACCTCAAATTAGACTAGACAGTCTAGTTTGACTAAACTAGACTGTTCGGTCTAGTTTATATGTTATACGTTTAAGGTGCATTCCGTGTTAATAGATCAGCGTACTACAAGGTTTTTTCGCGTTTATGGCTTAGTTCTTTCCTTCGCCTTACTCAGTGCTTGCTCTGAGCCTACTCAAGAACCTAGTCAAAAAACTAAGCCAACAACGACACAAGCAAACAAACAAAGTGCTAATTACCACCAAAGCGCCGACATTCGCACCATATCACCCAGTATGTCTTACAACATTGAACGCGCCTATATTGGCAAAGTGGTCAGTAAACAGCTCACGTCATTAAGTTTTGAATATGCCGGTAAGGTTGCTAAAGTTTATGTTGATAGTGGAGACCTTGTTAGTAAAGGCCAATTATTGGCAGAATTTGATACTGAACTCCTCACCATTCAACGCCAAGCAATAGTGGCCACCATTGAGCAATTTCGTGCACGGGCCGAACTCAATCGTCTAAATTTATCTCGTATCAATAATTTAAGGACTAAAGGTTATAGTTCTAAACAAGCAGTAGATGAGCTTGAAGCTGAAAAAACAATCATCAATGCTGATATTTCCCGTCAACAAGCAAATATAGCCAGTATTGAATATCAAATATCACACGCGAAACTCCATGCTCCTTTCGCGGCAGTGATCAGCAGCCGTACCGTAGCCGAAGGAGAAAACTTCAGCCCCAATCAAAACGCATTTAACCTGATCCAACAGGCTGCTCACGAAGTATCTGTTGGCGTACCTGTTAAAGTAGCAAGCCAATTGGTGGTAGGGCAAACGCTCTCTGTTACCTTAAATAAACAAACGCTCTCCGGACAAATATTAGCTATTGGTAAACAGGTGCATCAGGTTAGCCGCACCATTGAACTGCGCCTTGGCCTTAAGCAAACATTAACTTTTTATAATGGCCAGTTAGCACAAGTCAATATTGAACAAGGTGTTGAACAAGCCGGTTTCTGGCTACCTTTGTCGGCTTTAACTGACGGTATTCGTGGCCAATGGAATGTTTATCAGGTCACGGCAACCGCCCATGATTTATTGACCATAACAGCGACTACGGTTGAGGTAAAATACGCCACACTAGATGCCGCCTATATTACGGGTTTACCCTTAGTGACACACGAAGTCATTGCTAGTGGTGTGCATCGCTATGTGCCAAGACAAATAGTGAAACGGGCCAGCGAAGCTATCAAGCGAGTGGCTAGCACAGGGCAAATTTTATGATACGTTCATTTGTCAAAAATGGTCGTTTAATGTCCTTGATGATCACGCTTTTATTGGTGGCGGGTTTAGGGGCGTTAAGCAATTTACCCCGTACCGAAGATCCAAGAATAACCAATAGAATCGCTAGCGTTATTACGCAATTACCGGGTGCTAGTGCTGAGCGAGTTGAAGTACTGATCAGCGAGAAAATAGAACAAAGCCTTAGAAAACTACCAGAAATAAACCTACTCACGTCAAATTCTCGTGCGGGTATTTCAATTGTCCAAGTGCAATTACAAGATGAAATTACCGATCCCAAGCCAATATGGTCACGGGTTAGAGATTTACTGAACGATCTCAGCCCAAGTTTGCCAAACGGCACACTAACGCCGGTACTAGAAGACGACAGAGGTTATGCTTACACGCAAATAATTGCCCTAAATTGGCAAGGCAGCGAGACACCCAACATTGCTATTTTAGGTCGCTATGCTAATGAATTACAAAATCAGCTAAAACTGGTTCATGGTACAGATTTAGTCACTATATTCGGCCAAGGCTCAGAGGAAGTACTGGTCGAGGTGGACCCCGTTATTAGCAGCCAATTAAACCTTTCAATCAATGATATTTCAGAAAAAATTCTTAATGCTGATGCTAAAGTATCGGCAGGAAAACTCACCAACGCATTCAATCAAATGCAAATAGAGTTGGTTGGTGCATTACAGGACACCGACCGAATTAGTAACATCTCAATAAAAGCTGATGATAATGGCAACTTAGTACGCTTGGGAGACATTGCTGATATTCGAAAAACAGTCAATTACCCGCCAACCGAAATAGCCATGGTCAACAATCAACAAGCGGTAGTTGTTGCTACCCGCATGTTGCCAAACTTGCGTATCGACCAATGGAGTGCATCGGTGCAAAAAGCGTTAACCTCATTTACACAAACGCTACCTAATAATGTCACTTTGGAGGTGATATTCGATCAAAGCAGCTATACCGAAGCGCGTTTAAGCGACTTAGTCGGCAATATCGCACTAGGATTTGCCATTATTGCCGCAGTATTACTGATTACCTTAGGCTGGCAAGCCGCTTTGATTGTCACCTTATCGCTGCCATTAACCGTGTTGTTTACCTTATCCGTGATGAATTTTTATGGCCTCCCCATACATCAGATGTCGGTAACGGGTTTAGTGGTTGCTTTGGGAATTATGGTGGACAATGCCATTGTGATGGCTGATACCGTAAAAACCAATATCGAAAAGGGCCAACGTAGACTTGACGCGATAGCCAATGCGGTCAATCACTTATGGTTACCTTTGCTGGGTTCAACATTAACCACCATTTTAGCCTTTATGCCGATTGTGCTTATGCCAGGGCCTGCCGGTGAGTTTGTTGGCGGTATTGCGCTTAGTGTTATATTTTCTTTAGTCGGCTCTTATATTATATCTCACACCATTGTTGCTGGCTTATCAGCTCGTTTTATTAGCCGACACAGGCATAAAAATTCGACTCGTTGGTATCAAAGTGGGATTAGTTTACCGGCGCTAAATCGTGGCTTTGTGCGCTTGCTTAACTGGTCACTACTACACAGAAAACTGGTGATCACCTTGGTAGTTTGTTTGCCTTTATTAGGTTTTATTGCCGCTAAACAGCTGCAAGAGCAATTTTTCCCCTCCTCAGATCGTGACATGTTTCAGGTTGAACTTTTTTTACCCGCACAAAGCAGCATAATCAATACTGAGCGGGTTAGTAAAGTACTTACCAACTACCTTGAAGCACTCGATGGCATTGAATCGGTGCGCTGGTTTATCGGTAAAAATGCGCCTTCTTTTTACTATAATTTAATGCCAACCAAAGATGGTGCGCAGTATTATGGCCAAGGTATGGTAACCGCAACAAATTTTTCGGCAGCGAATCGTTTAATTCCCCAAATTCAACAAACACTTGATGATATGTTGCCTGAAGCGCAAATATTAGTCAGAAAACTTGAACAAGGCCCGCCCTTTAACGCACCGGTAGAATTGCGTATTTTTGGCCCAAATCTTGATCGTTTAAAAACAATTGGTGATGATATTCGCGCTTTTATGTCAGCAACCCAAGACATTACCCATAGCCGTTCAACACTACAACCTGGCACGCCAAAAGTTTGGGTTAATATTGACGAAGCAAAAGCTAACTTAGCTGGCTTGTCGTTAGTACAGGTCGCCAAGCAACTTAATACCACACTGTCAGGTCAAACCAACGGCTCGGTTATTGAGGCAACAGAATCAATTCCTGTCAGGGTTAGAATTGGTAACGAACAACGAGATGACTTAGCGGCATTAGCCAACATTAACATTATTAATCCCAGCTCAAAGCAGGCCATTGCCTTAACTGCCATCGCAGATTTAGAGATTAAACCCAGTCGCGGCGCCATTCCGCATCGCAATGGCGTACGAGTGAATGTTATTGAGGGCTATATTCGCGCAGACGTTTTACCGTCTATCGTACTTAACCGAATTAAAGAAAGTATGGCTAAGGCTGACTACCAATTACCTAATGGTTATCAAATAGAATTCGGCGGTGAATCGGCAGAGCGCAATAAAGCGGTGGGTAAACTCATGGCCAGTGTTGGCTTGATATTAACCCTGCTACTTACAGTTGTGGTGCTGTCGTTTAATTCTTTTAGACTCAGTGCGATTATATTTTTATCGGCATTTCAATCCATTGGCTTAGGCTTACTGAGCGTTTATATTTTTGATTATCCCTTTGGCTTTACCGTCATCATTGCTTTATTAGGGTTAATGGGGCTGGCTATTAATGCGGCTATTGTGATCATAGCTGAATTAAAAATGGATGAGCAAGCGATACAAGGTGACCGTGCAGCTATTATTCGCTGCGTACAAAGTTGCGCCCGTCATATTAGTTCAACGACCATAACTACTGTTGGTGGCTTTCTGCCTTTAATTCTTGCAGGTGGTGGCTTCTGGCCACCTTTTGCTGTCGCGGTTGCCGGTGGTACGGTGTTAACCACACTGTTATCCTTTATCTTTGTCCCGGCAGCGTTTTCACTATTAAGTCAACGTAATGCCTTTGAATTAACAAAACAACCGGTATTAGCTTAATGCGCTTTGATAAAATTCACTTTACAAAATGGCTAGCGTTATCGTTAATAAAGCCTTATTGGCCATAAATATCAGTGATAAAAAAACGCAAAGTGTCACACTTTGCGTTTTTTATTAATCAGGATTAAAGCCGTTTTTAATATTCTCTATGCGCTCTTGATGCCGATGATGCGCCTTGCGTGTGGCAACTACAAACACAGCAACAATCGCTACAATTGCAATTAATAGCGCTAAAATTTCAGGTCGTAATAAAGTATTTAACCATTCCATTGGATAACCTTTTTATCGTGAGTTACTTATTTCTACTTGTAGCTCGTTCCTTGTTGATCCTTCCCTGCTGATCCTTCCTGCTGATAGTTACTGGCTTATTCTTCGAAGTAGGTACCCCAGCCATCATAATCTACGTTACATTTTTTTGCTAATTCGAACATCGTTTTTGTTTCATCAAAAATAATATCAAAATCTAAAGCTTGTTCGGTCACAATATCGAAAGCAAAGACTTTATCTCCGTTTTCTAATTCGGCCTCTTCTGGCTCTTCAATTTCAAAGCCGCTTTTAAATGCTGTAATCGCCGCTTTTTCTAGAATATCAAAGTCTCCACTAGAAAAATGATGTTCAATTGTATGGTGAACTTCTTCATTTGTGCCATCTTCAACTAGTGTAGCGATCAATTGCTCGGTATGTTCTTGCCATTGTTGCAATGCTTCATCAATCATTATTTTATCTCACTTGTTTGCTTATCTGGCGAATTTTGGTCATCTACTTGTGGTAGCTGACGGTCTGTTTCAATATTCAATTGTTCAATTTTCGCTAGCATGTCACTGCGGGTTTTATTGGTTATGTTGCGAATTTTATCTTTATCTTCGCTAGATAAATATACCGGTGGTAAAAATTCGATAATCATTTTACCGTTATCCCAACGATTTAAGTCTATGGTTTTATGAGTGTTGCTTGCACAAACAGGAATGATAGGTACATTAGCTTTTGCCGCCGTGCGAAATGCGCCTGATTTAAAAGGTAATAAACCACGGCCATAACTGCGTGTGCCTTCTGGAAATAACCAAACAGACAGCTTTTTTTCACGAATTTTTCTAGCGGTAGTATCGATAGTATTCATGGCTTTATTTTTATTTTTTCTATCAATTAAAATATTACCCGTTAGCCAATACATTTGACCAAAAAAGGGGATCCATTTTAAACTTTTTTTGCCAACACTAACCGTTGCGGGTTGAACAGCATTACTGACGGTGAAAATATCATAGCTATTTTGATGATTACAAATATAGACAACAGGGCCCATATTTTTTGTCGACTCTGGTATTCTAACCTCAACCTCTAAACCTAAAATTTTTGCAACTTTGCCAAGATAATTAGCTGTATGATGAACATTGTCGCGATGAAATGGCCTAATCAAACAGAATAAAATTGAACAAATACAGATGATAACTAAAGAAAAAGTCATCAATATGACACGAATAACTGCTAACAAAAGACATTCCTATAAAATTTACCAGGCGTGATTATACCTGTAATTAATAAAATAGCTAAACCTACCATTAATTGTTATCGCTAAGCTACATTAAGATACCTAACACTGGGCAGATTCAGCTGACTTTGGTCACTGCAGTTTATGTAAACTGGTTTAACGAGCCACTTGAATTTCACGATACTTCTTATAAAGTAATTTAAAGTAGTCATATTCAAATGCTGAACCCGAGCCGTAGTAGCGAAAAGGTAATCTGGCTCTAGCATCAATACTGTTCAGTAATGAAAGATAAAGTTCCTCTTCAGATTTCATCCCCAGCTCATCCATCACTTGTTGATCTGCTAAACCATCAAAAACAAGACCGGTGGCATCACGCAGTGACGAGGGGCCCAACAGAGGTAAAACGAGATATGGTCCGGCCTTAACGCCCCAAAATCCTAGTGTTTGACCAAAGTCTTCATCTTGCGCGGCTAAGCCCATAGGTGTTGCAACGTCGATTAACCCTGCTAAACCTAAGCTGGTATTAACAGCAAAACGACCTAATGTTTCGCCCGCCACTGATAATTTAAACTGCAATAACGAATTGATAAACGTTGATATTTCAGCCATATTATTGAAAAAATTACTCAGCCCAGTTTCAACAACATCAGGGGTGATTTTCTTATAGCCCGTCACTATGGGTAATAAAACGTATTCATCGGCTTTAGCATTAAAATAATACATACGACGATTAAACCCCTCCCAAGGGTCGGAATAAGCACTCATCACACCAAGTTCTGCCAGATTATCTGGTATCGCAATGATCGGTGTTATGGCCGTACTCTCTAATTTTGGCTGTGAGGAGCAGGCTAACAATAAAAAACACAGGGCGATAGCGAATAACTTAGAACACTTATTGGCAAGCATTGACATTAATTTAGCCCTCCTTGGAACGTGGTCTGTAGGTGCTCAACAAAACTGAGTCTATCTAGGTTGCCACAGTGTCCACCACGAGGGAAAATTTTTGCCCTATCGGTAAAAATGCTCTGTAAATACTCCACCTCACCCGCCTGTAAAATAATATCGTCTTGATTGGTGACCAAATAAATTTTATCAGATGCGGTTAAATAATCTTCAATGGCATGTAAGCTGTAACGTTCGATCAAATCGGCTTTGGTGATGCTGGCATCTTCGCGCTGGGCTCTGGGTAACATGGCACGGTCAAAATAATCACCAAAGGTGATATCACTGGCACGTTGCAGTGAATGCGTTAAACTCTCAAGCTTGCTTATCCTGTGGTTTTTATAGGTGATTGCGCCCGTGTTAAAACTAACATCGATGGCAAATATCATATCTGATGACGCTATTCTAAACGAGGCGCCAATTAACAGTTTTAATTCGGCTTCAGTTAAGGCAACATTTTTAAATAAACTGAATATTGAGCCTTGATCAAATTTTGAAGACCGTTGTGCTGAGTAAGCAATAGAAAAGCGGGAAAAAATATCATCAAACATAGCAACCGCCGCGGGTCGATTTTCACCTAGATCAAAATAATTATCTAAAATACTGACTGAGTTATATAAACTAACCGGTGGGTTAATCAGAAGCACTTTTTCAAAGTTAAACGCCTGTTTTTCTTCATCAAGTAGCGCTATGAATGCTGAGTGCGCGCCACCTAAGCTGTAACCCGTAAGAGAAAATGACAATGCCTCTACGGCGTCTTGAGCTTGAACTTGTGCCCAAACTAAATTCATCACCTGATATAAATATTCTGCGTCATGCGCTAAATCACCCGGCATATATTGGGTGTTAGGTGAGTTAACAATAAAATTAGCAAAGGTGGGCGATGACAATGAGATGACATGATAACCCTGTTGAAAAAAACTTTTTTGCAGGCTGAGCATTTTCACACTATCGTAGCTCGCTCCAGTACCGGCAATAATAAAAATCAAGGGTGCACTCGCCTCTTGCTTTATTAACGAGTATTTCATTTTTTTGTTAAACCAAAATACCTCAGAAATTTCATCTAACGGTTTAATCGTTATACTTTTATTAATAATGTCTAATGACTCTGGTAGGTCAGCAGCCGCTTCTTGGCAGTAGCCGGTAACGGTGGCTTGATAAGACGAATAGGCTAAATCGCATACCGGTTTACTCACAACAACTTCATCTTGTTTACTGCTACATGCTGCTAGCATTATGATGAGTAAAACACTAAAAATATGCACTGGTTTCTCCCTAATCCTGTGTGTTTAAAATTTGATATCTACCAAACACCTATAACTTACCCATGAACCTAGCCATGAACCTAGGCATAAACCTAGCCATGCCAATCAGTTTCTAAGTGCTTACTTAATATAATGAATGGGCTATGAAAGTCGAGCATTCGCTGTGAAGTGTCTTATCATTTTATCAGTGAACTCTTCAGTGATATTTTGTGCAGACTGATCAATAGTTAATTCACTCACTAAATGCTACTGAATATCTTACATGATAGATATCCCAAATAGCTATAAAGTCGCTTATTGTCTCACATTACTGATGCGGATTTGAACTACGGATGGTTGATCTAAGCCATTAAAAATTAAAAGCCAATTCAAGGTGATTGAATTGGCTTTTAAATTAGGTATTTAATGGCGATTAAAGCGGGTCTTTAAAAAAGCTCTTCAGCGATATCAAACATCGCACTTTGGCCAGACTTCGCTGAGGCGATCAACGACTGAGTACGGGGTAATAATCGGGCAAAGTAGTAACGAGCGGTACGGACTTTACTTTCATGGAAAGTTTTATCATCGCTAGCAGCCAGTGAAACTTCTGCCATTCTAGCCCAAACATAAGCCATCGCCGTATAACCAAATATGTGTAAATAGTCATTGGCCGCACAACCCAGTTCTTCTGGCGAAGTCTGTGCTGCGGTTAACAAGTATTGCGTTAATTCTTCAAGTTCATCTGTGGCCTTAGCCAAAGGTTGAGTAAACTCTTGCATAGCATCAACTTTATCCGCTTGCATATAGTCACGTACTTCTTCAAGAAAGACTGCCACAAATTTGCCTTTACTACCGGCCACTTTACGGGCTAACAAATCCATCGCTTGAATACCGTTAGTGCCTTCATAAATTTGTGCAATACGGGTATCTCGCACTAACTGCTCTTGTCCCCATTCTCTGACGTAACCATGACCACCGAAAACTTGTTGACCAGCAACGGTATTTTCAAAGCCAAGATCAGTAAAAAACGCTTTAGCAATCGGAGTCATTATAGCAACAAGTTGATCCGCTTTGACTTGCGCTTCACCCGAACCATAAGTCGCAATGTCTAATTGCATAGCCGTATAAGTTGATAAGGCACGTGAACCTTCATTTAACGCCTTCATGTTTAACAACATGCGACGAACATCACCATGTACTAATAACGAATCAGCTTGGGCATCAGGTGACTTAACACCAGATAAAGAACGCCCTTGAATTCTATCTTTGGCATATTCTAAAGCATTTTGATACGAGCGTTCTGCTGCACCTAAACCTTGGATACCTACACCAACTCGCTCAAAGTTCATCATAGTAAACATGCAAGCTAAGCCTTTATTGAGCTCACCAACTAAATAACCTTTAGCACCATCAAAATTCATCACACAAGTAGCTGAAGCATGAATACCCATTTTATGTTCGATAGAACCACAGCTGACATTGTTTTGTTCACCGATGGACTCATCATCATTAACATTGAATTTTGGTACCAAGAATAATGAAATTCCACGAGGTCCAGCGGGCGCATCAGGTAATTTAGCTAACACTAAATGGATAATATTCTCTGTCAGATCATGCTCACCGGCGGTAATAAATATTTTTGTCCCTGACACTAAATAACTGTCATCAGCTTGTGGTACCGCTTTCGTTCTGATCATGCCTAGATCAGTGCCGGCATGAGCTTCAGTTAAGCACATGCTTGCACACCAGTCGCCGGCATAAATACGGGTTAAATAGCGATTCTTTAATGCTTCACTACCATGTTTTGCTAACGACAAGCCAGCGCCAGCAGTTAAGCCTGGGTAAAGTGAAAATGAAATATCAGCCGAACATAACATTTCTTCATGAAATGCGGTCAACATTTTAGGCATGCCCATGCCGCCAAAGTCAGGGTCTCCGCCTAATGAGGTCCAGCCACCTTCAGCATAAGTTTTAAACGCTTCTTTATAGCCGGGTGCTGTCGTGACTTTACCCGCATCGAAACTAACCCCTACTTCATCGCCATTGCGCGACAATGGTGCTATTTCTTGCTCTGCAATTTTTGCACAACCTTCTAAAATTGCTTCGGCGGTATCTCGGTCAACCCGATCAGCTAATGCCGGTAATGACTGCCACAATTTATCAGCATTAAATACGTCATATAACAAAAAATTCATATCTTTTAAAGGTACTTGATAGTCAGCCATCACATTCTCCAAACAGGTAATTTAAACAATTAATTAAAACACTCGTTTGAATATATAGCAAAGACAGTAAAAGTAAAAGTAAAATGATAAATTCGTCGGTCATTAAAAATCAACCTCATAGCCTTTTCATTGCTTAGAACAACGACTTTATAGCCAGTAACAATGACTCAACACCAAGGGTTTTCTTAATAACTGCTTGTTATAATTATTAAATAAACAACAAAATAGTGGCTTATGTTAACCAGCAAAAATGCTCACAAAGTTAGTGAAATTGGTATAAGCTTGAGGCGTTAATATTTAGCGATAAAGGTGAGTGGTGAGATTATTTGGGGCAGTAGTTATTTTAATATTATGCTTTGCGACTATGACGTCGGCAAAGCAGCTTGATTTTAATAAAACAACAACCGATGGGCATGTACAATTTAACTACCAATGGCTAGACCAAGCTCAGCAACCACAAGCGTTAAGTTTTGCTATTGATAAAGTGGCTTTATTTGATCGCTTTAGAAACTTTAAAAGTTATAAAGCCAACCACGCTAGCAAATACGTTGATCAGCAAATGAGAAAACAACTGACACAACACCCTATCACTGATGTAAAAGTGACATTTTTAGGTCGTGGTAATAATTTACAAATGGAACTCAACAGTGAAAATAAAACAGCACTTGACCAAGCGTATCTAAGCATAGCGCAACTTGAACAAGACTTTATGAATGAGCATTTAACCCGTAACTATTATACTCAATTTGTTACTTATGATAACAGCTTAGCCATTAAGCCCGACCATGTTCGCTTCGCACAAGAGTCATTTACTGATCTATCCGTACTAAAAGGCCTTATTTTAGACCGTGTTGGTGAGGAAAGTGTCAGAAAGGTCAGTAATTATGTGCTCGGATTTATCCAAAGTATTCCTTATGCTACGTTAGAGTCGAGGGTCACATCAACCGGCGCGGGGTTTAATCCGCCGCTGCAAATACTGTGGCAAAACCAAGGTGATTGTGACAGTAAAGTAACCCTGACCGCTGCTATTTTTAGAGCGCTAATGCCACGTATAAAAATGCAGTTGGTTTTTATCGATAATCATGCCCTACTCGCGATAAATATCCCAAGCGAAGGCGATGAGCTCACCATCACTATCGATGGCCTAGACTACATTTTAGCTGAGCCCACTGGCCCAGCAATGATGCGCATTGGAGAATTATCAGCAAGTGCTGAGTTTGCCATACGCAATGGCCGCTATTATGCCGAAGCTTTTTTTGCCGACCCTAGCACTTAATATAAGCGCAATTACTTTGGTGTTTTGACCAGTTGCGACAAAATACTATCGCGTAATACCTTTAGGCTAATTGGCTTAGCAATATGCAAGTTCATACCCGCCGCTAAGCATTGCTGTTTGTCTTCTTCACGGGCGTGAGCTGTCATGGCGATAATGGGTAAGCGGTTATATTGTGGTTGAGCGCGAATGTGCTTAGTGGCGGTTAATCCGTCCATGATGGGCATTTGAATGTCCATCAAAACAATATCAATATTTTCCAGTGGTAATTTCTCTAACGCCTCTTGACCATTTTGTGCAACAGTCACTTGCGCCTGCATGGACTGCAATAATTTAACCGCCACCAATTGATTAACCAGATTGTCTTCAACTAACAATACTTTCAATCCAGCTAGGCTGCCTACTTTTGGTTGCACCGCATCTAGCTCATGACGGTTAGTCGTCATTTTATTATCCATTATGGCGCCATGTGATGAGAGCCGACAAAGCTCCTCGGCCAACTTAGCAATAACATTTCGGTATAACGGCATTTCAAGCAACAAGTAATTAATACTATTGCGGTTTAATTGCTCAAGTAGCTCAGCTGAAATAACACTGGCTATTGGCTGACATAACGCCAGTACAGCGACCTCTTGCTTTATTATATCCAATTCACTTTTCAACAAATCTTGCGGATACTTGCTACTATCGATAAGTAATATTTTATCTGCTTTAGCATCAACCGTTTTTAGCGCTGAAAAACTTGAGATGTCTATCACAGATTGCGCAATATCAGTAAAGTTCTCTCGTAATTTTTCGGGTATATTTACCGATAAATTCAGCACAGTACTGGTCGAAAATTGCGGTCGAAACTTAGTTAAGCAATGTGCAGAGTAACCGGTATCGCAAACCGGCATATTGGGTGCGTCCATAGGTAAAGCTAAGGTAAATTCAGCGCCCTGGCCTAAAACACTGTCAATAGTGATTTTGCCACCCAGTAAATGCGCAATATGTTGGCATATTGATAACCCTAGCCCTGTGCCACCATAAACTCGGGTCATCGACTCATCGGCTTGTTTAAATGCTTCAAATAAGCCCGTTTGTTTTGATTTTTCTATACCTATGCCGGTATCTTTCACGGTAAATAACACGGCGATATTTTTTGCATCGACCGGTTCGGTGGTGGGGCAAGATAATGACACGCTAAGCGCAACTTTGCCGCGCTCAGTAAATTTAATCGCATTATTAAGTAAATTACTCAGCACTTGCACTAAACGCATAGTGTCAGTATGAATATCTAATGGCACTTGGCTATCAATGGCAACACTTAAACTTAGCTCTTTGCCAACGAGTGCCCCAATATTAAGATTAAGTGCTTGCGATACAATACTTTCCAGTCCAGTCAGTTCTTTATGTACAGACATATTTCCTGACTCTACCTTGGCCGAATCAAGCAATTCGTTTACTAAATAAAGCAAAGTATTTGAAGCGGTTTGAGCATTACCTAAATATTGCTCCTGAGCCTTATTTAAACGCGTTTGTTGTAAGAGAAAAAACATCCCTTGCATGGCATTTATCGGCGTACGAATTTCATGACTCATATTCGCCAAAAATTGGCTTTTAATTTGGTTAGCTTCTTCGGCTTGATTTTTCGCGCGCTGCAGAGCTTGGTTAATCTTAAATTGCTCAGTCACATCGCGAATTAAAATAATACTGCCAAGTAATTCATTAAACACCCCATAAAACGGCGCTTGATAAATTTCATAAGTATTATGCTCAGTCGGCACCGTTTGATGATGCGCCACAAATGAATGACCTCGCTGACTTTGACTAATATTCTGCGCCACTTTTTTGCTGATATCAGCCGCAATAAAATCATTAATTTGATCGCCTAAAATATCAACTTCTTTTCGTAAGACCCGTTTTTCAACGGCCTGATTACAGCCAATTAAAGCGCCTTGTTGATCGTTAAATAGAATGTAGTCTGGAATCGCATCCATCACTGAGCGTAACAGTGCATAGTCACGCTGATGTTGCTCACTTTTATGTGATAACGCTTGAGTTTTTTCTTTTACTCTCGAATCTAGCTCAATGTTTTGATCCTTTAAACGCTGCATTAAACTGCGATTTTGGCCAAATAAATCTTCGACAATTTTAAACCAGTGCCGCCACTCGGCAGAAGGTTTTATTTTACCGGGATCACCCGCTGAACAATGTTCAATATGCCTAATGAATTTTTTAGAGGGACCGATAAATAAGCGATAGGTAACGTAATAAACCACCACTAATAAACTTAAAAAGCCAAAAGAAATACTGATCAGTATCGACAAAAAACGCTGATTGATCGTAGTATAGAAACTTTCTTTGTGATGATACTCCAATAAAATCCAGTCATTAATAACCAACTTCTGCTGCTGAACAACCCAATCACCAATTTCAGCACTTGGCATAATATTGAGTAACGATTGATAACTGAACTGGTTTAATTGCGACGGTGCAGTGTCACTAAAAGCGGTTTGTGCATTTAGCGGAAGATTGCTGTTATTTTTATGCAACAAAACATGACTTTGCTTATCAACAATAATATAGCCGTGCTCTACTTCGCTTACCTCAGGCAAATAGTTATATAAGCCCGCCGTATTCATATCAATGAGCACCGCCCCTTTCATCTCATGGTCTAAATACACTCCCATACCTAGCATGGTGTTTAAACCTTTACTCGCCGAGTCAACATAAGGCCGTGCCCAAAGCTTTTCATCCTTGTGCTTTGAGGTTTTTATCTTCAGCATTAACTCATTACTTAAACTTTGATCATTGTATTGCCAGATACTTCTGGGTACCCAAGGATATAAATTAACAAAGCGTTGCATTGAAATGTAATACAGCCAGTTAGCTTCTTTGATTGACTTTTTTGCAGTAACAAATGCCGGCGTTAAAGCATTGGCCATCGTTAGCTCATGCAGCAAGGATTGATTGAAAGTGTCAATACGACCAACGCCGGTAATATTGCCGCTCATCATATGATGATTAGTGCTTAAATTTTGTCGATTTTTATCAAGGTAAAAGTACTGACCTTCTTGTCGCAAAGACGGCGGCTGACTGGGTAATTCTGCCGGGAAACGCAAATAATATTCAGCTAAATCACGTATGCCCGCGAGGGTTTCTACCGTACCGGTCAGTTTATTATTAAGCTGCGCACTATATTCACTCAGCTTAGCTAATTTATAGTCTCGAAAATCTTGGCGGGCGAGATAATAATTATAAGAGATGATAATAAAAGTCAGCAGCATAATGCTGGAAAAAACCACAATGACTGATTTATTGTAGCGTTGAAGAAGTTGCTCTTTTGAATTTTCTACTAACACTAACAAGTCCTAATAATGATATAGAGGCAAGTGCGCTAAAATTTAGCTCATCGGCAAGTTACCTTTAACTTTATGACCTAATATTAAATCAAAGTACTGACTGAGGACAGCACTGAAAAGGTTAACGGTGATATTGTAACAAATGGATAATATCACCGCCGCACTAAATTTTTATAGATTTTCTTCGGCAAATGACGCTAAACGACTACGCACAACACCATTTAAGTTGATGTTACTGCTACCTGGAAAATTTTTAAAACGCTCAACAATGTAGGTCAAACCGGAGGTTACTGCGGTTAAATAGTTACTATCTATTTGCGCTAAGTTACCTGAACACACTATTTTTGTGCCTTCACCACAACGGGTAATAATGGTTTTCAATTGTGAAGCCGTGAGGTTTTGACATTCATCAAGTAGCACCAAAGTATTTTGAATGCTGCGACCGCGCATAAAATTGACTGATTTAAACTGAATGTTCGCTTTATCAATAATATAGTTAAGACTACCATTCATATTTTCATCTTGTTTGTGCAACACTTCTAACGAGTCGGTGATAGCGGCTAACCAAGGTGCCATTTTTTCTTCTTCCGTACCGGGTAAAAAGCCGATTGACTCTGCGATTTCAGGGGTGCTGCGGGTGACAATAATTTTATCATAAAGCCCACGCTCTATCACTTGCTCTAGCGCGGTTGCCAAGGCAAGTAAAGTTTTTCCACACCCAGCTGGGCCGGTAAGAATGACTAAATCAATCATGGGATCAAGCAAGGCATCCATTGCCATACCCTGATAGATATTTTTTGGATGAATGCCCCACGCTTGTTTTGCCATTAAACGCTCACGACTCAAATCGGTTATCGCTAAGTTTTCATCGTCCAACCCGGTAATTTTACCTGCGAAGTGTTCGCCTTCGTCAATCAGGTATTCATTGATATAGCCATTAGGCAGTAAATCACGCTTGATATAGTGCGTGGTATTACAGCCCTCTGTTTCACTTTCACAGTCATGAACCTGTTGCCAGAAATCACCCGGAAATTGATGATAACCTTTGGTTAAAAACTTAATATCATCAATGAGTTGATCTGTGCGGTAATCTTCAACAAAAGCAAGTCCAGCGCCTTTTGCCTTTAAGCGCATGTTAATATCTTTGGTGACTAGCACCACTTTATTATCTGGATGTTTGGCTTGTAAATAAATCGCGCTACTAATAATGCGATTGTCATTTTCATTAAAAGACAACTTCACCTGACTCTCGTCTAAGGCATAATCGTTGAAAATAGATAAACAACCACTGGGGTGTAGGTCATCGTTTTGCGGTAATTTAACGCCTGCTAGTACTTGTTCTGGCGTGGCATTAACTAAGGTATCTTCAAGCGCTCTAATCGCTACTCGCGCATCACGACTGACATCTTTGTGGCGGTCTTTGATAGAATCTAATTCTTCTAGTACCGTCATCGGCACCACCACATCATGTTCTTTAAAAGAGAGGAAAGCGAAGGGTTCGTGTAATAATATATTGGTGTCTAAAACATAAATAATTTTATTTGCTGTCATATGAAAGTCCTTTCCCAAGTTGAAGGCTGCACAGTATTCTTGCTTAAAACTGCTGCTAGAAACCAAAAAATTGATAATTCATCTAACCAAAACAATGTCATTACTTGTTCTTTTTTACCATAGCGTTACCGTCATAAAAAGCCATGATAAAAAGCCGTCATAAAAAGCCACTATAAAAATAATCCTAATAAAGCTTATGCTATTAAGCTTATGCTATTAAGCTTATAACCACTTTGACAGCTTACTTTCCCGCAAGCAAGCCGCTTTTGCGGGTTAAGCGCTAAGTCATATCCATCATTATTGGACTGAAAAGGCTCTATTACTAAAAGTAAAACTAAATTCTATAAATTTAAAGCAAAAAAAGTCGCCTTTTACCGATTTATTTAATGATCACTTCTATGATTAACGGTACTATAGCGCCCTTTTTTTGGCGTGCATTTTTTGCGCGAGTTATTGAGTTGGAGTTTTTTTCTATGTCATTTTACCCTGGACAACGCTGGATTAGTGATAGTGAGTCAGATCAAGGACTAGGTACGGTTACCGCGGTCGAAGGTCGTTTTGTTACTATCGTGTTTACGGCTACAGGGGATGCAAGACAATACGCCATAGATAATGCCCCTCTAACGCGAGTCATTTTTAATACTGGCGATAGTATTCCAAGCCATGAAGGCTGGTCACTTAATGTCGAATCTTCTCAAGAAGACAAAAACTTACTGACTTATTTTGGTACTCGACAAGACACAGGTGAAGCCTGCTCGATAAAAGAAATGATGATTGATCATTTCATTAAATTCAATAAACCTCATGACCGTCTACTGAACGGCCAAATTGATCGCCTAGATTGGTTTCGCTTACGCAAAGATTGCTTACAGCATCAATTTAGCCAACAACAATCTGATTTAACTGGCCTTAGCGGTGGCCGTGTGAGCTTGATCCCACACCAATTATATATTGCCGAAGAAGTTGGTAGTCGTTTTGCGCCACGGGTTTTATTAGCCGATGAAGTCGGCTTAGGTAAAACCATCGAAGCGGGTTTAATTATTCATCAACAATTGGTCACAGGGCGTGCTAAACGTGTGCTGATCATAGTACCAGAGTCATTGATGCATCAATGGTTGGTTGAAATGTTACGCCGCTTTAATTTGTCGTTTAGTATTTTTGATGAAAGTCGCTGTGAAGAAATCACCGCTAACAGCGAAGAGGAAAATCCCTTTAGTTCTGAACAACTGGTGCTGGTCAATCTGGGTTTTATTACCAAAAACCCTCGTTGGTATGAAGCTATTATGGATGAAGAATGGGACTTGATGGTGGTTGATGAGGCGCACCATTTAAACTGGCAGCAAGATAATGTCAGCATTGAATACCAATGTATTGAACAGTTAGCGCAAACTATTCCTGGGGTGTTATTGTTAACAGCAACACCCGATCAATTAGGCCATGAAGGTCACTTTGCCCGTTTGCGTTTGCTTGATCCTGATCGCTTTTTTGACTATCAAAAATTCACCGAAGAAGAGCTGCATTATACCGAAGTCGCCAATGCGGCCAATACTTTGGTTACCGATGAGCCATTAGCGACTGAACAAATAACCACCTTGACCAACTTATTGCACGAAGCTGACGTTAGCGCACATATCGCAGCGATAAATCATCTGGAAGAAGCAGCTAAAAAAAATGCTCGCCAGCACATTCTTGACCAGCTTTTAGACCGTCATGGCACTGGCCGTATATTATTTCGTAATAGTCGCAACACCATTAAAGGTTTTCCAGGTCGTGAATTACATGCCACACCACTGGTGATGCCAGAAGCCTATCAAGACTCGATCAATGAACTATTATTGTCGGGCACAACTGAAGATTTAAAGTCGCAAGCACAAGCAAAACTCTTGTTTACGCCCGAAATATTGTTCAGCTTAGATAGCCATGAAGACTGGGCTGATATTGACCCACGTGTTGACTATTTAATCGCACTATTACAGTCGTTGAAAAAAGAAAAAGTGGTGGTAATTTGTGCACATGCGCAAACAGCAATTGACTTGGAAAACGCCTTACGTGTTAAAGAAGGTATGCGTGCAGCAGTATTTCATCAAGGCTTAAGTATTTTTGAACGCGATCGTGCGGCCGCTTATTTTGCTCAAGATGAAGATAGCGCCCAAGTGCTACTGTGTTCTGAAATTGGTAGTGAAGGACGTAACTTCCAATTTGCTCATCATTTAGTGTTATTTGATTTACCACTTAACCCTGATTTACTTGAACAACGTATCGGGCGTTTAGACCGTATCGGCCAAACAGAAATTATTCGTATCCATGTGCCCTACTTTGAAGAGTCAGCGCAGAGCTTACTGTTTAATTGGTATACACAAGCGTTGAACGCTTTTGAACATACCTGCATTACCGGTCACTCGGTGTTTAAAGCTTTTGGTGAAAGCTTATTTGAGCTTGCACTTAGTGCCAACTGGGACTCTAGCGAAGCACAAAACTTGATTGAGCAAAGCCATGAAAAGCATCTGACCATCAAACAAGATTTAGAAACCGGTCGTGATAAACTGCTTGAGTTACATTCTTCTGGCCAAGGTAAAGCCCATGCTTTAGTGGAGAAAATAGCAAAATTAGATCAGCAAATTCATTTGCCACAATTTATGTTTCAGCTGCTAGACGTTTTTGGTATTCAACAAGATGATAAAGCCGATAACGCCATTGCCCTGCAGCCTTCTGAGCATATGTTATGTGCCAACTTTCCGTGCTTACCAGAAGACGGTACCACCATTACCTTTAATCGTGACACCGCCTTAGCGGTTGAAAATTATCAGCTGATCACTTGGGATCATCCTATGGTGCGCGGCGCGATGGAACTGGTACTTTGTGATGAAATTGGTAACGCTAGTATTGGTGTTTTGAAAAATCCCGCACTACCTACCGGCACATTTTTCTTAGAGTGCATATTTACCTTAGCCGCCATCGCACCGAGTAATTTGCAACTAGGGCGTTATTTGCCCACTACGCCTATTCGGATATTAGTCGACAAAAATGGCAATAACCTTGCTGATAAAGTTAGCGAAACCGTATTAGATCAACAATTATCACCGGTTAAAAAGCAAGTGGCATTACAGTTAGTTAAAGCACTTAGAAGCCAAGTGGCTCCGTTAGTCGCCAAAGCAGAAGACCATGCCGAGCAGCAAGTTGATTCGATTCAACAAAAAGCGCTAAAAGCCATGCACCTAGCTATGGATGAAGAGCATCAACGCTTAACCGCGCTAAAAGCGATCAACCCAAGTGTGCGTCAGCAAGAAATTGACTTTATTCTTATGCAAAAAAAGGCTTTGGCTGAATATATTGAAAAAGCAAAAATTCAATTTGAAGCGGTACGTTTAATTGTGGTCAGCAACTAAGTCAATACAGACTAAAAGCTAAACACTAAAAGCTCTTGATAAAAGCCATCAGGCTGGGCATATTCTGTCACCTGATGGCTAGCTTACCAACATCAAAAAGTACAACCTTCAACAGTACAAGCGTTTAAAAGGAAAACAATAAAATGGCTGCTAACCCTGACTTTATTTATCAGCCTCAAATGCGCCCCTACCTTGATATTATTTATCACGACAATGATATTGTGGTCGTCAATAAATCCAGTGGTTTATTGACCGTATCTGGCCGTTTACCTGAGCATCAAGACTGTTTAGAAAGTAGAGTGCACAAAGTATTGCCCACGGCAACTATTGTGCATCGATTAGACATGGCGACATCGGGTATTATGGTGATGGCACTTAATAAACCTGCGCATGTGGCTATTAGTCGCCAGTTTGAAAA
Organism: Colwellia sp. MB3u-4; assembly: GCF_014077065.1. NCBI lineage: Bacteria > Pseudomonadati > Pseudomonadota > Gammaproteobacteria > Alteromonadales > Colwelliaceae > Colwellia > Colwellia sp. MB3u-4. The sequence goes on along the minus strand of NZ_JACGVE010000068.1, from coordinate 194,411 downwards.
ACGCTTAACGCAAAAAAGCTATATTGCTCGGGTCTTTGGTAAGATTGAAAAAGCGCAAGGCTCTGTTGAGCAACCCCTAATGGGTGATTGGCCTAATAGACCAAAACAAAAAATAGATCATCAACAAGGTAAAGCGGCATTAACGCATTATAAGGTATTAAGTTATCGTAAAGATATTGATGGTCAAACTAGCACCTTAGTTGAGCTGACACCCATAACAGGACGCTCTCACCAGTTGCGCGTGCATATGCTGTGGCTTGGCCACCCAATACTCGGTGATCGACTTTATGCCCACGAGCAAGCCTTGGCGATGAGTAGCCGTTTACAATTGCATGCCCAAATGCTACAAATAAGCCATCCAGTGACAGCGCAAACCTTAACATTTTCAAAAGCCTGTCCGTTTGATTAACACCAAGAGCGGCGAGAGCTAGTTAAAAGCTAGTTAAAAGCTAATTAAAGAAAGCCCCACTAGCGTCGATAATATCACTAGAGCCGGTTTTGTCGCGCTTAATAATCCGTTATTAATGATCCGTTATCGACCATCAGTTACTGATACTCAATGTGCAGTTATTGCTCAGTCACCCATTTGAGGAAGTTTGCTTTTTATGCGCTTAAACATACGCCCACTATTTTTATTCATCGCGTTAACGACCTTAAGTCTATTAGTTAACAGCGCGCACTCATGGGCAATGGAGACTGCTCCGCCTGAAAAGCCAACGGATAACACGAGCTCAACAGCGCCAAAAAGCACTGAAGCTGACACTAACACTGAAACTGAAGCTAGCACTGCGCCAACAAAGTCCACAGAAGATAGCCAGCAAAATAAAGTCATGATCAAGGCACCTGTTGATGCTTTTGAGCAGCAGCAGCAAGATATTAAACACTACTTAGCGCAAGAAAAAATAGTGCCATTACTGGTAGGTACTGACAGCTACCTTACGGTCATTAATGAACACACCACGGCAATTAATAAAGGCGTGATGGTGTTAATTCCTGATTGGCAACAAAGCATAGCAACACCTAATGCACTCAATCAGCTAAGTAGCAATATGCCACAACATGGCTGGACCACCATTACCTTGCATCCCCCGCATAAACCGCAAAGCTACCCTTCACAAGCCTTCACGGCGCAAGAGCGTAGCACTGAAGATATTGAGACCTTAACAAACTATGAGAAAAAATTTGCTGATGTTATGCAAGCAGTCATTACAAAAGCGAAAAGCTACCCAGGCGTCATTATTGTGGTGGCAGAAGGCAATCATAGCGCCGTATTACTGAATATCTATCAACAAGCATTGGTGGCCGAACCCAGTGCTTTAGTGATGCTCAGTAGTTATATGCCGACCTTGCCCGAAAACGATAAAATTGCTCAACAACTCGCGCTAAGCGATTATCCTATACTCGATTTATATTTGCAGCGCGATCACCGTTTAGTACTGGCCAGCGCAAAAATGAGAAAGGATTTTGCCCAAAGAGCCATGAAAATATATTACCGACAAAGACAATTAAGTAATCAAGCTACGGGTTACTATCCGAAACAAACCTTAACCAAAGCTATTATCAGTTGGCTAAGTGCGATGGGTTGGTAATTAAAAGCAGCTATCAGTTTGAAGTTATAAGCTGTCAGTAAAAATAAACACCAACTGCATGTTGGCATTGTCTGACAACTGACAGCTTTAAACTTATCGCTAAAAGTAGCTGTCAGTTTGAAGTTATGAGCTGTCAGTAAAAATAAACACCACTGCATGTTGGCATTATCTGACAACTGACAGCTTTAAACTTAGAACTAAAAAAGCTGTCAGTAAAAATAAACACCAACGGCAAGTTGGCATTGTCTGACAGCTGACAGCTTTAAACTTATCGCTAAAAGCTCTTAATTCGGCCTTGTTTCAACCCCGATCTCTGGTCGCTTTCTAAAGAGACTAGCGATATCTTCTTTAATCAAATAAAGCGCTGGGATCAAAAACAGTGTGATCACAGTCGCAAAAACAATACCAAAACCTAATGAAATCGCCATCGGTATAATAAACTGAGCTTGTAAGCTTTGTTCAAAATATAGTGGGAAAACACCAAAAAAAGTGGTTAGTGAGGTGAGTAATATCGCCCTAAATCGTTGAGTACCCGCTTGACTCACAATGTCGAACATTCGCATACCTGACCCTTTCGCTTTATTGATAAAGTCGACCATGATTAAACTGTCGTTAACCACAACCCCAGTTAAAGCAATAAAGCCAAACATCGACATCATGTTGATCGTGCGGCCCAGCAACCAATGGCCGATAATGGCACCGATAATACCAAAAGGAATAACCGACATAATCACCAAGGGTTGGCTATATGATTTAGTTGGAATAGCGATTAAACCATAAATCAAAAACATCGCACCAATGGCAGCAAAGCCGAGTTGAGATAAAAAATCAGCTTGATCTTTACTCGCCCCTTCAACACCGTATTCCACACTGGGATAGTCCGCTAAAATTTCAGGAATATAATCATCATTCATTTCACTGACCACTTTTCTTGATTCAACCTTATCGCTGTCAATATCTGCTGAAATGGTGATTGAACGCTTCTGGTTAATCCGGGTAATCGTGGAAAAACCTTGGCCTATTTCAATATCAGCCACTTGATAAAATGGCACTTTTTCACCTTGAGGTGTTCTAATCCACATATCTTCTAGATCAGATACCGATAAACGGCTAGCTTCAGGATAACGCACCATGACTTTCAACTCATCACGGCCACGTTGAATACGCTGTGCTTCATCACCATAAAAGGCTTGCCTGACTTGTTTGGCTAAGTTCGACAAGGTTAAGCCCAGTACTTCTGCTTCTGGCTTGATACTAAGTTTAATTTCTTGGCTGCCTCGGCTAAAAGAATGTCGTACATCGTAAACACCATCATAACTATTCAGTTGCGCCTGAATAGCCTCAGCTGCCGCTTCAAGTTCAGTATCATTTTGACCGGTTAACTGAAATTCAATCGCAGCACCGCCGCCGGCATTAGTGCCAGCAAAAAAGCGTAACTCTTTAGCGCCTGGAATTTCACCAATTTCATCACGCCAAAGTTTCTCTATTTGATAAGCGTCGAGCTCACGTTGATCGGGTTTGACTAATTCTAACAATACATTGGCAACGGTATTACCGTTAGTGAAGATCATTTTATGCTTAATAAAACTGACGCCATTATACTTATTTTGTTTCGCTATAGTCTTAACGGCTTTCTCTACTTGTGCTATCGCTTTATTACGTTGATGCGCAGGAGAGCCGTCCACCATAATAAGATTACCTTGAATAAAGTCGCTTGGAATATTAGGGAACACTTCTAACTTAACAAACGCTCCGGTAATAAGGCTAATCGACAAGATTAAAATCGCCACAAATATTGCCATGGTGTTGTAGCGGGCAATTAAGGCCTTTTCAAGAAAAGGCTGGTAAACAGTATGAATAAATTTTTCAAGCTTTTCCTTGAAACGCATTTGAAAACGCTCAAGAAAATTTGAATTTTCAGCGCTTAACGGGACATATTTCATGTGCGATAAATGGGCTGGCAATATCCACTTTGATTCAATCAGTGAAAATATTAAGCAAAAACTCACCACAATAGAAATAGAACGGAAAAAGGCGGCAAAAGTGGCATCAATAAACAATAACGGTGTAAATGCCGCTATGGTGGTAAGCACACCAAAAGTTGCTGGCATGGCTACACGCATGGTGCCGCGAATAATATTATCGCGAGAATGACCATATTTCTCAATTTCGGCATAAGCACTTTCACCAATCACAATGGCATCGTCTACCACAATCCCCAGTACCATGATAAAGGCGAATAAGCTCAGCATGTTAATTGATACCGACCATTCACCTAATAATGGCATCATTAACAAGGCACCAAAAAAGCTAATGGGAATGCCTAACATCACCCAAAAAGCGATTTTTATTCTTAAAAACAGTGTTAACACGATAAAGACTAAAAACGCCCCAATCAACATATTGTCAATCATCATGTCTAAGCGCTCAGACAGATAATATGAGCTATCTCCCCAAACGGTTAATCTCGCGCCTTTAGGTAATTGCTGATTTTTATCATCAACGTAGCCTCGCACTTGGGCAGCAATCTCTAAATCATTTTGATCACCGGTTGACTGCACCATAATGCTTGACGTGTTTTCATCATCAAAGGTGGCAAAGTCTGCTTGCTCAACAAAGCCATCGTTAATGTTAGCAATGTCTGACAGCACTAAGCGCGTACCGTCGACATGGGTTCGCAACACTAAGTCGCCATATTCATGTCCGGTGTAGGCTTGACCTTCTGTGCGCAGCAAAATATCACCACCGCGCGCTTTAATCGTGCCACCGGGCATGTCTAACGATGAAAGACGCACCGCCTGAGTAATGTCGTCAAAGGTCAGTTGGTACTCTTGTAGTTTTTCTTCAGACACTTCGATGCTAATTTCATAGTCACGGTTGCCAACAATTTCAGCGCTGTTGACACTGGGTAATGCCATGATTTCATCACGAATATTTTGCGCCATCACTTGTCGGGCGCGTCGCTCCATTGAGCCGCTAACCGACAACCACATCACCTGACCTTTAAACTCTTGTTTAGTGACTATCGGTTTTTCAGCTTGCTCGGGGAAAGTGGTAATGGCGTCAACTTGCATTTGCACTTCATCAAGTTTTTCTGACATTGAATAGCCTGATTGCAATTCAATAGTGACAATACCCACACCTTCTCTAGCCGTTGCTGTAATACGCTTTATACCTTCAATATCTTCTAATGCTTCTTCAACTTTTAAAATGACTGATTGTTCAACTTCTTCTGGTGCGGCACCTAAATGAGGCACCATGACCTGAATACTATTAGCGTTAAACTCAGGAAACATTTTTTTATTAATGCCCTGATAAGAAAAGTAGCCTGCCACTAAAATAAACACCATCAAGAGATTAGCCGCAACACTATTGTGCGCAAACCAAGCAATAATACCTGTGTGTTTTTCGTCGTTATGGGCTTGAGTCAACTCGCTCATTCGTCGTCACCTTGCACCTTGGTAATGCTATTTTCGCTTGGGGCTTTTGGGGTATCTTTTAGCTCTCCTAATACACGTAGCGCCATGCCCTCGACAGGCGCTTGCATTTGAGTGGTAACCAATCGAAAGCCGGCGCCAAAGCTGTCATGGCTATAAACATAAGTAGCATCGTTGCGTAAGATATTAATTTCTTGAATATGCAGTTTATTGTCTTTGTCTACTAAGTAAACTCTATTGGCGCCATGTAAGGCATCACGGGGGATAATGACAATATCTTTAACTTCTTTGCCTGAAATTTTGGCATTAACAAAACTGCCAATGCGCAGCTCTTGGTGTTTACTCGATGATAAAACACTATAGGGGTCGTCAATTTGAGCAATGACATAATGCACACGACTTCGACTGTCCACTTCGCCTTCATAACGCGTTAAGTTTGACGCCCAACGATGCTCAGTGCCATTAACTTTAGTGTAAATATCCACGGTTGAGCGACTGCTTTGCTGAGCATTAATTTTTGGTAAATTCAAAAAGCCGACATCACGCGGCTTAATGGGTAACCTAACTTCAGCATAATCAACGGCAAATATGGTTGTTAAAGCCGAGCCCATAGAGACATATTGACCTATATCTACTTGTTTTTCTTTTACTATTGCATCATAAGGTATGATTATTTTAGTACGCGCTAACTTGACTTCTGCACCAATAACATTGGCTTTTGCTGCTTTGATATCAGCTTTCGCTTTTTGTAATTGCGGTAAGCGTAAAGCAAGTACTGGCGCTTCAGACAAAGCTCTTTTGGTTAACAACCATTGCTCTTCTGCCTGATCTTTTTTCGCTTGCTCTTCAATCAACAGCGCTTTAGCGGCATCTAATTGCGACTGTGCTTGTAATAATGCCACTTGGTAATTAATGTCATCAATACTCAATAACACTTCACCTTGAGTAAAAAAACCACCGACATTAAACTTCTCGTTGACGAAGGTTATTTGTCCAGAAACCTCCGAAATTAACTGAGTTTGTGTACTAGGTAAAACACTACCTTGGCTGGCAATAACAAAACCAACATCTTGTCTGGCAATCTTTTTAACTTCCACCAGCGGCGCTTTAATAATGACAGGTTTTTTCGCCGGTTTAGGTGACAAAACCGTAAAAATAATTAAGCCGATAACAGCGACTAAAATGATAGCGATGGGGGCTACTACGAAGCGTAGTGGGATCATGCGTTGGTTTTTTTTGTGGTTATTTTCAAGCGCAGAGTTCATCATCAATTCTCAATAAATTCTCAATTAAAGCTTAATAAAGGCTATGCCAAGGACGTTTATATCTTAATTATTACTCTCTTAATAAGATAATAATAACTCTCTTAATAAGAGAGTAATAATCACTTAGCCTGATAAGTCAACCAGGCTAAGTGATAACTATTTATTAAGAAACTTTGCCCAAGACAATAATATTTCACGAAAATCTTCACGCCCACAAGACGATGAGTCATGTTGATCAAAATCAATGTCTTCTTCCATCAGATCCTCTGGCAAGACCTCGACCCCATTCATACTGGCATTGGTTTGCACTGTGACATCGCCACGATTAAAAACCACGGTATATTCACTACCCGTTATGGTGATCTCCAATTTTTTCTCTTGTTCAATCTCGGAAATTGCAGATAATAAATTTGCCAACTTTACCGGGTCAGCGCCCACTTCAACCTCTAACCAAGGTCCGATAACTTCATGCTCAAGTGAAAACTTAGCTATGGCGCCACCGGTTATTGGATCGTTTATAAATTGATATTCCATACATACCTCATTTTGAAAAATCTTTGGGAAAGCCCTATTTATACTAAACGGATTATATCACTAGCCACTTAGCGAGAATAATTAAAGCCAATTTAGTATTAAGACGGGTAATTGTTACTTTGCGACAGCAGCAGTGCTTAACATTAGGCTTAACATTAGGCTTAGAACACCAGTGCTATTAATAAAATAGTCACCATGTTTTCAAGAAAATCTACAGCTTAGCTTTACGATGTTTAGCGAATTGCTGTCGCAGCTTAATTGTAGCAAAATCATAGTTTTTAACACGAGATTACGCGCACTTGTTTACTATTTTTTATCCTCACATTAAAAATGGCAATTCAACCAACCTCAACTCAGTATAATTAGTACAGATGAGTGCTATAGACGACTATATCTCTTTGGTAAAGCTGCCATGAGCTAAAACACATGTGCTAGCAATGATATTTTTATCATCTATGGTTCAATCGGATACACCTAGCCCCTATATTAGAAACCAGTCACTCGGGTAAATGACCATTGAACTTAAATTGGGTTACAACGTCTATAAATTACCTGTCTATTTATCTGATCGTTATATCCTTGTGAAAAAAGGAACTTTCACCGCCGTTTTATTATCGCTAATTGTGCATAGCTTAATACTTTTCGTTATGTTCGTAACCCAGCCCGGCCAACAAAAAATAGTAAAATCACCCTCGAAGCATGCGCCAATAAAAAGCTTCATCTATTATGCACCCAAGTTAGACAAAACCGAGCTAAAGGCCATTAAAACAAAACCGCTAGCAAAAGAAATACCCATTGAAGACCTGCCTACGGTAAAAAAAAACCATGAAAATGCGAAAATGAAACAGGCATCAAAACCTAAAAACACAGAAAAACTCATCGATAAAGCACTTGATAAAACACTCAATAAAGCACTCAAAAAACCCTTTAACGATACAATAAGCCAGGTAAGCGAATTACCTAAAGCGCGGCCTAAAACGTCACAACCAAAGCCGTTACCAGAGCCAACGAGAAGCAAGCTAGATAGTTTCATGCAATTACAAAGGCTGCGCAGTAAACTTAATCAAAACTCAGTGTCCAATACCGATAATCCTTATCAAAGCGAGCAACCGCCTTCTATCTTTAATAACGACGTAAAGACGGTGCCTCATTCAGTACCGTTAAAAGATGAAGCACAAACACGTGAAAAAAATACTAAAAATATGGGCGCAGGTATAGCCATTACCAAGGGTGATGACGGCAGATGCTCGATAACTCAGGATTTGAGCGCCTACGGCCTAAGCGAAGGCTCATCAACACAGTTTTTTAGCTGTGGGGAGTCAAAATTTGATACAAGCTTTCGCGAGCACATGAAAAAAGTCAAGGCTAAACTAGGTAAAAAATAGGCTATCTAATTTCTAACTAATTGCTAACTAAGCGCTAACTAAGCGCTAACTAAGGATTAAACTAAATAAGAAATAAGCTAGGTAGATAGCAAGCTAGGTAATTTTATCAACTTAGCTGTCACAATCGAATTCCCCCCCAAACAAAACTTTTCACAGCCAGTAAAAATCAAACCAAATTTTTATGGTGCACAATTTTTAATCACAGTTACACTTAAAAGTAGCTCCGAAATAAATCCTTAAACAATAAGTCCTTAAACTTAGCAGGTTACGGCGTAGACTAAATATCCATCACCAAATTTATCAGCTGTTTCAGGAAGATAATAGCCATGTCTAATAAAATACTAGTCAGTTTTGTTTTTTTACTTTTAATCGCATGTAACAACGATCGAAAAAATGTCGCATTAGGTACATTAGAACGCGACCGCATTGCTCATACCGCCACCGTTAGTGAAGTGATCACCGACTTACCTGTTAGCGCAGGTAGTCAGGTCACTAAAGGCATGATACTGGTAAAGCTTGATGATGACTTACAAAAAGCGTTAGTTGCCAAAGCACAAGCACAGGTGCAACAAGCACAAGCAAATTTAAACAAAGCGCATAATGGTGCTCGTGCAGAAGAAGTTGCTGCGGCACAAGCTAATGTGGCTGGCGCTAAAGCGGCATTAATACAAAGTAAGGCAAATTACACCAGAACACAAAGCCTGATAAAGTCTAATTTAACCAGTCAAGCGACGCTTGATAATGATCTAGCGTTGCGCGATGAAAGTTTAGCTAGGCTTAACAGTGCCAAAGAGCAATTACTACAATTAGTTAATGGTACCCGCATTGAAGATTTAGCCATTGCTGAAGCTGTGTTAGCAAGTAATATTGCGATGTTAACCAGCGAACAAAAAAATCTCAGTAATTTAACCATTACCGCAAAACGTGATGGTATTTTAGATAACTTACCGTGGAACTTAGGTGAACGCGTCACTGTAGGTAGCCCAGTGGCTATTGTGCTTGCGGGTAAAGCACCTTTTGCGCGCGTTTATATTCCTGAGCCTTACCGCGTTCATGTCCATATTGGTGATGAATTATCTGTCTACGTTGACGGTTTAGCGCAACCGCTACTGGGTCATGTTCGCTGGGTAGCTACTGAGCCAGCATTCACCCCCTATTACGCACTTAATCAAGCCGAGCGCGCTAACTTAATGTACTTGGCTGAAATTATACTGCCTGACAACGCCGCTGATTTACCTAGTGGCATTCCTGCACAAGTAGTCTTACCCAGTAAAGTTTCACGACAAAAAACCTCCCTAAGTGAGCGCTAATGGCTGAGTTAGCGATTGATGCCAATAATTTAACCCATAAATTTGGCTCTGTGACCGCGGTTTCTTCATTGAATTTACAGGTAGAAAAGCAACGTATTTATGGCTTTCTTGGTCCCAATGGCTCAGGAAAAACCACCGCGATTCGTTTATTTACCGGTTTATTGAAACCTAGTGCTGGCACAGTTAACGTCTTAGGTTGTCATTTACCTAAAGATACCGAAAGCTTACGTCGACAAATAGGCTACATGACACAAAAATTTTCTTTGTATGATGATTTAACCATCAAGGAAAACATGCAGTTTATTGCTCGCGTTTACGGTTTACCCCCCAAAGAACAAAAAGCTCGCCTCGATGAACTCATCAGTATTTATCAATTAGAAAAACTTAAAAAGCAATTAGCCGGCAGCTTAAGTGGCGGACAAAAACAACGCTTAGCACTGGCGTGTGCGGTAATGCATAAACCTAAGTTATTATTTTTAGATGAACCAACATCTGCGGTAGACCCTGAAAATCGTCGTGAATTTTGGGAGCAGTTATTTGATTTATGCGATCAAGGCATCACTATTTTAGTATCAACCCATTATATGGATGAAGCTGAACGTTGCCATAAATTAGCTATTTTAGACAATGGCATTAAACGCGCTGATGATTCACCGGCACAATTAATGGCTGACATGCCGGCTAATGTGATTGAAATATCAACCGACAATCTTAGGCAACTAAAACAACAATTAATTGCCTTACCTGAGGTAGTTTCTGCATCACAGATTGGCGCTCATTTACGGGTATTAATCAATAAAAGCATTGTTGACCCTATCGCCTTTTTAAAGCATAGCCGTATTATGTCTAGCAAGGCAGAACTCAACATCGTTAGAGCCAGTCTTGAAGATGTTTTTGTCTTATCAACAAGCAACAAGCTTATGCCAGCATCACAGGTCAGTAAGGCTCAGTTATGATGTCCTTATTGAGAATTCAAGCCATTGTTATCAAAGAATTAATTCAACTTAGACGTGATCGAATGACCTTTGGCATGGTGATCATGATCCCCTTAGTGCAATTGTTATTATTTGCTTTTGCCATTAATACCAATATTCGCCATATCCCCGCCGGCATAGTCGATCAAAGCCAAACTGCCTTAAGTCGTGTCTTACAACAAACCGTTGCCGCGACGAGTATGGTTAATTTTATCCGCCATTATCATTCGTTACCCCAAGCGCAAGCCGCCATTGACCGAGGCGATGTGCGGGCGGTATTAATTATCCCCAAAGATGTTGCTCAGCGCTTAGTTCGCCATACTAGCATTGGCTTTGGATTACCCCCCGCAAGCGATGAAGAAACCAGCCGCCCTATTGCCCAGTGGTTAGTTGATGGCGCTGACACCGCAATTGCTAGCAGCATAAAAAGTTTACGCAACATGCCCTTAGCCGGGTTATTAGACAAGCCGGTGAATCGTAATGTCCCGACCTTTGAAGTCACTTTATTATATAATCCTGAACAACGTAGTGTGGTCAATACTGTGCCTGGTTTGGTGGCGATTATACTCACCATGACCATGATCATGTTCACCTCAGCCGCGATTGTACGAGAGCGAGAGCGCGGTAATATGGAGCTATTAATTACCACACCCTTAGCCTCGATTGAGCTCATGATAGGGAAAATATTTCCTTATATTTTTATTGGCGCTATTCAAGTGAGCATTATTTTAGGCTTAGGACATTTCTTTTTTAACGTGCCTATTAATGGCAGTTTATGGCAATTAACCTTCGCCACTTTACTCTTTATTTGCGCTAGCTTGGTGTTAGGATTAGTTATTTCTACCTTGGCAAAAAACCAACTGCAATCGATGCAAATGACGGTGTTTATTTTACTGCCTTCGATATTATTATCCGGTTTTATGTTTCCTTACGAAGGTATGCCAGAAGTAGCGCAATATATCGCTGAGGGTTTACCTGCCACGCACTTCATTCGATTAATTCGTGGGGTAGTTTTACGTGATGTTGCGGTAGTAGATATGACTTTTGACATGTTATGGCTAATGGGCTTTACCCTGCTAGGCTTAATGGCGGCGGTACTGCGATTTAAAAAGACCCTAGATTAGCGATAAATCTATCAACTGATCAACTTAAGCTATCAATAAAAAAACCCCTGTTGATTATAATCATCAACAGGGGTTTGCATTAGCTTTTTACTATAAGATATAAGCTATGGGTGAAATAACTCAGTAAAAGCGTAGAGCCTAGCTTATACCAATCTCACTAATTATCTGATCATTTTTACTGGTTAAAATAACCCACTACTGCGTTATTTATTTAATAATCAGAACAACTAGTTATTAAAATAAATACCTTATATTTGGCCATTTTTCCTGCGTATAAAGTAGACCACCTAATTAATAAAATTGGTATTACTTATATTGGTACGAGTACGAGATAAGCACTGCTCACGCCATTATTTATTGATATCACAAGCAGGTATCAAATTAGGCTTCTACTTGTAAAATAACTTTATCGGCTTTACTCGTATAACTTTCCATTTGATGAAAGTTCAAGTAACGATAAGTATCAGCAGCTGTTGCATCAATTTGTGACGCGTATTGCATGTACTCTTCAACCGAAGGTAGCTTACCTAAAATTGCCCCCACACCGGCTAATTCTGCCGAGGTTAAATAAACATTAGCGCCATTACCTAAACGGTTAGGGAAGTTACGTGTCGAGGTTGAAAGCACAGTTGATTTTTCTTCAACCCGTGCTTGGTTACCCATACACAGTGAGCAACCTGGCGTTTCCATCCGTGCGCCGGCTTTACCATAAATACTATAGTAACCTTCAGCCGTAAGTTGGTCTCTATCCATTTTCGTTGGCGGAGCCACCCATAAACGGGTCGGTAAGGTTTTGCCAAATTTCTCAATCAGTTTACCTGCCGCGCGAAAATGGCCAATGTTGGTCATACATGAGCCGATGAAAACTTCATCAATGGCAACTCCCGCCACTTCTGATAATAATCTCGCATCATCAGGATCATTGGGACAACATACAATAGGCTCTTTAATATCGGCTAAATCAATGTCAATAATGTGCGCATATTCAGCATCACTATCTGCTGCCATTAATGAAGGATTAGCTAACCAAGCTTCCATGCCTTTAATACGACGCGTAATGGTGCGAACATCACCGTAACCTTCACTGATCATCCACTTCAACATCACAATATTAGAGTTTAAATACTCGCTAACCGCGGCCTCTTCTAGCTTGATAGAACAACCGCCCGCTGAACGCTCAGCTGAGGCATCTGACAATTCAAAGGCTTGCTCAACCGATAAGCCTTTAAGCCCTTCAATTTCTAAAACGCGACCAGAGAATTCATTAATTTTACCGGCTTTTGCAACGGTTAATAACCCCTTTTTAATACCGTAATAAGGAATGGCGTGCACTAAGTCACGTAAGGTAATACCAGGTTGCATTTCACCTTTAAAACGCACTAAAACTGACTCAGGCATATCCAATGGCATAACACCGGTTGCCGCCGCAAATGCCACTAAGCCAGAGCCGGCAGGAAATGAAATACCTAAGGGGAAACGGGTATGAGAATCACCACCTGTACCGACAGTATCAGGCAGCAACATACGGTTTAACCACGAGTGAATAACGCCGTCACCCGGGCGAAGCGAGACACCACCACGATTCATCATAAAATCAGGTAAGGTGTGATGAGTCACCACATCAACCGGTTTAGGGTAAGCCGAGGTATGACAAAAAGACTGCATGGTTAAATCGGCAGCAAAGCCCAAACAGGCTAAATCTTTTAACTCATCACGGGTCATTGGCCCAGTAGTATCTTGCGAGCCTACGGTCGTCATTTTAGGCTCACAGTATTGACCCGCGCGAACACCAGTAACACCACACGCTTTGCCAACCATTTTCTGCGCTAAAGTATAACCTTTAGTCGAAACAGCAGGGTCAACGGGTGTGGCAAATAAATCTGTTATCTCCAAACCTAATGCTTCACGCGCACGGCCGGTTAAACCACGACCAATAATCAAAGGAATACGTCCACCAGCGCGCACTTCATCTAACAATACTGCGCTTAATGTAAATGTTGAAATTACCTCACCAGCGGCATTTTTAACTACGCCTTCATAAGGATAAATGTCTATCACATCACCCATATGCATTTTTTGCACGTCTAATTCAATCGGCAAGGCACCTGAGTCTTCCATGGTGTTATAAAAAATAGGGGCAATTTTACCGCCTAAACAAATACCACCACTGCGCTTGTTTGGAATATAGGCGATATCGTCGCCCATAAACCAGAGCACTGAGTTGGCGGCCGACTTACGTGAAGAGCCCGTACCGACAACATCACCAACATAAGCCAATGGAATGCCGTCTTTTTGCATTTCTGCCAGTTGCGCGATAGGACCCACCACACCATCTTCGTCAGGTGTAATACCTTCACGCTCAATTTTAAGCATGGCTTTAGCATGTAATGGAATGTCAGGGCGAGACCAAGCATCAGGTGCCGGTGACAAATCATCGGTGTTAGTTTCACCGGTGACTTTAAAAACTTTAACGGTAATTTTTTCCGCTACTTTTTCTTTACTGGTAAACCATTCGGCATCAGCCCAAGACTGCATCACTTGCTTGGCCGCCGCATTGCCCGCTTCAGCTTTTTCTTGCACGTCATGAAATGCATCAAACATTAATAAGGTATGGGATAAACCTTTCGCCGCAGTGGCCGACAATTTATCATGGTCTAAAAGCTCAATCAGGGGTTGAATATTATAACCGCCCAACATGGTGCCTAATAATTGTGTTGCTTGTTCAGAGCTTAAAATTGCTGAAGTCACTTCACCGCGAGTAACCGCCGCTAAAAAACCGGCCTTGACATAAGCCGCGTCATCAACACCGGCGGGTATGTGGTTGGTTAATAAGTCGATAAGAAATGCGGCTTCACCTGTGGGTGGATTTTTAATTAATTCGACTAATGCTGCGGTTTGTTCCGCATCTAACGCTTTAGGTACAAGACCTTCAGCGGCACGTTCTGCTATATGGTTGCGATATTCTTGAAGCACGATATTCACCTAATAAGATAAGTGATACTTAATATGACTTTTGGTTGGACTCGATAATTTGATTATCAAGGCTAGGACAGCACTGTTAAGTATCTGAGATTAAAATTTAATGTTCTATCTATTGATGTTCTATCTATTGATGGTTAGGTCAAAATTAAACAGCGTCAATAGATGCTTACTATAACTAACCTCTAATATAGGAAATTATCAGCCGCTAGCAAATTAGACTTTTCTACTAAGTAATACAATTGCCGTGCTTTTTTATCCTGCTAACAACAGATAATAACTAATAACAACACCAACATAAGCAATATAACTATATCTTCTATTAACTATAACAGTGATGAATAATGCTTATTTAATCTAATGATTCGTAGTCAGCATAAAATCAGGTAAACTAGGGGGTATAATTTGTCCTGCTAATAACAATGATTAACAAATGTTATTAGCAATAATATCGCTAAAGAAGAGAGAATTTAATGAGCCTGTATCTAGAATATATAGCAGAGATTGAAAATCGTAAAAACGAATTAGCACTAGCACCTAAGCCTATAGATGGTGCTGAGTTATTAGCTGAAATTATCGAACAAATTAAAGATCAAGATAATGAGCACAGAGCTGATTCACTTAATTTCTTTATCTATAATACCTTGCCAGGTACCACAAGTGCCGCGGGTGAAAAAGCCAAGTTCTTAAAAGAAATCATTCTGGGTGAATTTGTTGTTGCTGAAATCTCAGTACCCTTTGCTTTTGAATTACTTTCTCACATGAAAGGTGGTCCTTCAGTAGAAGTGCTACTTAGCTTAGCATTTTCTGACGACTTATCAGTGGCAAAACCTGCAGCAGAAGTATTAAAAACCCAAGTGTTTTTATATGAAGCAGATACTGCTCGTCTTGAAGAAGCATTTAAAGCCAATAATGCCATTGCCAAAGACATTCTTGAAAGCTATGCAAAAGCTGAGTTCTTTACAAAGTTACCAGAAATCGCAGAAAAAATTGACCTAGTGACTTATATTGCTGGTGAAGGTGATATCTCAACAGATTTATTATCTCCTGGCCATCAGGCTCACTCTCGTGCTGACCGTGAATTGCACGGCCAATGCATGAGCACTCCAGAAGCTCAAGAAGAAATAAAAGCATTACAAACTAAATACCCTAGCGCGAAAGTCATGCTTATCGCAGAAAAAGGCACTATGGGTGTTGGTTCATCTCGTATGTCGGGTGTTAACAACGTGGCACTGTTGGCAGGTAAACAAGGCAGTCCATACGTACCTTTTATTAATATTGCCCCTGTGGTTGCTGGTACTAATGGTATTTCTCCCATTTTCTTAACGACAGTAGATGTCACTGGCGGCATTGGTCTTGATCTTAAAAACTGGGTTAAGAAAGTCGATGCAAGTGGCAAAGCTGTTGTTGACGAAAATGGCGATTCTGTACTAGAACAAGCTTACTCAGTAGCGACCGGCACGGTATTAACTATCGATACTAAAGCGATGAAGCTATACAACGGCGACAAAGAGCTTGTTGATGTATCTTCAGCGTTTACACCGCAGAAAGTAGAATTTATGAAAGCAGGCGGTTCTTACGCCGTTGTCTTTGGTAAAAAACTTCAAACTTTCGCCGCTGAAACCTTAGGTATTACAGCGCCAGCAGTTTTTGCACTTGCCAAAGAAATGTCAATTGAAGGTCAAGGCTTAACGGCAGTTGAAAAAATATTCAATAGAAACGCGGTCGGTGTAACCTCTAAAAATGCCTTACATGCAGGCTCTGATGTTCGTGTTAAAGTCAATATTGTTGGCTCTCAAGACACAACAGGCCCAATGACATGCCAAGAGCTAGAAGCAATGGCAGCGTCAACTATTTCTCCAATCGTAGACGGTGCTTACCAATCAGGTTGTCACACAGCGTCTGTTTGGGATAGTAAAGCAAAAGCTAATATTCCTAAGCTGATGAGCTTTATGAATGCTTTTGGCCTTATCACTGCGCGTGACCCGAAAGGTGAATACCATGCAATGACTGACGTTATTCACAAAGTGTTAAATGATATCACGGTTGATGACCGCGCCATTATCATTGGCGGTGACTCACATACGCGTATGTCAAAAGGTGTAGCCTTCGGTGCCGATTCAGGTACTGTTGCACTGGCACTTGCTACAGGTGAAGCGTCTATGCCAATCCCTGAGTCAGTAAAAGTGACTTTTAAAGGTCACATGAAAAAATACATGGATTTCCGTGACGTTGTGCATTCAACGCAAGCGCAAATGCTTAAGCAATTTGGCGACAACGTTTTCCAAGGTCGTGTTATTGAAGTACATATTGGTACTTTATTAGCTGACCAAGCTTTTACTTTTACCGATTGGACTGCAGAAATGAAAGCAAAAGCTTCAATCTGTATTTCTCAAGATGACACCTTAATTGGTTCACTTGAATTAGCGAAAAAACGCATCCAAATCATGATCGACAAAGGTATGGAAAACGCAGCGAAAACCC
This sequence comes from Colwellia sp. MB3u-4, assembly GCF_014077065.1. Taxonomy (NCBI): domain Bacteria; kingdom Pseudomonadati; phylum Pseudomonadota; class Gammaproteobacteria; order Alteromonadales; family Colwelliaceae; genus Colwellia; species Colwellia sp. MB3u-4. Next base: position 177,330 of record NZ_JACGVE010000068.1, on the reverse strand, counting down.
TTAACGGTTTAATCGCTTTAGCTGACCAACGTATTGCTGGTATTAAATCTGGCGAAACACCAGCATTAACACCAGATGAAAATGCTAAATATTACGCCGAAGTCGTTGTTGATTTAGACCTGATTGACGAGCCTATGATTGCCGATCCAGATGTAAATAACGACGATGTGTCTAAGCGTTACACGCATGACGTTATTCGCCCTGTTTCGTTCTACAAGGATAAAACGGTTGATTTAGCTTTTGTGGGTTCTTGTATGGTACATAAAGGTGATATGCAAATTATCGCGCAAATGTTCCGTAATATTGAAAAGCAAAATGGCAAAATTGAATTCAAAGTACCTTTAGTTATCGCGCCACCAACATACAACATTGTTGATGAGCTTAAAGCGGAAGGTGACTGGGAAATACTACAGAAGTATTCTGGTTTCGAATTTAACGATGCTGTGCCTAAAAATACCGCCCGTACTAAGTATGAAAACATTATGTACTTAGAACGTCCTGGTTGTAACTTATGTATGGGTAACCAAGAGAAAGCTGAACCTGGTGATACCGTTATTGCAACGTCAACACGTTTGTTCCAAGGTCGTGTTGTAGCCGATACTACTGAGAAAAAAGGTGAGTCATTATTAGGTTCTACGCCGTTAGTTGTACTGTCGTCTATGCTGGGTCGTTTCCCTACCTTGGCCGAGTACAAAAGCGCTGTAGACGGTATTAACCTAACAGACTTTGCTCCGCCGCTTGAAGCATTAACAACGCCAGCATCAGTTGCTGTTAAAATTGCTGATCCTAGCTAGGCTCATACCTTTTAAGAGCTGAAAGCAAATAGCTAAAAACGATTAAGCAAAAGGGCTAGTTTACCATGCGGTAAAGTAGCCCTTTTTTTATGTCTATTCAGTAATTATTATTTGCTAACACCAGTTTCATTCATTATCTGCTCTACTTTATAGGCAGCGAAAACAACCCAATATAAGCTATTTACGGTACTCACGAGTTGTTCTAATTATTAAAAAAATAACGCAGTAGTGCGTTATTTTAACCCAGTAAAATAATCCTAAAATTAGTGATATTGGTAAGACTATATTATGAAGCAGGACATTCAATATTAGCTGATAAAGACGGCATGATCATATTAGGAAATGACAATTTATCATCAAAGCGCTCAACACCTTCTAGCACTTCAATTTTAAAACCATAACTTTTGCATAGTCGTAATGATTGGCGCATAAGAAAAGTGGCTAATTTACTAAATTCTGTACTCTGTTTGGTGATGACTTGTAGGTGGTATTTACCATTTTTTAAGTCAGTTTGTTTAAATTGTACTTGATGGTCAAAGTCCCACTGAGAGGCGCCGTTGGGGGTATTAATATTGTTCGCACATGCCGTTAACAACAGAGCTAACAATAGGCACATTGATTTTTTCATCATCTAAATCTCCTTATAAATAAAAATTAATTTTAGCCTCAGCCGTAATACCTGTTCCACTTAAAAATGCAGGCTAGTGTATTTTTAAGTAAAAACATCGTAAGTATAATCACAGATAAAGCCTATGGCTATAGCCAAAATTAAAACACAAAAAAGCCAGCAGTGTTGCTGGCTTTTCAATTAATGCACTTAACAGTTAAGTTAAAGCTTACATTAACTAATTATTTTTTCTTTTTCACTGCTTTCGCATTCGGTAAATCAGTGATTGAACCTTCAAAAATCTCTGCCGCTAGGCCGATTGATTCATTTAAGGTTGGGTGAGCATGAATAGTTAAACCAACATCTTCAGCATCTGCGCCCATTTCAATCGCTAAACAAATTTCGCCTAGCATTTCACCGGCGTTGATACCGACAATAGCACCACCTAAAACACGGCCAGTTTCTTTGTCGAAAATCATCTTAGTTTTACCTTCAGTGCGCGCAGAAGCAATAGCACGTCCAGAAGCAGCCCAAGGGAAGTTAGACACTTCAACATTTAAACCTTGCTCTTTTGCTTCACGCTCTGTTACGCCAGCCCAAGCCATTTCTGGGTCGGTATAAGCCACTGATGGAATACAACGCGGTTCAAAAGTATGTTTCTTACCAGAGATAACTTCAGCAGCGCAATGCCCTTCATGTACCGCTTTATGCGCAAGCATAGGTTGGCCAATAACATCACCAATAGCGAAGATATGAGCAACGTTAGTACGTAACTCATTAGTTACGTTGATAAAGCCACGTTCATCAACATTAACACCCGCTTTATCTGCAGCAACTAAGTGACCGTTTGGCTTACGGCCAACAGCCATTAAAATTTTGTCGTAACGTACTGGTTCTTTCGGGGCATTTTTACCTTCAAAAGTAACATATAAGCCGTCATCTTTCGCGTCAACAGCAACCACTTTGGTTGACAACATGATGTTGAATTTTTTACTGTTAAACTTAGTGTAAGCTTGAACAATATCTTTATCGGCAGCTGGGACTAACTGATCAGCAAACTCTACCACTGAAACATTTGAGCCTAAGGCTCTATAAACTGTACCCATTTCTAGGCCAATAATGCCACCACCAAGTACTAACATTTCACCGGGTATATCTTTCAGCTCTAAAGCACCGGTTGAGTCGATAACACGTGGGTCTTCAGTAGGTACGAAAGGTAAATTAACTACTGATGAACCTGCGGCAATAATCGCATTATCAAAAGTGATCGTCGTTTTGCCATCAGCGCCTTCTACTTCAACGGTTTTATCTGAAGTAAATTTACCGTAACCAAATACCGTTTTAACTTTACGTGCTTTAGCCATACCGCCTAAACCACCAGTTAATTGACCAACAACACTTTCTTTCCAGCCACGAATTTTGTCTAAATCAATTTTAGGTGCACCAAAAGTAACGCCATGAGATGCCATTGCTGCTGCATCGTCAATAACTTTAGCTACGTGTAAAAGTGCTTTTGATGGGATACAACCCACATTCAAACACACGCCACCAAGCGTTTCACGGTTTTCAACTATCACTACGTCTAAACCTAAATCTGCTGCGCGAAATGCTGCTGAATAGCCGCCAGGACCTGCACCTAAAACTACTACTTGAGTTTTAATATCGTTACTCATGCTAACCTCAAAAATTTATGTGTTTATTGCTGGTGTTGCCAGCCTATATTTGCCGAGCTTTTATTAACAGCATTAACCATTAATATTTTCAGCATATTACTCTATTGTACTTGTTTGCGATCTTACTTAAAGCGCACAAAGATCGCCATCTTTAAATCAGTAAATATGTGCAAAAAATGGGTAAAGTGAAAATTAATTACTTTACCCACTTTATCTTATCTCACTGACTTATTCAGGTAACTTATAAAATGAGTTTTCTGATGTCACTCATTACGCCCGCTAGGTGCACAGTAAACCGCGCCGCTAACGCGCCGTCAATTACACGATGGTCGTAGGACATAGACAATGGCAACATTAACTTAGGCTCAAAGTCTTTACCATTCCACTTAGGTTTCATTTCTGATTTAGAAACACCTAAAATTGCTACTTCTGGCGCGTTAACAATTGGCGTAAATGCTGTACCACCAATACCGCCAAGGCTTGAAATAGTAAAACAACCGCCTTGCATATCATTTGCTTTTAGCTTGCCGTCACGTGCTTTCATGCTGATTTCAAGTAATTCACGTGATAACTGGTGAATACCTTTTTGATCAACATCACGTACCACGGGCACAACCAAGCCATTAGGTGTATCAACTGCCACACCAATGTGAATATACTTTTTAAGGATCAAGCTTTCACCATCGGCACTCAAACTAGAGTTAAATACTGGGAAAGTACGCAATGCATCTGCCGCCGCTTTTAAAATAAACACCAGTGGCGTAATTTTAAAACCCAGCTTTTGCTTTTCACAAATAACGTTTTGCTCTTTGCGGAAGGCTTCAACATTCGTGATATCAGCTTCATCAAATTGGGTTACATGTGGAATAGTCACCCAGTTACGATGTAAAAATGGTCCAGAGATTTTCTGAATACGTGTTAGTGCTTTTGTTTCAACTTCACCAAACTTAGAGAAATCAATTTGTTTCGCGCTAACAACTTGTAAACCACCTTCTCCAGCCGCTACTGAACTACCCGCATTTGCTTTTGGACGAGACAATTCATATTTAACATATGACTGCACATCTTCTTTTAAAATACGCTTTTTACGACCAGTACCTTTAACTAATGATAAATCAACACCAAATTCACGTGCTAAACGACGAATTGAAGGTGAAGTATAAATAGCACCCGCATTGGTTAGACCCACTTGTGGATGATGTGGCACTGGCGCTGGCTTTTTAGCCGCCGGTGCTGGTGCTACAGGAGCGGCCACTGGAGCCGCTACTGGTTCTGCTACAGGCTCATCAACGTCAACAGGTGCACCCGATGCACCCGATGAAGTTTCAAGTTTAATAACAATAGAGCCTTGCTTAACTTTATCACCGGTATTAATGAAGACTTCTTTTACCGTCCCGGCATGCGGTGACGGTACATCCATAGTCGCTTTATCAGTTTCTAGGGTGATCAAGCCATCTTCAGCTTCAATAACATCACCAACAGCCACCAAGACTTCAATCACGTCAACTTCACCATCTTCACCAATATCAGGTACCACGATGTCGATAACTTCACTACTGGCAGCCGCAACAGGCGCTTTTTCTGGCGTTGGCTCGGCTGCAGGTGCTGCTGCTTTTTCTGCTTCAGCTTCTGGCTCAGCTGCAACTTCTGCTGGTGCTTCAGTCGATGCTGTTGCCGTACCTTTCATCTCGGCAATCACATCACCTTCTTTGATCTTATCGCCCACTTTAACTGACAGGGCAACAAGTTCACCAGCAAACGGAGCTGGAATATCCATTGAGGCTTTATCTGTTTCAACGGTAATAATACCTTCGTCAGCCTCTAAACTATCGCCGACTGCAAAACATATTTCGATAACTTCTACTTCATCGCCACCGACATCTGGGACTAGAATTTTTTCAATATCAGACATTTGTTAATTCCTTATCTAGTCTTAATTACGCGTAAAGCGGGTTAAGTTTGTCAGCGTTAATATTAAAGCGTTTAATCGCTTCACTTACCACAGCGTGTTTAATATCACCACGGTTCGCCAGTTCATAAAGTGCCGCAACAACAATGTAGTTTTGATCCACTTCAAAATGTTGACGCAAATTATCACGGCTGTCACTACGACCAAAACCGTCAGTACCTAGAACACGATACTCAGTATTGATATAAGCACGTACTTGATCAGAATAGTTTTTAACATAATCAGTAGCGGCAATCGCTGGGCCTTTATCGCTCGTAATCACCTTAGAAAGATAGGCTGTTTGTTGCTTACTTTCTGGGTGTAGCATATTCCAGCGCGTTACGGCTTGGCCTTCACGGGCTAATTCATTAAACGAAGTTACTGAATAAACGTCACTTGAAACACCATAGTCTGCTGACAAAATTTGTGCAGCTTGGCGCACTTTTTGTAAAATAGTACCTGAGCCCATTAATTGCACATTCGCTTTAGCTTTTTTAGCTTCAACGCGTTCAAGTTGGTAAATACCTTTAATGATTTCATCTTCAACCGTTTTGTTTTCTGGCATCGCCGGATGTTGATAGTTTTCATTCATTAGCGTTAAGTAGAAGAAAATATTTTCATTTTCTTCATACATACGACGTAAACCTTCACGCACAATAACGGCAATTTCATAACCGTAAGTTGGATCGTAAGTCACACAGTTAGGAATTAAACCCGCTTGCACGTGTGAATGACCATCTTGATGTTGTAAACCTTCACCATTAAGCGTGGTTCTACCGGCAGTAGCACCTAATAAGAAACCGCGCGTTTGGCTATCAGCCGCAGCCCATGCTAAATCACCCACACGTTGGAAACCAAACATTGAGTAGTAAATGTAGAATGGAATAGTGGTCGCGTTACACGTTGAATAAGAAGTACCTGAAGCAACCCAAGACGCCATAGCACCTAGCTCGTTAATCCCTTCTTGTAACACTTGGCCTTTCTTGTCTTCACGGTAATAAGCGACTTGGTCAGCATCTTGTGGCACATATTTTTGACCTTCGCTAGCATAAATACCTACTTGGCGGAATAAACCTTCCATACCAAAAGTACGCGCTTCGTCAGGAATAATAGGCACAATACGCTTACCAATTTTCTTGTCTTTTAATAAGCTGTTAAGTACCCGAACAAAAGTCATGGTTGAAGATACTTCACGTTCACCTGAACCTTTTAAAATCGGCTCAAATATTTTTAATGCTGGAATATCAAGTGACTCTTCGGCTTGCTGACGACGTGCAGGTAATGAACCGCCTAAGGCTTCTCGGCGTGCTTTCATGTACTGAAATTCTTCACTTTCTTCTGAGAACTTGAAGAAAGGTAAATCAGCAATATTTTCATCACTAACTGGAATATTGAAACGATCACGGTAATGCTTAAGCGAATCAAGGTCCATTTTTTTCACGTTATGAGCAATATTTAAGGCTTCACCTGAAGCACCTAAACCAAAACCTTTAACTGTTTTAGCTAAGATAACGGTTGGGCGACCCTTAGTGTTTTGGGCTTTTTTATAAGCCGCATAAACTTTCACTGGATCATGACCACCGCGGTTTAAACGGTAAATATCTTCATCTGACATATTCGCCACTAGTGCAGCAGTTTCAGGGTATTTATTGAAGAAGTTCTCGCGGGTGTATTTACCCCCTTTGGCTTTACAGTTTTGGTATTCACCGTCAACGGTTTCACTCATTAACTGTAATAATTTACCTGAAGTGTCACGGGCAATTAACGCATCCCAGTAAGAACCCCAAATAACTTTTACCACTTCCCAGCCTGCGCCGCGAAATGTGCCTTCAAGCTCTTGAATAATTTTACCGTTACCACGAACAGGGCCATCTAAGCGCTGTAAGTTACAGTTGATAATAAAAGTTAAATTATCTAAACCTTCACGTGTTGCTAAACCAATAGCACCTAGTGATTCAGGCTCATCTGTTTCACCGTCACCTAGGAAACAATAAACCCGTTGGTCTGAACAGTCTTTAATACCACGGTCAGTTAAATATTTAAGAAAACGTGCGGTATAAATAGCTTGTAGTGGACCTAAGCCCATTGAAACCGTAGGAAACTGCCAAAAGTCTGGCATTAAATGCGGATGAGGATATGACGATAAGCCTTTGCCATCACACTCTTGGCGGAAATTATTCATTTGCTCTTCGGTTAATCGTCCTTCCATAAAAGCACGAGCATAAATACCTGGAGAGATATGACCTTGGGCAAAAATAAAGTCGCCACCATCTTTTTCAGAAGCGGCTTTAAAGAAATGGTTAAAGCCAACATCGTATAACATAGCAGAAGACGCAAAGCTGCCAATATGGCCACCTAGGTCTAAATCTTTTTTAGAGGCACGTAATACCAAAACTAACGCATTCCAACGAATAGCAGCACGAATACGTGCTTCTATGGTTTGGTCAGCCGGCATATGCGGCTCTAACCCTGGAGGAATGGTGTTTACATAAGCCGTTTTGGCGTCAAACGGTAAATGTGTACCGCTACGACGGGCTCTATCGATTAACTTTTCAAGTAGAAAATGAGCGCGTTCCGGCCCTTCGTTTTCTAACACAGACTCCATTGATTCTAACCATTCTTGGGTTTCCATTGAATCAATATCTAGATTTGGGAGCTCAGACATAATTACTTAGTCTCCAGTTGTTGTTTGTTAAGTAAATTTAGTGGTTTAAAGATAGCTGTTATTAAACAGATAACGTTAATTCGTAGTAATTTTTTATCACACCTATACCGTTCAAGTAATAAATCATGCACTTGGCAAGCATTCATTTTTTAATTTCTGACAGTTTTCGGTCGTTTCATTCTGCGTATTGAGCGTTCCATACGACTATTTTCCTGCGACATTTTTAATAGCACTTCTTCAATGAAGGCTAAATGGCGATGGCTAGCTCCCCAAGCAATTTGGGGCTTGCCACTGACAATCGCACTCATTAAACGTGTACGATAATCAGATATTTGGCTAAACACGTCAGGTCGCTTAGCCAATATAGTTAAATTCTTCTCAATGTTGTCAATCAACAATGGCGCCATACTCTGGGCTAAATGCAGAATAACCGCATTGTGGCTCGCGGCGCATATAGCAATGTAAAAACCAAAAACCGCTTCAGCTTCAAGCCGGTAATTGTCATCCAATTGCGCGGTGCCAATACTGTCATGTTTCCGCTGAATTTCTTCAAAATCAGCTTGAGTACCACGCATAGCGGCATAATAGGCTGACATACCCTCAATACCATGGCGAAACTCTAATAAATCAAATTGTGATTCTTTATTGTTCGCCATTAGGGCAAATAGTGGGTCTGACAGTCCACTCAAAATTTTATCACTAACATAAGTGCCGCCACCTTGACGACGGGTGACTAAATTTTTTGCTTCTAACTTTTGCATAGCTTCACGTAACGAAGGACGAGAAACATCAAACTGTTTAGCCAGTTCTCGCTCTGCCGGTAATTTTTCGCCCGGCTTCACACTACCTTCTAGGATCATAGTCTCAAGCTGAGCCAAAATAATATCTGACAACTTAGCTTGCTTTACCGGCTTTTTAATACTCGGAATTGACATATAAAATCCTTTGTTATTGCACTATTAGGTATCTAAAGCCACTGGCTTTACTTCCAAATACCTTGGTCAATTGGTCTTACCAATTTGATAATTTCGAATATAATGTAACAAATGCCTTTAGCGTTGTAAACACTGTGGGTGATTTATAATCAATTGCGCGACTTAAGTAGTTTCGTGATATCGGTGTAGCAGCGTGAATAAACGCTTTCGATTTCACTTTGTGGAAATGAAAATTATAACAGGTAGTTTTATGTTCTAAGCGGTAAGTTTTAAGCTGTCAGCTTTCAGTAACAAGAGTTTAGCTATATGGTTAGACGATTAAACTTGGCTTTGGTTTTAAGCTGACAGCTGAGCACTGACAGCTTAAAACTTTTCTTTAAAACTAAGAAATAATACCGGTTAAGGTTAATACCGCTATTACCGCTAGAAATAGTAACAAGGTACGTTTGGCTAATTTTACTAATAAACAAGGCCCTGCAGTATAGTCATCCGCGTCAACCATAAAGTCTTCCGACATTTGAGCAACACTGATTAAGACTTGGCTTGGTGTTTTTTCAAATTCAAATAAGTTATCTATCCAAGCCGGCATGGCTTTTGAGAAATGGCCAACAAACATATAACCAAAAGCAACCAGCCTAACCGGTAGCCAATCAACCCAAAATAATAATTGTTGCGTTGCTTTATCACCGTCATCGCCGTCGTCAATAGCCCGCTCTTCGCTATCTTCATCCTCAACATCCGCAGCAGAGTTTTGCGCGTTAACACTTTCATTTACCGTAGTTAATAGGCGATAAAACAATGCACCTGCCGCACCGAATAAAACGAAAAACAGCATAACCGCGATAAAGTAGCGATAATTTAACCAAACCATTGTTTGGCCAAAGTCCATGTCAGCAATATTTTTATCTTGCTGTAGTTGCAAGTGATGCAACTCACAACTAGTTAATTCACCTTTAAAAGCTGATTGTAAATAGCTTTTATAAGCCTCGCGCGTTTTCATGCAACCAAAGCAAACAATCAATATTAAGGTGGAGGCAATTAAATACAGTAAAGCGTTATCCACTTGTGCCAATAAAAAATGACAACCTAGTACAGGAATAAAAATCACTGCATAGCTTAACAGTGCAGAATGTCGATAATTAGCCAGCAACTTAGTCTGTTTAATTACCGCCATATATCGTTGGTACAAGGTATTAAACTGCCAAGCACTTGACGACAAGTAACGCTCAGCAGCTAGTGCAATTAACAAACTAATTAAGCTCATCTTTAATTATCCTATGTTTTTTAAAAAATCTTGGCTCTTCAGCTACGTTTTATTAGCTGTAAGTCTTAAGCTACCTTTTTAGCTGTAAGTCTTAAGCTGTCAGCTATCAGTTACTCCCAACCCACAGTTGGTATTTTTTTTACTGACAGCTGACAGCTGACAGCTGGCAGCTTCAAACTGACCGCTTTTGTATTAATAATGTTCTAAAACTTGGCCAATCAAACGCCGCCCCAGGGTCTGTTTTACGTCCCGGCGCAATGTCACAATGACCAACAATGTTATTTTCTAAGCCGGCATAAGTGCCGATTAAGCTCTGACTCACTCGGCTAAGCTGCTGATATTGTACTTCAGTATAAGGAATATCGTCAGTCCCTTCTAGCTCAATACCAATTGAAAAATCATTACACTTTTCTCGACCTTGATAACACGACAGGCCAGCGTGCCAAGCTTTATCGTTAAACGAAACATATTGCACAATATTACCGTCACGCTGAATAAGGCAATGCGCCGATACACGTAGGCGGTATATACTTTCAAAGTAAGGATCTATGCTTGGGTCTAAATTACCCAGAAAAAAATTAGTGATGTGGTCAGCGCCAAATTGCCCCGGTGGCAATGAAATATTGTGCACAACCAATAAACTCACGGCTTCATTTTCGGCTCTAGGCTCAAAGTGGCTCGACGGTTGAATTTCAACGCCACTGAGCCAACCCTTTTTAATGCTCAGTTCAGCGCTATTTTTTCGATCATTTGGCAAAGATGACATACAATAATTCACCGGTTGTTTATCCTGATACTATTACATAGTAAAGTGGACAACAGAACAAGATATACCAAACAGATTAACCTAAGAGTTGGACATAAATGACTGAAAATGACACAACAGCAAATTTTGGCAAAGGTTTTGTCTGGATAGCTTGGGTGCTTGGCATCGCCTTATTAGTTTTTATTTTTCAAGACTTGTTAGACGGACAATATAATCCCAATCAAGACCCTAAGCTTTCAATGCAAGCCAATGGTAAAGCCGCCGTTACCTTAGAACAAAACCGCCAAGGGCATTATGTAACCAACGGGGCTATTAATGGCCGCCAGGTTACCTTTTTACTTGATACTGGCGCAACACAAGTGTCAATTCCGGCCCATATTGCAGAAAATCTCGCCCTGCAAGCGCAAGGACAACAACGTGTGCAAACCGCTAATGGCATTATTACCGTCTTTACCACCCAAATAAACGAGTTACGCATAGGTAATATTTATTTGTATGATATAGCAGCAAATATTAACCCCAGCATGGCGGCTGATGAAATTCTATTGGGCATGAGCGCGCTAAAAAGAGTAGAATTTAGCCAAACCGGAAAACAACTAATTTTACGAGAGCAGCTTTAAATGTTACCAGCCTCATTATTACACGACATCAGCAAAACCGTTACCTGGGCATTATGTGAAGACCTAGGCGTTAATACCTACCAAGAACTCGCCACTAGCCGTGATATAACCGCCGAACTTATTCCATTAGAAAACCAAGCGGTAGCTAACATTATTAGTCGCGATGCCTGTGTTATATGTGGCGTTGCTTGGGTAAATGAAGTGTTTAAACAACTTGATAACATTTACCACACCAGCACCAAAATCACTTGGTTTGTTAACGATGGCGAAAGCGTAAAAGCCAATACCACCTTATTTGAATTAACGGGTAATGCGCGTATTTTATTAACCGGTGAACGCACCGCCTTAAACTTTTTACAAAGCCTTTCAGGTACCGCAACCGTGACTAGCAGCTTTGTTAAACACTTGTCAGGCACCAGCACTAAGCTACTTGATACCCGTAAAACTTTACCCGGCCTGCGCAGCGCACAAAAATACGCGGTAACTTGCGGTGGTGGGGTCAATCATAGAATTGGCTTGTTTGATGCCTTCTTAATTAAAGAAAATCACATTGCCGCTTGTGGCGGTATTGAAAAAGCCATCAAAACCGCACGCATCAACCATAGTGATAAAACAGTAGAAGTGGAAGTTGAGAGCATTGAAGAGCTAACACAAGCATTAAATGCCGGTAGCGATATCATTATGTTAGATAACTTTAGCCCGCAGATGATTGAACAAGCGGTGCAATTAACCGCAGACATATCGGCCGGTAAAACCAAGTTAGAAGTGTCGGGTAATATGACACTGGCAACATTAACAGATTATGCAAAATCAGGCGTCGACTTTATCTCGGTAGGGGCATTAACCAAACATGTACAGGCGGTTGATCTGTCAATGCGCTTTTGTTGAAACAAAAAAAATAAAATAAAGTAAAGCTGTCAGCTTTCAGTTCAAAGCGGTCAGTTTAAAACTGAAGCCAAGTTAATCGCTAGCAAATACCGCTAAGCTCTAATGACTGATAGCTGATAGCTTAAAAATATATTTATAAGTTATTAAATAGCGTTAAAATTAATCACATAGCCTTAAAAAGGCAAATATTTTAAAAAAAATTTCACAAGTAATTTACATTTAGTCTTTTTTACCGCAATATAAATTTAGCGAATATAATCAGATATGGAATTAATCATGAAAAAACTAAATACAATCAAAAAAGCACAAGGTTTTACCCTAATTGAATTAATGATCGTTGTTGCGATTATCGGTATTTTAGCCGCAGTGGCATTACCGGCTTATCAAACTTATACAGATAAAGCAAAATATAGTGAAGTGGTTTTAGCTGCAAGTTCAATTAAAACAGCAGTTGATGTTTGTGCACAAGTTGAAGCTGGGTTAACAAACTGTACCGCTGGTAATAACGGCGTTCCAGCTGATGATGATGCAGTAGTTGCCCAAAATGTTACATCTACGGCCTGGGTTGTGACAGATAATGAAAATGGTGCTATTACTGTTGTTAATCCAATAGGCCAAGATTATGTATTAACTGCTGTATACGGAGCTGGTAAAGTTGTTTGGACAGATAACTGTAATAATCTTTGCTAAGATATATGCATAATTATTAAAGCTCCTTTAGGAGCTTTTTTATCTTATATTTTATAATAATTGTTTTTTGTTTTCCCTAACTAAAATAATTACACTGTAGCTGTTGGTAATTACTGAGTTTTAGAGATTTATGAAAGGACTGCATCAACAATCTAGCCTACTCTCTGCGCTATCTAGGCATAACGTCGTCCCGACTGAAAAAGCAGGAAAAATCAGTGCTGATTTTATTCGGCAAAACAAGCCTTTTTTGCGCTATTTAGTTGAAGACAAAGAGATTAATGCTAAAGATATTGCTAGCACCTTATCGCGTAGTTTTGGTTGTCCATTAATCGACTTAGAACATTTTGATACCTCGATAATTCCTGATGGCATACGTAACGAAAAACTGATCCGTAAACACAACGCCCTGCCGTTATATTTACGTGGAAAAGTGTTATTTGTTGCCATGTCTGATCCCACTAACCTTGATGCCCTAGAAGAAATTCAGTTTAATACCGGCTATGCGACCGAGTTAGTCATTGCCAACGAAACCGCTTTAAGCAATTGCATTGAAAAACTATTAGAAGCCGACAGTGATGCCCTTGATATTTCTGATATCGACGCGAAAGAACTAGCTGGCATGGATGTTCAAGAAGAGCGAAAAGAAGAAGAAAACATTGGTCTTGGCGATAAAGAAGATGCGCCCATTGTGGTCTATATCAATAAAATACTGCTCGACGCCATCCGCAAAGGTGCGTCAGATTTACATTTTGAACCTTATGAAAAGTCTTACCGCATTCGTTTTCGTATTGACGGTATTTTAAACGAGGTGGCTAGGCCTCCAGTATCACTAGCCGCACGAATGGCCGCACGTTTAAAGGTGATGTCAAAATTAGATATTGCTGAACGTCGTGTGCCACAAGATGGCCGTATTAAATTAGCCTTATCTAAAAAGAAGTCGATTGATTTTCGTGTCAGTACCCTGCCCACCATGTGGGGCGAAAAAGTGGTTATGCGTATTCTTGACTCGTCAAGTGCCATGTTAGGCATCGACATGCTAGGCTATGCGCCCAAGCAAAAGCAAATTTACATGGACGCCTTAGCACAACCACAAGGTATGATTTTAGTCACTGGGCCAACCGGCTCAGGTAAAACGGTTTCACTTTATACCGGCTTAAATATTTTAAACACCGAAGAGCGAAATATCTCTACCGCCGAAGATCCCGTTGAAATTAACCTTGAAGGCGTTAACCAAGTACAAATTAATACCCGCGCCGGTTTAACCTTTCCCAGTGCATTACGCTCATTTTTACGCCAAGATCCCGACATTGTCATGGTTGGTGAAATTCGTGATTTAGAAACCGCAGAAATTGCCATTAAAGCCGCGCAAACTGGCCACTTAGTTTTATCCACATTACATACTAATTCAGCCGCAGAAACCTTAACCCGTTTATTAAATATGGGTGTGCCGTCATACAACGTTGCTAGTTCAGTCACCATTATTATCGCTCAGCGATTGGCCCGACGATTATGTACCCAATGCAAAACAGAAGAGCACATACCTGAAAGTGAACTGCTCGCTCAAGGTTTTTTACCTGAGCAAGTTAGCGAGATAAAATTATTTAAACCCATGGGTTGCGATTTTTGCACCGGCGGCTATAAAGGTCGAGTGGGTATCTATGAAGTGATAAAAATTAGTGACATTACCGCAAACTTAATTATGAACGGCGCTAACTCCTTAGATATTGCCGCCCAATGCCAACGTGAAGGCTACAATAATTTACGCCAGTCAGGGTTAGAAAAAGCCGCTTTAGGGGTAACCAGTTTAGAAGAAGTTAATCGGGTAACCAACGCCTAAGCGTTTTACTGCTACACCACTTAACATTATAATATTACTCGTTGTTTGAAAACGGTCAGCCTTATTTATTACCCCCTTAGCCAATAGATGCTGTTCGCTAACCTGCGATCCCTGGCTAAAAATTGCCAAGTGTAGCCAATAGCGATAAGCTCAATGTGACTATAACAATGATAAGAATTAACCTAGCGCTATGGCTAGCAATCAGCTTAACCATAGCTAGGTAATAACTAGACCATAACTAAAGCATAACTAGACCATAACTAGACCATAACTAAACAATAAAAAAATTAGGTTAAGCCCATGGCTGTTTCTTCAACAGTAAAAGTAAAAAACAAAAAAACTAAAGTTAAAGCGCTTGATGTTTATAAATGGCAAGGGCTAAACCGCAAAGGTAAAAAAATCAATGGTGAGCTTAATGCCACCAGCATCTTAGAGCTTAAAGCCCAGCTGCGTAAGCAAGGTATAACCCCAGGTAAAATCAGCAAAAAAGCTAAACCTTTATTTGGTCTGGGCGGCGATAAAAAAATCATGCCGGTTGATATTGCGGTACTTACTCGCCAAATTGCCACCATGTTATCGGCTGGCGTACCCTTAGTGCAAACCATTGAAATGATCGGCTCTGGCCACAACAATGGTAATATGCAAAAATTACTCGCCACTATAGGTCACAAGTTACAGTCGGGTATCCCGCTGTCTGAGTGTTTGCGTGAGCACCCAAAATATTTTGATGACTTATATTGTGATTTAGTTAACTCAGGTGAACAATCGGGTTCACTTGAAACTATCTATGAACGTATTGCGACCTATAAAGAAAAGGCAGAAGCACTAAAAGCAAAAATCAAAAAAGCCATGACTTATCCTATTTCTGTTTTAGTTATCGCTTTTATTGTTACCTCAGTTTTATTAATTTTTGTGGTGCCGGTATTCCAAGACATTTTCGCTAGTTTTGGTGCAGAACTACCCGGCTTTACGTTACTGGTTATTGCGATATCAGAATTTATGCAGGCCTATTGGTATTTTGGGCTTGCCGGGCTATTTATTGGCAGTTACTTCTTTAAAAAAGCCCATACCAATAGTCTGACTTTTCGCGATAGCGTTGATAGAAAAATATTAAAAATTCCTGTTATTGGTAGCGTGCTAAAAAAAGCAGCTGTTGCTCGTTATGCCAGAACCTTATCAACTACCTTTGCCGCTGGTGTACCTTTACCCGATGCGTTAGAGTCTGCTGCTGGCGCCTCAGGTAATGCGGTATTTCGTGAGGCTATTTTAGAAATTCGCGCTGAAGTAACCTCAGGTATGCAAATGAACTTAGCCATGCGCAATTGTGCTATTTTTCCTGATATGGTGGTGCAAATGGTCGCCATTGGTGAAGAGTCTGGCTCAGTTGACGATATGCTGGCAAAAGTGGCTACGGTTTATGAGCAAGAAGTTGACAATGCGGTGGACAATTTAACCACACTGCTTGAACCTATGATTATGGCGGTGCTAGGTGTGGTTATCGGGGGCTTAATTATTGCCATGTATTTACCTATTTTTCAAATTGGTATGGTGGTATAAGTTAGCTTAAAACATTGGCCATATACCTTGACTTAACACAATGAAATTAACGCGATGCTTGTCATCGTTTTTTTGTTCACTTGGCATTATTTAATCAAAGCCATTAACATAAATCATCTACATTTTGAGGCCTATTCTTTTGACTGACTTTATTACACTAATGACCCACTCACCCGCATTTTTCTATGGTGTTGTCATCGTATTTTCATTACTAATAGGGAGCTTTTTAAATGTGGTTATTTATCGCTTACCTAAAATACTAGAACAAGGTTGGAAAAGAGAATGTCGTGAATTTTTAGCTGATGAACTTGCTAAACCCGTCAAGCCGGTAGAAGCGATTATTACCCTGTCAACGCCAAGTTCTAGCTGCCCCTCTTGCCAACATAAAATTCGTTTTTACGAAAATATTCCTGTCATAAGTTGGTTATGTTTACGCGGTAAATGCAGTCAATGTCAGGAGAAAATAGCGCTGCGTTATCCGTTAGTTGAATTAACTACTGCGCTATTAAGTATGGTTATTGCCGCCCATTATGGCGTTAGCTTCACCACACTTATGCTATTAGTATTAACTTGGGGCTTAATTTGTTTAACCTTAATTGATCTTGATCACATGCTATTACCTGATCAAATAACGCTGCCATTAATATGGCTAGGACTATTGGTTAACATTAATGGCAGTATTGTGCCATTAAACGAAGCAGTTATTGGCGCGGTTGCCGGTTACTTGAGCTTGTTTAGTATATTTTGGTTATTTAAGTTAATGACCGGCAAAGAAGGTATGGGCCATGGTGACTTTAAACTGGTGGCGCTTTTTGGGGCTTGGTTAGGCTGGCAGTTATTACCCTTACTGATTTTAATGGCCTCAGCCGTTGGCGCTGTTATTGGCATTAGCCTAATAGTATTTAAAAATCACCAGCGAGAGCAAGTGATCCCCTTTGGCCCCTATTTAGCGGTTGCAGGTTGGATAACGCTACTCTGGGGTAATGGCATTTGGTCGTGGTATTTAAGTACATTGACTTAACAAGCGTTCGAAGACAGGAAAAAGCTGTCAGCTGTCAGTAAAAGAAGCTTTCAGTAAAAACAATCGCCTCTAGACGGTTAGGTGACACTGATAGCTGACAGCTTCAAACTTAAAGCTTTAAGCTTAAACAGGAATTATTTATGTCTGAATTTATTGTAGGCTTAACCGGCGGTATTGGCAGTGGCAAGACCACCGTCAGTGATATTTTCGCTGAATTAAACATCGACATTATCGATGCAGATATTGCCGCCCGTATTGTTGTGCAGCCCGGCAGTAAAGCACTATTAGCGATTAAAGCGCATTTCGGCGCTGACTATATTGCTGATAATGGCGAACTTAACCGAGCAAAACTGCGCAGCCGAATTTTTAGTCAGCCTCAAGATAAAGCTTGGTTAAATAATTTATTACACCCGTTAATTCGAGCAGAAATAGTCAGCCAAATAGCGCAGGCCAATAGCAGCTACTGCCTACTAGTGGCGCCCTTGCTGCTAGAAAATAATTTACATAAAATGGTCAACCGCGTTTTAGTGGTGAATGTTGACGAAGCAAGCCAAGTTGAACGCACCCTAGCACGTGATCCAAGTTCAGCGGCAGAAATTAAGCGTATTATAGCGAGCCAAATGCCGAGTGAACAACGCCTAAGCTTTGCTGATGACATCATCAATAATCAGCATAAAAGTCTTGAAGATATTCGCCAACAGGTGATAATTTTAGATAAAAAATACCAGTTATTATCTGCTAGCACTTTCCACTCTAGCCTTGATAAGTAAGCCTTTGGGCAGTGTTTTTGATAAAAAATTCGCCATTTTACCAAGCTGTGCGTACTATAAAGACATCACTCACTCATTTTCAAAAAAAGTTTCTAATTAATGACCGCTATACTGTATGAACATCCGCTCAATGAGCGTATTCGTAATTATTTAAAACTTGAGCAATTATTTGTCCAAGCTTCAGACTGCTTACAATACAATATGGCCACTAGTCACAGTGTGTTTTTTAATGCTTTATTTGCCATTCTAGATACCGTTGATCGTAATGATATACGTGGTGACTTGATTAAAGACTTAGAAAAACTAGAACAAAATTTAGTGCTTTGGTCACAAATTCCAGATATTAATAGCGCCGCGCTCGAAGATAACTTAAAACAAACGGTTGCCCTCTCCAGCCAATTAAAAGTCCCTAGCCCTAAGTGGCTGCAATTCAAAGATGATAAATTTTTGATGGCGTTAAAGCAGCGTTTCGCGATTCAGGGCGGCAGTTCGCGCTTTGATCTACCACAATTACAGTTTTGGTTAAGCCAACCAAGCGCGGAAGTTGAAGCACAATGTCGCCATTGGCTGTCGTTACTGGCACAAATTAGTGCTGCTTTATCACTGGTGCTAAAGTTTGTTCGTCAACGGACGCAGTTCAAGGAAGTAACAACCGATAGTGGCTTTTACCAAGACAATGGCGAAGGGTTAATATTATTACGTATCAAGATTGCGGATCACCTACCTTTTTATCCCATTATTAGTGGTAACCGTTTTCGCTACTCAATACGCTTTATGACGCCCTGCAATGAAAGCGGCCGTAAATACGCCAAGCAAACTACCCACTTCCAGTTGGCTCGGTGTAAATAAACTTAGTTAATAGAGTGATTAGTTAATAGTTTTAAGCTGTCAGCTATCAGTATCGACATAGTTGTTAGTTTTAAGCTGCTAGCTTTTAACTGACAGCTTTTAACTGACAGCTTAAAACTGACAGCTTAAAACTGAAAGCTTATCGCTTCCCCTAGCCGCTTAAGTAAAATTCTCTTATAATGACATAACAATTTTAAGTTAGTAGTAACTCTTATGACACTAAAAGTAGCTTGTCCCACTTGTAAAAAAGAAGTAATTTGGCAAGAAGAAAGTCAATATCGCCCATTTTGTTGTAAACGTTGCCAGTTAATCGATATTGGTGATTGGGCTGACGAGAATCATAAAATTAGCCAACCCGTGCAAGGTGCTGTTGAGTTAAATGAAGAGATGCTCGATGCTTTAGAAGCCGAATTTTTACAACATAATAAATTCTTTGTTGAACCTGAGTAATAACCATTTAATTAATTAAGTGATCCCCTTTTTTATCTGGAAAAATGGATAGATACCAGGCATAAAATTTAATAAGGCGTTATTCACCTTATAAAATTTATAACGCCGTAGCTTTGCATTTTAACCATTAAAAATGCACAGCTAATTAATCAACTTAGTAAAATATAGCTTACTTAACATAAGCGCTGTTAATGTTAATAGTGCCGCTATTGTTAGAGTGGATCAGCGATAAAATATTA
Organism: Colwellia sp. MB3u-4; assembly: GCF_014077065.1. Taxonomy (NCBI): domain Bacteria; kingdom Pseudomonadati; phylum Pseudomonadota; class Gammaproteobacteria; order Alteromonadales; family Colwelliaceae; genus Colwellia; species Colwellia sp. MB3u-4. Next base: position 157,757 of record NZ_JACGVE010000068.1, on the reverse strand, counting down.
TTGATAATTTTTTAGCAGCTTTTCAATAATGGCTTGATTAGCCGCCGGAAAGTTTAAAGTAGCGAACTCAGCTAAACTAAACCAACCTGATTGCTGCCCTTCTAAAGCTTTTGCTTGGCCGTTAAAGTTATCAACAACAAATACGTCTAGTAACACTTTTTTATCGCCGTAATCATGGCTGATTTGCATTAATGGTGTACACGTCAGGGTTTCAATGGCGACTTCTTCTTTTAGCTCTCTGTGAAGCGCTTGATGAACAGTTTCATTTTCTTCAACTTTGCCACCGGGAAATTCCCACTTGCCACCCTGATGACTATCAGCTAATCGTTTAGTGAGAAAAAACTTATGATCTTGCTTGATCACCCCAACCGCCACATGCACAATTTTTGTCATTATTTATCCTAAATACCTATCTAATACTTATCTAATACTTATCTAATACTAGGTTAATTTATTATCTGCGCATTTTTAATGGCTGAAGTAAAAACTAGCTCATTTAATTAATCAAACGTGTATAAAAAATTATACCCGCTGCAGATACTTGCTAGCACATCATGTTGATCGCCAGCTTAATAGTTGACGGACTGAAGTCCGACCTACAAAAAAACGGCCCTACACCACATACCACCCGTAGATCCTACCAGCTGCACTTTAGTCCATTAAAATACAGGCTATTTCAACTGCATTGAAACACAAAACAACCATGCCTCAAAAATTAGCATGTCTGCACATTGTCACTCTTTCACCTAGCGTGCAAGCATACACTAATGCCGTGCAGCTATGTATCGGTAGTAACCGCCATGTGATTGTGACACACCCTCATCCTGAAAATAAAAATGCCAGTCAAGTGACTGGCATTTATCAACAATTTACTTGTTGAGTGCTTAGGTTAATTTACCGTGGCACTGCTTATATTTCTTACCTGAGTTACATGGGCAAGGTTCATTTCGACCCACACGTGGCAAGGTTGCTTGTTCTGGCGCTGAAGCTGATTCATGCTTAAACTCTTTGGGCAATTCATCGGCTTTTCTATGTTGCTCTTCAACGGCTTCAACATCAGATTCTGCTCTGATTTGTACCTTACTTAAGATACCAATAACGTCGTATTTTAAGTTATCAAGCAACTCAGCAAACAGTTCAAACGACTCACGTTTAAATTCTTGTTTCGGGTTCTTTTGCGCGTAACCACGTAAATGAATGCCTTGACGTAAATGATCCATCGCCGCTAGGTGCTCTTTCCAATGCGAGTCTAAGCTTTGCAACATAACAGCTTTTTCAAATTGACGTAAAACCTCAGCACCCACCATTTCTTCTTTGGCTGCATAACTGGCATCAACTGTATCTAAGATTTTTTCACGTAAAGTGTCTTCATGCAAATTACTGTCTTCTTCTAGCCATTTTGCAATAGGAAGTTCAAGCGTAAGTTCGCCTTTAAAGCGCTCTTCTAAGCCAGTAATATCCCACATTTCTTCTAACGATTGTGGCGGAATATGTTGGCCAATTAGGCCATTAACCACGTCAGCACGGATAGCGGTAATCACGTCAGCAATATCCGCTTCATCCATTAATTCGTTACGTTGTTCGTAAATAACTTTACGTTGATCATTTGAAACATCATCAAATTCAAGTAATTGTTTACGAATGTCAAAGTTACGACCTTCTACTTTACGCTGCGCGTTTTCAATGCTCTTAGTTACCCAAGGGTGTTCAATAGCTTCGCCGTGCTCCATGCCAAGTTTACGCATCATGTTACCGATACGCTCTGAAGCAAAAATTCGCATCAAACTATCTTCCATTGACAGGTAAAAACGTGTTGAACCCGCATCACCTTGGCGACCCGAACGACCACGCAATTGGTTATCAATACGACGAGATTCATGACGCTCTGTCGCAACAATGTGTAAACCACCGGCGGCTAATACTTTGTCATGCTCTACTTGCCAAGCCGCTTTAACTTCAGCAATTTTCTCTTCACTGGGATTATTTAGCTTTTCAAGTGTAGTGGTTAAGTTACCACCCAGTACTATATCGGTACCACGACCCGCCATGTTAGTGGCAATAGTCACTGCGGAAATTTTCCCGGCATCAGCAACAATTTCAGCTTCTTGTTGATGAAACTTAGCGTTAAGTACTTTGTGCTTAATTTTTTCTTTCTTTAAGAATGACGACAAAAATTCTGAAGTTTCAATACTGATGGTACCCACCAACACGGGTTGCCCACGCTTAACACAATCTTTAATATCTTCTAAAATGGCTTCAAACTTTTCTTCACCTGTTAAGTAAATTAAATCAGGTAAATCTTTACGTACCATTGGCTGGTTTGTTGGGATAACTACGGTTTCTAAAGCATAAATATGATTAAACTCAAACGCTTCAGTGTCGGCAGTACCTGTCATTCCTGACAGTTTATTGTAAATACGGAAAAAGTTTTGGAAGGTAATTGACGCCAGTGTTTGATTTTCGTTTTGAATATCTACACCTTCTTTTGCTTCAACAGCTTGATGTAAACCTTCTGACCAACGACGACCTTCCATTGTACGTCCGGTATGCTCGTCAACAATAACAATTTCGCCATCTTTTACGATGTAATCAACGTCTCTTTGAAATAACTTATGTGCACGTAACGCGGCCATAACATGATGTAATAAGGTAATGTTTGCTGCTGAGAAAAGTGAGTCTCCTTGCTGCATCAAGCCTTTTTCGAGCATGATTTCTTCGATACGAACTTGACCAAGCTCAGTTAAATAAATTTGCTTGGCTTTTTCATCGATAGTGAAGTCACCGGTACTTTCTTCACCTTCTTTATCTTCTTCTTCCTGCTGTACTAGTGTGGGTACAACGAGGTTGATATTACGATAAAGCGCTGAGCTATCTTCTGCTTGGCCAGAAATAATGAGCGGTGTACGTGCTTCATCAATTAATATCGAGTCGACTTCATCGATAACCGCAAAATTTAACGGTTTTTGTGCCCGCTCTTCTGGTGAAAAAGCCATGTTATCACGCAGATAATCAAAGCCGAATTCGTTGTTAGTACCGTAAGTAACATCCGAATTATAAGCGGCTTGCTTATCTTCTGGTGCCATACCCGCGACATTACAACCCACCGTCATGCCTAAAAATTCAAATAATGCCCGATTCCAGTCACCATCTCGCTTAGCAAGATAGTCATTGACCGTAATTACATGCACACCTTTACCGGTTAGTGCATTTAAATAAGACGGTAAGGTGGCGGTAAGTGTTTTACCCTCACCGGTACGCATTTCCGCTATTTTACCAGAATTGAGCACCATGCCGCCGATCATTTGCACGTCAAAATGACGCATACCAAATACCCGTTTACTCGCTTCGCGTACTACCGCAAAAGCTTCAGGAAGCAGAGCGTCAAGCTCTTCGCCTTGTGCAATACGTTCTTTAAACTCAGGTGTTTTTGCTTTTAGTTCTTCATCACTGAGTGCCTCAAAAACCGGCTCTAGGGCATTAATCTTACTTACTTCTTTCTGCATTTGTTTAAGCAATCGATCATTTCGACTACCAAACAGTTTTGTCATTATATTTACAAACATCGTGTTAAACCATATTGAGAAGAATATCTTCAACTGAAAATAAAATGATCGGTTGAGCCGATCACATAAACTTGCTTAGTATTGTAATGCCAGTTCTATTTTAAACAACTGAAATTAGAGCAAAAGTTATTATTTTGCATTATTTTGCTTTGCGATAAACATATTTGCTTGGATCTATTTGTCGGTTATTACGTAAAATTTCGTAGTGTACGTGCGGCCCTGTCGAGCGCCCTGTACTGCCCATTTTCGCGATAACTTGACCTTTGTTAACTACATCACCAACTGATACTGCTATGGTTTTATTATGACCGTAGCGAGTTTTTAAACCATCACCATGATTAATCTCAATTAAATTACCATAACCGTAACGAGAACTCGCCCAACTTACCACACCTGATGCCGTGGCAATAATGTCATCATTTTCACTGCCCGCAAAATCAACACCTTTATGCATGGCAGGTTTACCATTAAAAGGGTCTTTACGTAATCCGAAATACGATGACAACCAACCCTTAGTAATTGGTCGACCAGATAAATACCGAGTATTCTCTATATGGTGTCCAAAACTAACAGATTCAAGCATTTTTAATTGTTTTTCTTCATGTTCGAGTGTTTCTGCCAATGTATCTATACCTTGGCTCAATTCGGCTAAACTTTTTTGCTTAACACTATCGGCCTGATACATTGGGCCACCGCTAGGCGGCGCTTGTTGAAAATTAAACTCATTGTCTGGAATGCTAGCTTCTTCTGCTAAGCGATCGCCTAAAGCATTTAACCTCAACACTTGGCTTTGTAATTCGGCCAATTTCATGGTTACTGCGGTTACTTGGCTGTTGACTTTAAGGTTATCAATAGTGGGTAAACTTGACAGGAGATAAGCCGGATTTTGTGGTACGTCATCTGCTGAAGCAATTAAATGCACAATGAGGCCAGAAACCAAGGCAAAGGCAACGAGAGCAGATAACCAATGCAGCTTATTTAGCTTCATTGAAAATCTAACGTTCTTTCCACGGTATAGTAATGTTAAACTCATATTTCATTTATCGTTTGTTCAGAGCTGACTTATGGCACGAAAATCTAGAATCCCCACAGACATGTCAGCGCTGTTTAATTCAACGTCAGGCACTTTGGCACAAATAGCCGCAAAAACCAACTCTTTAACCGTATTGTCGGACATTGTACGCCAAATTTGCCCCGACCTACCAGCCGATGTCTTCAAAATAGCCAACTTTAAAGCCAATGCTATTATTATTGAGGTAAAATCAGCTGTTTGGAGCCAACGTTTACAATTTGAAAGAATGAATATTTGTCGTGAATTAGCCCAAGTGACCAACAATGAGTTTAATCAAATAGAGATAAAGATCACGCCTTTTCGACATAAAGTGCCCGAAAAAACGGTTATCCCCAACGCTATTAATTCAACAATTTCAGCTGCTACTGCCGCAGATTTATTAAAAATAGCGGCAACTGCGCCCGAGAGTTTACGTAAGAAACTCGAAAAACTGGCTGCACACGCTAATAAATAGTTTGATATACGCAACTTACTTATCACTCTTAAGCTTATCCATCACTTTTAGGAATGTACTTTAGCCATAGCTTATTGCAGCAGTAACACTGATAAAAGCAATAAAGGTTATATTTCTTTGTGCAATATTCATTAATATTGGCTGTTCAGCTGCCACCGTTAAGACATCAAGCCGAGGGATTAACGTCCAGCCTAGATTGAGACTACGAACGACTACTCGGTATTTTGAATCTTGTAGGTGATATTGTAGTCGTGAGTGAGATTTTGTAGGTCGGACTTTAGTCCGTCAACCGTTCAGCGAACACATAACCTAATGTTCAAAAATCCAACAAAGCAGTAAAGTAAAAGCAGTTTTCTTTTAGTTGCCATTGTCAGCTGAAAAATCAAAGCTATTTATAGCTCAGCATTTATGTCGTCAAACTGGTAAGATTTAGCCATATCTATGCCTTCTTCACAGATATGTCAACGCAACATAAACATACCCTTCATCGACGTGAATGGCGGCACTAACGTTGTGGAGCTAGGTTCTTACACGGATGTAAGTCAGTAGAGTGATGCAGAAGTAATTACCGAGATGGCTATGAACATCTGAACATAAAAAAACCAGTACATTGACTGGTTTAATTTATGGGACTTTGCGATTAAACGGCAGTATTAAAAAGCAGCCGCATTAATCTCTTGAAATTCAATAGGTGATTCAATCGTATCTTCGTACGTCACCCATTCAAAACAATCAACTTGTTTAAATACTTCGCGTAACAACATGTTATTGAGAGCATGGCCAGATTTAAAGGCATTTAATTCACCTAAAATACTCACACCACCCATATACAAGTCGCCAATGGCATCAAGAATTTTATGTTTTACAAATTCGTCGTCATAGCGCAGGTCATCTTTATTAAGCATACGGTATTCGTCTAGCACGATGGCATTTTCTAAGCTGCCACCCAGGGCTAAATTATGAGAGCGTAAAAACTCAATATCTTTCATAAAACCAAAAGTACGCGCACGGCTAATTTCTTTGATAAATGAACAGCTTGAAAGGTCCATACTCATCGATTGACAAGTATTTACAATCACAGGGTGTTCAAATTCAATCGCAAAATTGACTCGAAAGCCTTCATAAGGCTTTAGTTCTGCCCATTTATCGCCTTCTTCAACACGTATTGCTTTTGTAATACGTAAAAAACGTTTAGCAACATTTAACGTTTCAATGCCAACCGACTGAATTAAGTAAACAAAGGGTAAAGCACTGCCATCCATAATTGGAATTTCAGATGAGTCAACCTCAACAATAAGGTTGTCAATACCTAAGCCTGCAACAGCAGAAAGCAAGTGTTCGACGGTGGAAATCTGAACACCTTGCTCATTCACTAAACACGTACATAAGGTAGTTTCGCCCACAGCTTCCGGTGTCGCGGGGATATCGACAACGGGATCTAAATCAACTCGGCGAAAAATAATACCGGTGTTAGCGGGTGCAGGACGGAGAGTAATCTGCACCTTTTCACCTTTATGTAGCCCTACACCAATAGCAGAGACACTTTCTTTTAACGTACGTTGTTTAATCATAAATAGCCTTCTTAAGCCTATATTTTTGTATCAATTAGCCGCCACTGAATATGCGGAGACGTAATATATCAAAAAAGCCTAACAAAATCAAAATTCCAAATTTTTAGCAGCATTCAATTAACTTCACTAACACGTATTAATCTGCTTGTTTGCGTAAAAATGCTGGAATATCTAAATAATCATCAAGCTCTGTTGCTGTTACTCTTTGCGCTTGAGCATTTGCTTCTGGCATAGTGACCGGGTTTGACGATAACTCTGGCTGCGCGCTTGGTGTATAATCACCACCAACCACTTGTGGCTCTGCTATCGGTGTTGGGTTAACTAGCGTAATATCAGGCTTGCGATCCGCACCAATACCCGTGGCAACAACCGTGACTCGTAGTTCATCTGTCATTTCCGGGTCAATAACTGCACCAACAACCACAGTGGCGTTTTCAGAAGAAAAGGCTTTAACGGCATTACCAACAGTTTCAAACTCATCAATACTAATATCCATACCGGCTGTAATATTAACCAATATGCCGCGAGCTCCTGCCAAATCAACGTCTTCAAGTAATGGACTTGAAATTGCAGCTTCTGCTGCCTCTTCTGCACGATCCGGACCTGATGCTGTACCTGAGCCCATCATCGCTGTGCCCATTTCAGACATCACGGTTCTAACATCGGCAAAATCAACGTTTATGAGTCCCGGACGAGTAATAAGTTCAGCAATACCTTGAACTGCGCCTAATAAAACATCATTGGCTGCTTTAAAAGCATCTAACAAACTGGTTCCAGGCCCTAATACTTTTAATAGTTTCTCATTAGGAATAGTGATCAGTGAGTCAACACTTTTTGATAAAAACTCAATGCCTTGATCGGCATAATTCATCCGTTTTTTGCCTTCAAATGGAAATGGCTTAGTCACTACCGCAACGGTCAAAATACCCATTTCTTTCGCTATTTCAGCAACCACAGGCGCGGCGCCTGTGCCTGTACCTCCGCCCATACCTGCGGCGATAAATACCATATCTGCACCTTTAAGTGCTTCTTTGATGGTTTCTCTGTCTTCTTCTGCACTAAGACGACCAATTTCAGGGTTAGCGCCAGCGCCTAGACCTTTGGTAACATTATGGCCTAGCTGCAAAGTCACATCAGCGCCCGAATTGCGTAGTGCTTGTGAATCGGTATTTGCGGTGATAAATTCAACACCTTCTATGGTTTGTAACACCATATGTTCTACCGCATTGCCACCACCACCACCAACACCGATGACTTTGATGATTGCTTCTTCGTTATGATCTTCCATTAATTCAAACATTTTATTATCTCCAATTTTTGTTACGTTTTGTTCCACCAAAACTCTTTTTACTTTCTAAGACCTAGGCCATTAAATGATTGGCATGGGTCTAACTAGCGGCCAAAGCAGCTAATTAAAATTCACCTTTAAACCAAGCGAGTACTTTAGAGCCGATGCTCCTGACTGATTCACTTTTCTTTTGCTCTTTATTTTTTTGCTGATGCGCCTGCATACCATAATGCAGCAAGCCAACTACCGTTGAATATGTGGGGTCGTTGACATACTCTTTCAATCCACAAACATCAAAAGGCTTGGCAACGCGTGCTGGCATTTGAAACACTTCTTCTGCAAATTCAACCACACCTTCCATTTTGGCTGTACCACCGGTTAACACGTAACCTGCAGCAATTTGATCTTCTAAACCAGATTCACGTAATTCTTCTTGGATCAGTTCAAATAATTCCTGATACCTAGGCTCAACAACTTCTGCTAATGTATGACGTGACATAGACCGCGCAGGACGTCCACCGACACTAGGGACTTCAATATTTTCTTCCATACTCACCATTTGGCGTAATGCGCAAGCATACTGAACTTTAATGTCTTCTGCGTGGCTTAATGGCGTGCGGAAAATTTTTGCAATGTCGCTAGTCACTTGGTTGCCCGCTACGGGAATTACCGCGGTATGGCGTAAAGCTCCGCCAGTAAAAACCGCGATATCCATGGTGCCGGCGCCCATGTCAACAATACAAATACCCAGCTCTTTTTCATCATCTGTTAATATTGCATAACTAGAAGCCAGCGCCGAAAAAATCAGTTGATCCGCTTTTAAATCGCAACGTTCAACACATTTAACAATATTTTTTGCCATGTCATTGGCACAAGTCACGATATGAACTTTCGCTTCCATTCGTACACCTGACATACCAATCGGGCTTTTAATGCCGTCTTGACAGTCAATGCTATATTCTTGTGGCAAAACATGTAGCATGCGACGCTCTGCAGAAATAGGGACTGAACGGGCGGTATGAATAACGTTATCAACGTCATCTTGCATAACTTCTTTGTCGTTAATAGGCACCATACCGTTCTCGTTTTGACAACTAATATGCTTACCGGAAATACCCAAATATACCGAGGTAATATGGCAGTCAGCCATCAATTCAGCTTCATTAATAGCCCGTTGAATTGACTGAATAACTAGGTTTAAATCATTAACGCCACCTTTATCCATACCACGTGCCGGTTGATTACCAACACCAACGATACTCAGCTGGTTGTCAAGCGTGATTTCACCAACGGCTACTGAAATTTTTGACGTTCCAATATCTAATCCAACCACTAAATTTCTTTCAGTTATTTTTGGCATTAAGGCTAAACTCTTTCTTTATTATTCGCGGCTTTCCAACCAACGGCTAGACCAGTATCGTATCTCAGATCAACATAATCGACTTGTTGATCCTGCTTTTTATTCAATTTTATTTCCGGATAAATGTCCATAAAACGTTGTATGCGTTCTACACGATTATCACGTCCTAAATTAATGGTGACACCATCATTTAAGATTAACTGCCAAGCAAAACGCTCAGTTAGTACTAATTCATCAATGGCTAATTGGCTAAAATCTAATAGCTTGTTCAAGTTTATAAAGTTCTCTAAGGCTATTTGTTCACTGCCCTCTGGACCAAAAAATGCCGGTAACTGTTTGACCAGACGCTGCACATCAGCCTGAAACGCTTTGCCATTAGCGTTAAGTAGAAAGTCACCATTCCAGTGGGCAATAGGTTTTTGGTCAACAACATAAATTTTCAATTCATCCGGCCATTTTTTCCGTACTGAAACGGAATAAACCCATGGCAACTTAGCCACTTTTTGCTGAACATCATTAACATCTAAATTAAAAAAATTGCCTAAATTAACTTGTTCTATCGCACGTTCAATATCTAAACGCGTGGTATATGGCATTTCACCGGCAATCGCAATTGAGGTAACCGGCGCTGACTCTTCTGAACTTAAATTTTTGTTCAGAAAAATACCGAAGGATAATATAGCGACAATAACAGCAACGAAAAACGCAACACCTAGCCAAAATGACCAGTGTAAGTTTGCTACTTCTTCCTTTAAAGGCAGTTGTTTGTTCATTGCCGCAACCATATTTTACAAAGCCCCTTGTGCGCTTATAGCGACAATTTCTGTCACTAATTCACTAAAGCTTAAGCCGTGAACTTTAGCGGCTTTGGGTACTAATGACGTTTCTGTCATACCAGGTACTGTGTTAACTTCCAATATCTGCCATTGATTTTGGCCATTGCGCATAATATCTACCCGGCCCCAACCTTTTGCTCCGGTGGCATTAAAAGCTCGCAAGGCGATATTTTGTACCTCTGCCTCATCATCTGCTGATAATGAACACGGACAATGATATTGCGTACTAGTTGATTTATATTTCGCATCGTAGTCATAAAAATCGTGCGGCGTTTCCATATGAATCACTGGCAAAGGTATTTGGCCCAGAATGGCGACGGTATACTCAGGGCCTTGCACCCAAGCTTCTACTAATACTTGTTGGTCGTAGTTAAACGCGGCCATAAGTGCTTGATGCAATTCTTCGCTAGTATTTGCCTTTGACATGCCAATACTTGAGCCTTCATTGGCAGGTTTAACCATAACAACAGCGCCTAACTGCTGTGAAATTTTTGCCGCGTCGCCCATTTGATAGTCAGTTTTACTGACAATGGCAAAGGCAGGCGTAGGTAAGTTCATCGCTTGAAATACTTGCTTGCTACGAATTTTGTCCATTGATAGTGCAGAGCCAAGCACATCAGAGCCGGTGTAAGGTATATTCATATATTGCAGCGCACCTTGCACACAACCGTCTTCGCCACCACGACCATGTAAGGCAATAAAAACACGGTCAATATCCAGTGTTGCTAAATCACTTAAGCAATAATTTTGGGTATCAATTAATTGCACATTAAAACCGGCTTCGGTTAAGCCTTTTGCAACCGCTTTACCAGAATTTAGTGATATCGCTCTTTCTGCTGATGTACCACCATATAAGACGGCTAATTTTTGCTCGATTAAAGGCTTCATCATAGTGCCACCGTTAATTTTTTATCTGTCGCTAAATTACTGGCAATAGTACCGATATTTCCAGCACCTTGCGTAATAACCATGTCGTTGTCACGTAACTGCGCTGCCAATAATTCAGCTAACTTGTCACTGTCGCTGACATAAATCGGTTCAATTTGGCCGCGTTGACGAATACTGCGCGCTAAACTTTTACTGTCGGCATTGGCAATGGGCGTTTCACCCGCACCATAAACATCAAGTAAAAATAAGCAATCTACCTCAGATAACACTTCGACAAAGTCTTCATAAAGATCACGAGTACGCGAATAGCGATGGGGTTGAAATACCATCACCAAGCGTTTTTCAGGCCAGCCATTTCGCATGGCCGCTATAGTGGCTTTAACTTCTGTTGGGTGATGACCATAATCATCTATGAACATCATTTCGCCTTGCTCAGTGCGTAAAGTTGCTAATTGTTCAAAGCGTCGACCAATACCAGCAAAGTTTTGTAAAGCTTGCTGAATAGCGTTATCGGCAACACCTTCATCAATGGCAACGGCCACACCTGCTAAGGCGTTTAACACATTGTGCTCACCTGGCAAATTAACGCTAATGGCTAAGGGTGCGTAGTCTTTGCGCTCAACAACAAATGAACTAACGCCGGCTGATTGTTGATATTGCGTGGCTCTTACATCAGCATCTTGAGAAAAACCATAGGTAATAACCTGGCGACTAATGCGCGGTAATATTTCTCGCACCGCTGGATTATCTAAACACACCACGGCTAAACCATAAAAAGGTAAGTTGTGGAGAAACTCAATATAGGTGTCTTTAAGTTTTTCAAAATCACCTTGATAAGTCTCCATATGGTCTTCGTCGATATTGGTGATCACAGAAACCATAGGTTGTAGATGTAAGAAAGACGCATCGCTTTCATCCGCTTCTGCAATCAAATAACGGCTACTGCCTAAACGCGCATTGGTGCCCGCGCTATTAAGTAAGCCCCCAATCACAAAAGTGGGGTCTAAATTTGCCTGAGCAAAAATACTGGCAATTAAACTTGTAGTGGTGGTTTTACCATGGGTGCCCGCAATGGCAATACCGTGGCGAAAACGCATAAGCTCTGCCAACATTTCAGCGCGACGCACTACAGGAATACGTTGTTGATGTGCAGCAAGCAGCTCTGGATTTTCAGCATTAATTGCTGTTGACACCACAATAACGCTCGCATCGTTTACGTTATCTTGATGATGACCTAAGGTGATTTTTGCACCCAAGGATGTTAAGCGCTTAACGACTTGGTTTTCACCAATGTCAGATCCGGTAATTTGATAACCTTCATTTAGCAAAACTTCAGCGATACCGCCCATACCCGCACCACCAATACCCACAAAGTGGATGGTTTTAACCCGACGCATTTCCGGCATCCTGTTACTGGCATTATTTGATGTTGTATTGTGTAATCTTGCATCGCTGTTACTTGCTGTTGTCATTGCTTTACTCATGTTTTTGCCACCTCAATACAAGCTGTTGCTACCAGGTTAGTGGCATCAGCATGGGCAGCGTTGTGTGCAGCTTTAGACATCTGCTGCAGCACTTTGTCGGATATAAACAAACTATTAAGCATTTGCCCTAGTGTGGTGCCGTTAAATTCTTTTTGAACAATTAACTTTGCCGCGCCACAGTTAACCAAATACATAGCGTTCTTGGTTTGATGATCATCAACCGCATGTGGCAAAGGTACGAATATAGCGGGCTTTGCTGCCATCGCTAATTCAGACACAGTGAGTGCGCCCGCTCGGCAAATCACTACGTCAGCCCATTTATAGGCTGCTGCCATATCATCAATAAACTCTGTTACCTTAACCTTCTCTTCTGGTAAACCGTAATCTTGATAACTTTTTAACACTGACTGTTCATTGCCGCCACCGGTTTGATGCCACACATCAATACTTTGTACTTTAATTTGCTTCATCGCTTGTGGCACAACATCATTGAGTATTTTCGCGCCTAAACTGCCACCCACAACTAATACTTTTTTGCTGGTGGCCGGTTTTTCAGGCATCACGGTTTCAATAGCGATAATCTCGCTACGCAATGGGTTGCCAACCACCTTTGAGGTGACTCGATTGCTAAATGCGCCCGGAAACGCACTTAACGTTCTGGTGGCTAGATACGACAGAAAGCGATTACTCATGCCCGCAACGGCATTTTGTTCATGTAATACCAAGGGAATACCTAATAACCATGCTGCCACACCACCCGGTGCACTGGCATAGCCGCCCATCCCAAGCACCGCATCAGGCTTAACCTTGCGCAGTATTTGAATTGACTGCAGTACAGATTGCAAAATTTTAAACGGTGTTTTCAACCACGTTTGCCAGTTTTTATTACGTACGCCAGACATATTGATAAATGAAATGGGAAAACCATTTTTTGGTACCAATTCCGCTTCCATACGCTCAGCGGTACCAAGCCAATGGATGTTCCAGCCTTGTTTTACTAGGGCTTGTGCAACCGCAATACCTGGAAATATATGACCACCGGTTCCACCTGCCATCACTAGCAGGGTTGGGCGCTTTACTTCATGACTTGTCTGTTCAGTCATTTTCGCTCTCAATAATTTTTGTTTGATGCACTTTTCTGGGTTTCTTATTGCTGTCTTTATGATCACCAGTCGTGCGACTAGTGGCTTGAATACTTTGCAAGCGAATTTCGTGGTCAATGCGAATCAAAATCACTACAGCAAGGGTCATAATAATCATTGAACTACCACCATAACTAATCAGCGGCATTGTTAAGCCTTTGGTTGGCACTACGCCTGCACTCGCACCGATATTAACCGCTGCTTGAAAGCAAAACCAGATACCAATGGCATAGGCAAAAAAACCTTCAAAATACTTTTCTTGATTAACCGCTTTTCGACCTAGCAGTAAAGCTTTAAAAACCAAGGTCATACTTAACAGTAAAATAACACTAATACCGATAAAACCAAACTCTTCTGCCAATACAGCCATAACAAAATCCGTATGTGCCTCAGGCAAATACTCTAATTTTTGTACGCTATTACCTAAGCCTTGACCAAATGTTTCACCGCGACCATAAGCCATCAGTGATTGAGTTAGCTGATAACCACTACCAAAAGGGTCTTTCCATGGGTCGAGAAAGCCGGTTACTCGTGCCCAACGATAAGGCGAGAAATACGCTAACATGGTCAATAAAGTGATACCTACACCTGATATAGCAATAAACTGCCATAATTTTGCACCGGCTAAAAACAACAAACCAAACGTGGTAACAAACATCACAATAATGGTGCCTAAATCAGGCTGCATTAATAACAAACCACTTAATAGACCAAAAACCATTAAAGGCTTGGCAAAGCCTTTAATATTTTCCATTACTTCATTACGGCGCCTAACTAAGTAAGCAGACAAATAACAAAAGAAAAAAAGTTTAGCCGGCTCTGCGGCTTGTACCGTTATCGGTCCAACGCTAATCCAACGGGTAGCACCATTAACATTTCGACCTATAACTAAAACAACCACAAGTAAAATAACAGCGATTAACAGCAACTTACTGCTGTATTCATGCCAACGATGCATAGGTATTTGCAAGGTAAAGGCGGCAACACCCAGACTGAGTATGATATAAATCATATGACGAACAATAAAATGAAACGGGTTGTCAAATAAACGTTCAGCAATCGGCATTGATGAACTTGCTACCATAATTAAGCCAATTATATACATACTAAACGCAAGTATTATGTAGCTACGGTCAAAGGTTTCTACCGTTCTTTCATCGGTTTGCAACCATGGCGGTAAGGCCCATTGTGATAAATTAGCAAAAGATAGCGACATTACCTTTGCTCCTGATGCGTTAATACTGAGGTGATAAATACCACGCCCCGTTCAACGTAGTTAGCAAACATATCTAAACTGGCACAGGCGGGGGAGAGTAAAACCATATCGCCGGCCTTTGCCTGTGTTCTGGCCAGTGTTACTGCTGCGGCTAGCGAATCAACGTGCGAGGTTTTATCGGCTTGGCTTGGTAAGCGTAATGCGGCAATAGCAGGTCCGTCTTTGCCGAGCGTGATCAAGTAATCTACGTGTTGAGTTAATGCTTGAGATAATGGAGAAAAATCAGCACCTTTACCATCGCCGCCGGCAATTAAAACCAGTTTATTCGCAGGTAAGGTGGGCGCTAATCCTTCAATGGCGGCCAGTGTTGCGCCAACATTGGTGGCTTTTGAGTCATTAATCCAACGAATACCATCGTTTGTTTCAATCACTTCACAACGATGTGCTAAGCCTTTAAAGGTCTTTAAGCTTGCCAACATGGCTTTTAAATCCCAACCGGCACATTTTCCTAACGCCAATACGGCTAAATAATTTAACGCATTATGAAGACCTTGTAATGGCAATTCAGCTAAAGAACATAATGGCTGGTCACCTAACATTAAGTGGCTGATACCCTGATGCTCTGCAAGACCAAAATCACCATTTTGTGCGGGTTCGCTACCAAAACTTAACCGCTGACTATCGCTATAACAGGCGTTAGGCAGAGTAGCCTTGTCATCACGGTTATAAAGCGCATAGCTACAGTGTTGATAAATGCTTTGTTTGATTGCGCCATAATTTTCAAGGGTTTTGTGACGATCTAAATGATCGTCACTTAAGTTCAATACAGTCGCGGCCAATGCCTTCATACTTTTTACTGTTTCAAGCTGAAAACTCGATAGCTCTAACACAATAAAATCGGCAACTTCTTGATCTATTTGATCCAGTACTGGTAGACCAATATTGCCACCCAACTGCACGCGGTAACCTAGAGCATTACCAACGTAATTTAACATTGAAACAACGGTAGATTTACCATTGGAGCCAGTAACCGCTAATATCGGCGTATCACTTAATCGGCAAAACAATTCAATATCACCAATAACATCACAATTTTTAGCCATGGCATTACGAATAGCCGGCTCAGCCATATTAATGCCTGGGCTAACAATCAAAATATCGGCTTGGGCTATTAATGCTTGCTCCCAATGACCAAGCACTAAGGTATTATCAGCAAATTGCTGTTTAAAATCACCGGGAGAAATAGGCATTGCTCGGCTGTCGTTTACAGCAAAAGAAATTTGATGGCGATGTAAAAAGCGCGCGCACGACAAGCCCGTGATCCCAATTCCTAAGATCACGATTCGCTTATTGGCTAATTGCGTCGTTACCGACTGGTGCAATTGTTTATTCACGCGTTTATTTTTACCTTAATTTCAAGGTTGCTAATCCAACCAAGACTAAGACTAAAGAAATTATCCAAAAGCGCACAATCACTCTTGGCTCGGGCCAACCTTTTAACTCATAATGATGATGAATGGGCGCCATACGAAAAATTCGTTGCCCGCGCAACTTGTATGAGCCTACCTGCAAAATAACCGAGAGCGTTTCTATCACAAAAACGCCGCCCATAATAAATAGCACTAACTCTTGCCTAACTAAGACAGCAATAACGCCTAGCGCAGCGCCTAAAGCAAGCGAGCCAACATCACCCATAAAAACTTGCGCAGGGTAAGTGTTAAACCATAAAAAACCTAAACCAGCACCAACAATAGCGGTACAAACCACCACAAGTTCACTGGCTAAAGCAATGTGTGGAATATGTAAATACTCAGAAAAATTGGCATTACCTGTCATATAAGCAAATATCGCAAACGCCCCTGCCACCATAATAGTTGGCACAATCGCTAGACCATCAAGACCGTCAGTTAAGTTAACGGCATTACTGGTACCGACAATCACGAAATAGACTAAGCCGATATAGAGCAAGCCTAACTGTGGCAACACATCTTTAACGAAGGGAATTAATAACGTAGTTTCTTCAGGGCCTTGAGCAAACTGGTATAAAAATATAGCGGTTGCTAAGCCGACTACGGTTTGCCAAAAATACTTCCAACGGGCAATTAACCCATTGGAGTCTTTGCGAATAACTTTACGGTAATCATCAACAAAACCAATCAAGCCAAAGCTGACCAACACAAATAACACCACCCAAACATAGGTATTGGTTAAGTCAGCCCACAATAAAACACTGACCACAATTGACGCTAAGATCAGGAGCCCGCCCATGGTTGGCGTACCCGATTTTACTAAATGACTTTCTGGACCATCGTCACGAATCGTTTGGCCGATCTGCATATTTTGCAGGGCACGGATCAATTTAGGACCAAAATATAACGAGATAATCAAGGCGGTAAGCGTTGATATGATCGCTCTAAAGGTTAAATAAGAAAAAACATTAAAGAATGAATAATACGGGGTGAGATACTCACCTAACCAAAGTAACATTATGCCTGCTCCTGCATAGTCTGACTGTTATGCCATTTAATAATATCAGCCACTACGTATTCCATATGAGCACTGCGCGAACCTTTAACTAATAATGTCACTTGCTGTTCTTCATCTTGAAGTAACTGTTGTAAACGTGACATGAGTTTTTCTTTGCTACTAAAATGTTGTGCCTGTGTATTGCGCCCTCGATAAAAAGCGTCAGAGGCATTTTGACTTAATACGCCTAAGGTCAACAAATCATCAATCTCTTTACTTTTTGCATGTTCACCCACTTCTTGATGGTAACGACGTGCTTCACCACCTAATTCCCCCATATCACCGAGAATAAGTATCCTGCGCCCTGGGTAGCTCGCCAATAAATCTGACGCGGCATTTATTGATTCAACATTGGCGTTATAGCTATCGTCGATTAGCTTAATCTTGCTACTCAGTTGATGTAGATTCAAACGCCCTTTCACCGCAGCCATAGCAGCTAAACCCAAGCGAATATCATCTAAACTGGCACCAAACTCTAACGCTATCGTTGCAGCCGCAACCGCATTGCAGACGTTATGGTGGCCTGGCACAGTGAGTTCAATATAAGTATTACCGATTGGCGTTATTAACTGAAAACTCGCACAGCCGTTATCATCTAAAACTTCTTGATGACTATAACAATCTGCACTGCCTTGACAGGAAAAACGCCGTACTTGTTTGTCAGTTAAACGCCATTGCCACTTATCCGCCCACGGGGTGTCTTGGTTATAAATCGCCACACCACCGGCGGTTAAGCCAGAAAAAATTTCACCTTTCGCTCGGGCGACTCCACATAAATCGCCAAAGCCCTCTAAATGGGCCGCGGCGATATTATTAATCATGGCAACATCTGGCTTGACCAGCGCAGCAGTATAAGCAATTTCGCCAATATGATTAGCGCCTAATTCGACCACCGCAAAGTCATGTTTTTGCTCTAGTCGTAATAAGGTCAACGGCACACCGATATCGTTATTAAAATTTCCTTTTGTGGCTAACACATTGCCTAAACGATTTAAAATCGCCGCCACCATTTCTTTTACCGTGGTTTTACCGCTACTGCCGGTGATTGCCACGGTTTTTGGCGCCACTTTTGCTTTAACATAAGCCGCAATGTCGCCTAATGCTTGATGGGTGTCTTTCACCACTATTTGCGCAATATTAAGCTTGTCTTGAGCTTGCTGAACAATAACAGCGCTACAGCCAAGTTCGCTGGCTTGGCTTAAAAATTTGTGACCATCAAAATTTGGTCCGTGCAAGGCTAAGAAAACATCACCGGCCTTTAATGCTCGACTGTCGGTACTAATGGCATTAATGGTCAGGTTTTCACCGATTAATTGGCCGTTAACAGCTTGCGATAACTCAGTTAAGGATAACGAGATCATAACGTTAGCTCTTTTTCTAGTGAGTAGAATGCTTTTACAATGGCGCGTTCATCATAATGACGTTTTTCATTGCCAAAAATGATGTAGTCTTCATGGCCTTTACCAGCACAAAGAATGACATCATGAGCATCTGCTTGTTTTAATGCCATTAATACCGCGGTTTTTCTATCTAATATTTTTTCAAAGCGAGCGGTTTTTCCTAAGCCAGCAATAATATCGGCGGCAATAGCCTCAGGGTCTTCGCTGCGTGGATTGTCGTTGGTAATGATGATGTGATCGGCTTTACTTTCTGCCACCTTCGCCATCAATGCCCGCTTACCCACATCACGATCACCACCACAGCCAAACACTAGCCATAACTTGCCATGACAGTGCAAGCGACAGGCGTCTAACGCACTAGATAATGCGTCGGGGGTATGAGCATAATCGACCACAGTGGTCGGTTTACCCGCAGACGAAAAGGCTTCCATACGGCCCATAATCGGCACTAGTTGGTTAATCGCGCTAACTATAGTGGTTAGTGCTATATTTTCGACCATCAATACGGCAATCGCCGCTAAAAGATTTTCAACATTAAAATCACCTAACAACTGACTACGAACTTCAGCTTGGCCTTGCTCAGTGTTGAGCGTGAAACTGACACCCTTAGTGTGATGCTCAACATTAAATGCTTGGGCAAAGCGCGTAAAGTTAGTGATATTTTCACCTCGACCATAAACTACAACAGGCTGTAATTTTGGCCAATGGGTTAACCAACTTTGCGCTTGGGGGTCATCACCATTAATAACGGCAACTTGCTTACCATCACAGCTAAATATTGCTCGCTTAGCCGCCGCATATTCGGTCATGGTTTGATGATAATCTAAATGATCACGGCTTAAATTAGTGAAAACTGCGGTGTTAAATAGGCTTGCACTGACGCGTTTTTGCGCTAGGGCGTGGGATGATACTTCCATTGCTACATCGGTAATTTTTTCTTCCGCAAATAACGCCAGTAGTTGATGCAGCTCTGTCGCACTCGGCGTCGTGTTTTCAATGGTTGTTAAGTGCGCAAGCTTGCCAGCACCATTAGTGCCGATAACCGCACAATTTTTCTGACAAGCATCTAATAAGTTGGCAATAATTTGGCTGGTACTGGTTTTGCCATTAGTGCCGGTAATACCAATGATATTTAAATATTGCTGGGGCGCGTTATAAAACGCTTTTGCTAGCTCGAATAGCTCATGGTTAAGTTGATAGTAACTTAACACAGGTATCGCATTACCTGATGCCTGTTGACACCAAGTGAGTTGACCATGCTCTGATGACTCGGTAGTTTCTTGCAATATCATCGCACAATTTGCGGCCAGCGCCTGAGCAATATATTCGCGGCCATCGCGTAAGCTGCCAATAACCGCACAGAATACATCACCGGCAATAAGTGCTCGTGTATCGTTGACTAAATTAGCCTTAGTAGCACTAGTTTGCTGATTAAAAGTCGCTTTAAGTTGAGTCAAATCATTTGCTGTTAGCGATATTTCACCCAAGCTTAATACTGCTTCGATAGCAACAAGGTTTTTAGCAGCAACGTTTATGGCTTGATTTGAAACCGTTAAAGCGTGATCAGACATGGTCACGCTCCTTAGGTGAATTTTTCGCTTTTTGCTCTGCTTGCACCGAAGATACTCGCGTGTTGTCATCAGGCGGCACATTAAGTAGTCGTAGTGTGCCCTTCATAATTCGTGAAAAAACTGGCGCAGCCACTTCACCGCCATGGTATAAATCACCACCGGGATCATTAATCACCACTACCACGGCAATTTCGGGATCTGAGATCGGTGCTATACCGGCAAACAGGCCAACATAATCATCACCATAACCACCGGCAAATGCTTTAATCGCTGTGCCACTTTTACCGCCCACGCGATAACCATCTACTTTTGCAACGGTATAGTGTTGATTAACCACATTTTCCAACAACTCGACAACATTTTGACTATTTTCAGCTGAGAAAATACGCTCCTGTTTTTGCTTCGCTAGCGATGCTGCATCTTGCTTTAAAATCGTTAAGGGCATTTTAATACCGCCATTGGCTAATGTGGTGTAAAAACGCGCCAACTGAATAGGGGTAATGGCTACGCCGTGGCCCCAAGACAAAGTAGCTAACTCAAATTTTGACCAACGCGGCCTATCGTGCATCATGCCCGAACTTTCACCGACCAGGCCAGTACCTGTGTCTTCAGAAAAGCCCGCATCAAAAAATTTATCGATAAGGTAATTTTTTGGTACAGATAACGCCAACTTAGTGGTGCCCATATTAGAAGAGTGTACCAATAATTCTGAAAGGGTAATTTTACCAAGGTAACGTGGATCAGAAACACGACTGCCACCTAAGCGCATCCAACCGGGATAAGTATCAATAATGCTATCTTTTTTTATACTGCCAAATTCCAAGGCGGTTAATACCGTTAGTGGCTTCATGGTTGAACCCGGCTCATAAATATCGGTAATAGCGCGGTTACGAAAACGATGAATGGCAACACCAGAGCGATTATTTGGGTTATATGACGGGCTGTTTACTAACGCTAAAACTTCACCGGTATTGACATTGGTGACCACTGCCGAACCTGATGTCGCTTTAAACGCCTTCACTGCGCCCTTTAATTCACGATAAGCGAGTGCTTGAATACGTTGATCTATACTCAAGGTGATTTTTTCTGGTGGCGTGGCCGCTTTGACCGACAATATTTCTATTTTTCGACCTTTGGCGTCTTTACGATATTGTTTCTCGCCATTTTCGCCTGTCAGCAGTTGATCATAAACGCGCTCAACTCCTTCAATGCCTTTATCATCAACATTGGTGAAGCCAACGAGATGAGCACTTATTTCACCCGCCGGATAAAAGCGTTTAGATTCTTTGCGCAAATGAATGCCAGGAATTTTCAATTCTTGAATGTAAACCGCCATAGCGGGGGCAACTTTACGTTCAATATAAACAAAACGTTTACTTGCGTTTTCAGTTACCCTTGCTTTTAATTCACTAACGTCTTGGCCCAAGACATCAGCCAAAGCCTGCCAATGTTTTGTCATAGACAAGGCATTAGTATCAAAAATAATTTTAGGATCAGCCCAAACGGTTTCTACTGGCACACTAATGGCTAACTCATGACCATTACGGTCAACAATCGAGCCTCGTTGCACCGTTTTAGTATTGGTACGCAACGAGCGATTGTCGCCCTGTTTTTTCAACATGTCGGGTTCAAACACTTGAATGTATGCGGTACGGGCCATCAAGCCAGCATAAATAAGCACAACAGCAGCTAGCACAACGTAAAAACGCCATGCTACCGTGTTTGGATTATGTTGTGCTGGTTTTTTCATTGCCATACCCGTGGTAATAAATCATGGTAATTTAATAATAACTTCCGAGCTTGCATCTGGCCTTGTCATATTAAGTTGCTTTGCTGCACTGCTTTCTATCGCGCTGTGTTCGGCTAAGCTGTTTTGTTCTAGTAATAAGTTGCGCCATTCAATTTCTAAGGCGTCACGTTCGGTTAATAAAATTTCAATTTTACTGGTTGTTTGTCGATTTAAGTGGGTAAAATAAACCACTGAAAACGCTGATACCAACACCAATAATAAAACGCCATAAGTGGCTAAATGACGTTGAATGTCATACCAGATATCAAAAAACAACACCACTTTTTTGGTTGCCATACTAACGCACCATGATTAGCGCGCCAGTCTCTGGGCAACCCTTAATACTGAGCTGCGAGAGCGAACATTCTCTTCCACTTCATCTTTACTGGGCTTTAATCTGCGACCAATTAAGCTCAAGTTTTTACCCTTGTTCAATTCTTCTTCGCTAATGGGTAGGCCCCGTGGCACTTTTCTGCCTTGCGAATGCTTTTTCATAAACTGTTTCACTAACCGATCTTCGAGCGAGTGAAAACTAATCACCACCAAACGACCATCGGTGGCCAATACCGACAAAGACGCAGACAGTACTTTTTCAATTTGCTCTAACTCACTATTAATATAAATGCGAATCGCTTGAAAACTACGTGTTGCAGGATGCTTTTTCATTTCTCTTTGTGGTGCTGTTTTCTTAATTAACTGTGCTAATTGTCCGGTACGTGTCAGTGCCGTTTCTTCACGCTCGTCAACGATGGCATTAGCAATTCGCCAAGCATGTTTTTCTTCACCAAAAGTTCTTAGCACCCAAGTAATATCTTCAACGTCGGCCACTGCTATCCACTCGGCAGCTGTTTGGCCACGTGTGGTATCCATTCGCATATCGAGTGGGCCGTCTTTCATAAAACTAAAACCACGTTCTGCTTCATCGAGTTGCGGAGAAGACACGCCAAGATCAAGTAAAATGCCGTCTATTTTTTCAGTTAACTCATGCTTCTCAACAATCATCTGTAAGTCAGCAAAACCGTGATGTTCGATAATAAAACGCTTATCGGCGGCATATTTTTTTGCCGCTTCTATCGCGGTTAGATCTCTGTCTATCGCGATCAAGCGCCCGTTAGGACCTAAATTATCAAGAATTAAACCTGAATGTCCGCCACGACCGAAGGTACAGTCGATATAAGTCCCCTCTGGTTTTATCGCCAATCCAGAGATTGACTCGGCCAGTAAAACTGAAATATGTGCATTATCATGTTGCATTATAAATTTATCAACGCCATCTAGTTATCATAATTTTCATTGAACGATTTATCATAAAGATAAATCAAGTAATCGGTCAGTGAGCTCTATTTCACCTGACTGAATTTGTGCAATGCCTTGCTGCATTTGGTTTTGCCAAGCGCTATCATTCCAGATTTCAAACTTTCTCAACTGACCGACCAACATCAAGTTTTTTTTCAAGCCTGCATGTTGACGCAGTGGGCCATTAATTAATAAACGGCCACTTTTATCGATTTCGCAATCTGAGGCATTACCTAATAACACTTGTTGTAATAAACGCTCTTGTGGATTCATACTCGACAATTCACAAAGCTTTAATTCTATTTCTTCCCATTCGGGTAGTGGATATAACAATAAACACGGATGTTGAATATCTACAGTGCAGACCATTTTTCCTTGGCAATCAGCAAATAGCTCCTCGCGATACCGCGTAGGTATAGTGATCCTATTTTTGCTGTCGAGTGTTATTGCACTAGTGCCTCTGAACATAATCTACTTTATTATCCACTTTAATTGTTTTGGGATCACCTGCGATCCACTAATTCCCACTTTTTACCACATTGTTACAGTTTAGTGAGTAAAGTAAACTTATGTCAAGTAAAGTTTTTGCAAATCCATAGCGCTGAATGCCTGTAAATAAAGGCTTTGAGGGAAGTGAATGAAATTGTGCACTTTTGTGGATCTGACGCCCAATGTAGACTGAAAATTAATTTTTTGTAACTAAAAAAGTCATTCTAGTGTCAACAATTAGTGACAATAAACCCACTTTTTTCATCTGGCAAAAATCTGCCTATTCAAGTGGCGCGGGTATATAAGTTAAAGTTTTCGCCCTTTAACTTGATCGCTAGTTTATCACCTAAGGTAAATAGTTCTGGGCTATAAAAGCTCAATTGTGAGAAGACTAGTGCGCTATCTTGGTCAATACTACTGAGTAAATAGTGATAGCCTTGTTCGGTTACGCCGATATGTTCAACGATGACATTACTGCCCTGTTGTTCGCACAACTCGATATTATTGGGTTTAACCAATAATTGGTAACTAAGTGTCGAGTCTTTCTTGTTGTCTACTGGTGCATTAACGATAGCACTAGGCACTAATTGGCCAATTAGGCTGGTTACTTGCGCGTGATTATAATCCGCCAGTAGTGCTACCGGCAGCCAACTCCCCAGTTGTAAAAAGTCAGCTACTTGCCAACTATTAGGCTGCTGGCAAACCTGAGCAGGAGGGCCAATTTGTAGCACCTTACCTTGATGCATAACGGCAATTTTATCCGCAAAGGTGAACACTTCATCTTTATTATGAGTAACAAAAATAGCGGTCATACCCAAACGCTTTAATAACTGCCTGATTTCAATCATTAATTCATTACGTAACCTAGCATCAATATTTGAAAAAGGTTCATCAAGTAATAATAAGCTAGGTTGTGGAGCTAAAGCACGGGCGATAGCGACTCTTTGCTGCTGCCCACCAGATAGTTGATGCGGGTAACCTTGTCCAAACTCAGTTAATTCAAGTAAAGTCAGTAACTCTTTACAGCGTTTTGCTTGCTCTGTTTTTGTTAATTTTTTCAGGCCAAAGCAAATATTTTCATTAACGCTAAGGTGAGGGAACAAAGCATAGTCTTGAAATATCATCCCGATATTACGCTGTTCTGCCGGCAACATGGCTGCAGTACTGATTTTTATTTGCTGATTATTGCTGGTGTTAATTTCAATGGTGCCGGCACTTTGTGCAACAAAACCAGCTAAGGTGTTTAGTAAGGTTGTTTTGCCACAACCACTGGGGCCAACCAGTCCTAATATTTCACCTTTAGCCAATGATAAATCAACTTGCGTTAAAATCACTTTTGTTTGTAATTCAACGGCTAAATTTTCAATATTAATCAGTGGTTTCACTGGGTGTCCTTCTGGCGGTTGAGAATAATAATCGGCAATAAGCCAAACAAGACAATTAAGATAGCGCCTAACGCGCCCTGCTCTAAACGTTCATCTGAGATAAGCTGATATATTTGCGTACTCAAGGTTTCAAAGTTAAAGGGTCGCAATAACAGTACCGCAGGTAACTCTTTCATGGCTTCAACAAAAACTAACAACCAAGCCACCAAAATAGATGATTTTAATAACGGTAGATGAACACGAAAAATTGCTGACAAGGTAGTTACACCTAAGCTCGCTGGTGCTAAATCAAGTGATTTTGGAATTTGCTCTATACCCGCGCTAATAGTGCCGTTGGCAATAGCTGAAAACCTGACGATATAAGCAAAGACAATAGCAAAAACAGTACCTGACAATATTAATCCAGGCGCGGCAAAACCTAACGCCTTAGCCACGTCGTTAATAGCATGATCTAATGGGCCAAAAGTGGCTAGCATGGCCATTGCAAGCACAGTACCTGGAATAGCATAACCAAAACCAGAAATTTGCACTGGCAACATCCGAAACCGGCTTTGATGTAAACGTTGAAATAAAGCCAGTATCAAGGCAATGAACGTGGCGATGGTCGCTGTATAAGTCGCAATTTCAATACTGTTTTTACCGGTAGCAATTAATGCAACAAGCTGTTGATAATCGGCATAATCTATCACCATTACTAGCAATAAAATAACCGGCAATAAAAAACCAGCAAAGACTAAAAACCAACAGAATATACTGCCAATGATTTGCTGAGCAACACTAAGCTGCTTACGCTGGTGTTGGGTATTTGGCCGGCTTGATTGATGTCGCTGCCCCGCTCTAGCGCGTTGCTCTGCAACAACAATAAATAAAATAAATAACATCAACACACTGGCTAATGCGTTAGCGGCAGCAAAATCATTGTAGCCAAGCCAAGTATCATAAATAGCTGTGGTTAATGTACTGACAGCAAAATATTGCACAGTGGCAAAGTCGGCTAATGTTTCCATAGTGACTAGCGCTAATGACACGGCAATAGCCGGACGAGCTAAAGGTAAAGTCATCTGAAAAAAACTTTGTCGCTCGGTACAACCCAATAACCGACTTGCTCTTAACAAGTTACGGTCTTGTTGCTCAAAAGCGGTGCGTGTCAACATGTACACATAAGGAAACATGACCAAGGCAATAACAACGGCTGCACCACCTAGGGTTCTAATATCAAAAAAGTAATAATCATTGGGTGATTGCCAATCAAACCACGCGCGCAATAACCGTTGCACAGGGCCAGCATAATCAAATAAATCGGTATATAAATAAGCGACTAAATACGCAGGCATTGCGAGCGGTAACATCAGCAACCATCTTAACTGCTTGCCCATAACAATATTAGTTTGGCTAATAAGCGCGGCTGCCGGCACACCAAAGCAAAATGATAACAAGGCCACCAACACTCCAAGTACCAAGGTATTACGGATATATTCAGGTAATACCGTCGCCCATAAATGGCTAAAAAGATCGCTGGACGCATTAATGCTGCCCAATAACATCACCACAATTGGCGACATTAAGGCTAAAGCAAAAAACCAGCTGAAGAATTTCCAACTGGTGTTTTTATTACCGGTGAGCACGAGGCGAGAACTTAATGATAAGCGCTATAAATCAAATTTTGCTTTATCCAGTAAAATCAAAGCGGCTTTACGGTGTTTAGCCATAGTTTCTAGCGGTAAACTGTCGGCTTTGAACTCTCCCCAAGCAGCGACTAATTTAGACGGTTTTACCCCTGGGCGTACAGGATATTCCATGTTGGTTTCCGCATACATTTTTTGCGCCGGCGCTGATACTAAAAAATTCATTAATGCTAATGCATTGGCTTTATTTGGCGCATATTTTGCCATCGCCATGCCGGAAATATTAACATGGGCACCACGATTATTTTGATTCGGGAAGTTAATATAAACCGCCTCAGCCCAAAGCTTTTGTTTTTCATCTTTGAGCATATTACCAAAGTAATAACTATTACCTAACGAGATGTCACATAAGTTTTGATGAATGGCTTGCACTTGTGCACGATCACTGCCTTGTGGTTTACGCGCTAAATTGGCTTTAAATTTTTGTAACCAAGTCAGCGTATCTGCTTCACCGTGTTCTGCAATCATAGATGCCACTAAAGCAACATTGTAAGGGTGCTTACCACTGCGTGTACAAATTCGACCTTGGTATTTTTCATCAGCAAGATCTTCATAATTGAAGTCAATTTTACCTAATCTTTTTGCTGAGTAAATATTTCGTACCCGTGTAGTTAACGCATACCAAGTATTGTCAGCCGCTTTAAATTGCGCAGGAATTGCCGCACTTAATTCAGCAGATTGAGCCGGTTGTAATAAGCCATTATCTTTTAATTCAATTAAACGGCTAATGTCTGTGGTTAATAAGATATCTGCCGGACTGTATTCACCTTCACGTGTTAGGCGTTCGGCCATACCTTTTTTGGCAAAAACCACATTAACCTTAATACCGCTTGCTTTAGTGAATTCATTAAATAGAGGTTCAACCAGAAACGGTTGACGGTAAGAGTAAACATTAACCTCGTCAGTTGCTGCCACATTAAAACTTGCCGCTAAAAGTGCAACTAATACCAAAGGAGAAAACCAGATTTTATTCAACGTGAAGCCCGCCTAAATAATCAAAAATTTGATGAATTTATATTTTCTGCCAGACTAATCAAGATACTGATCACTGTCAAGGTTTTTGAGAATTATTCTCATTCAGCTTTCATGCGATTTTTCCTAAAATCTTACTAAATCAGAAAGATAAAAAGTTGTTCAGGAAAACTCATCAGCATGACCACTTATCTATTGGTTATTGGCTAACTTTAGCCTGTAAAAAATCCTGAGCTGATGCATTGAGGCAACGATTAGAAATATAGTGTCTAAATGAATTATGACTAATTAACCAACCCTGATCTGTGGGTGTTATTCGCTCTATATCGCTAAATTTCATCTTGTTGTCGTTATAAAATGACGATATATGCACACTGTCTGCATCAATTTTTAAGCTCACCTCAGCTTTCGCCACTTTACTTAACATCTGACGTGCCACCCACCAGGCTTTTTTATAGCGACTGCTGACAACCTCTAACAAGCCTAAAGAGAAAATAAACCAAGCGGCATATGGATTAAGTTCAGAAAACATCACCAACAATGCACCTATCAGTAGCAAAAATGCGCCTTTACGATATAGCACAACGAAAGTTGGCGCGGGTACCGATTCATCATAGCATTCACTAAAATGAGATTTGTCTAATTTAAATGTTGTTTGGTAACTAAAGGGCTGAGTCATATTACAGTTATGTTTAATGAAGTTACCCGCATTTTACCAATATTTTGGCATTATACCAATGCCATTAAGTTGCTGATTTTGATGTGCGCAGGAAAAATAAACTAAAGCGGTTCACTTTATTTCTAATCTGGCATTTATCCCTGCTCTACTTCAGGAGCCAGTGTCGAAGTTAGGCTAGGAAATCAGCTTAAAGGGTGATTAATAAAATCACGACTAAAGCTGTTGATTTATCATCCGCTTTATCAACATAACTTTGTTAGCATAATAGCAGCCGCGAACAAAATTTAGGCAACAAAAAACCGCGTTAAACGCGGTTTTTAAAGCAAAATTTATAACAAATTAGCCGTTGATATAATCAACACCTTCTTTGATATCAGCTTTTAATGTTGCAAGCATGTCATCTTTTGCTTTTTGTTCAAATGCACTTAGCTCGCCGTAAGGTAATATTTCAGCAATACCATTAACACCTAAACGAATTGGGTGAGCAAAATATGCCGCATCGCCGCCTTCAACGTCTACGTAAGCGTAATCAACAACATCTTCACCTTGTAAACCTTTAACTAAAGATAAACAAAAACGAGCAGCAGCAGCGCCCATTGAAAGTGTAGCAGAACCACCACCCGCTTTAGCATTGACTACTTCAGTACCGGCATTTTGAATGCGAGGTGTTAAAGCCGCAACTTCTTCATCAGAGAAAGTCACACCTTGAACTTGTGAAAGCAATGGTAAAATTGTGGTACCTGAATGGCCACCAATTACTGGAATTTTAACTTCACTTACGTTCAAGCCTTTTAATTCAGCAATGAAAGCTTCAGAGCGAATAACGTCAAGCGTTGTAACACCAAAAACGCGGTTTTTATCGTAAGTACCGGCTTTTTTGAAAACTTCAGCAACAATTGGCACAGTACCGTTTACTGGATTAGTAATAATACCGACTAGCGCTTTAGGGCAATTTGCAACAATGCCTTCTGCTAAGGTTTTAATAATACCGGCATTAACAGCAAATAAGTCTGCACGGTCCATACCAGGTTTACGTGGCATGCCGGCTGGAATAATAACAATATCAGCTCCAGTAAGGGCACCAGCTAGATCATCAGCACCAAAACCAGCAACTTTTACTGCTGTTGGGATGTGTGATAAGTCAACGGCAACACCTGGAACAACTGGTGCAACGTCATATAAAGATAACTCAGAACCCGCAGGTAATTGAGTTTTTAATAGTAAAGATAACGCTTGGCCAATACCACCAGCAGCGCCTAGCACAGCAACTTTCATTCGATGTCTCCAGAAATTTGAGTAATTACGTAATAATTTGTCGGCCAAAAGATATAGTAAAAATGGCCAAAAAACAATGATTTTACCAAACAGATTAACTTATTGTACAACTTAGCGCCTCTGAATGAATTTAGCTCAAGCAAAATATTATATAGATAATTATGCTTGTATTTACCCTCTGAGTCGCCTGACCTAGGGTATTCATTTAGCGGTATATTAGATTTATTTTCAAGCTTATAAGTTTACAACTAAATACCCAAAGGGCCAGTTTATAAGACTTATGTTCGGTATTATTAATTTTAATAAAGATCCCCACACACAGCTTCCATCTTGAACTATAAACCTGTGCCTCTAACCTTTCATACTCAATAACTTAGCAAAATGGCTATAACCCTATACGGTTAAATTTGTTTTCTGCACGACTTAACCTAGCCGGCTCGGACTTAAATTAACTTAAATTAACTTAGTAAACTTAACAGACTTAATAGAGTTGGTAGACTGAGGATTATTAACCTGTATTGCCTTATAAGGATAACGTATAATAAAAATTATGAAATAATACTTAGGTCTTAAGTAGGTATTATATATCAATAATAGTCGACCCTAATTTTTATCAAGTAGTGGACCTATATGAGCGGACAACAAAAACAAGAAGCTTTAGTACAAGCATTCAAAGATTTATTAAAGCAAGAACAATTTAGTTCACAAGCTGATATTGCCGAAGCCTTAAAATCTCAAGGCTTTGAAAATATTAGTCAGTCGAAAGTATCGCGTATGCTAAGCAAGTTTGGTGCGGTACGAACCCGTAATGCCCGACAAGAAATGGTTTATTGCTTGCCGGCAGAATTGGGTATGCCTACGGCTAAAAGCCCACTCAAACAATTAGTACTCGATATTGAGCACAATGACGTTATGGTGATTATTCGAACGAGTCCTGGCGCGGCGCAATTAATCGCGCGCTTGCTCGACAGTTTAAGTAAAAGTGATGGTGTACTTGGTACTATTGCTGGTGATGATACTATTTTTATTGCCCCGACTGACGTTAAAGCAATAAAAAAAACCATTGTTAGGCTTGAAGCATTATTTTTGAAAAACTTAACTTAAGTCTTTAATTCAGGATGGGGTTTACTTATTAGGTTTACTTATTGAGTTTAATTCTTAGGTTTAATTAGGTGTCGCTCAACGCTATATTTATCTGCCAAACAATATAGCGTTGGCACTAAAATACCCAGTATTAGTGACCAAGCTGTGCCAAAACATTTAAGCTAGGTACAAAAAATGCAGCCCCCGTTTCCGCTTGTGTATACTTGAGTAGATGATCACTATGGCCATGAGCATCACCAGCAATCATACTTTTTAGCATTAATTCAAAAGGCTCAGGCGAGTGACAATAAGCGACGAAGAACAAGCCTTGCAGCTTCATATCACCGTACGGCATACTTTGGCGTAATATTTCAAGGCTATTCCCTGCACTGTCTTTTAAATTAACCCGCTTAATATGCGAAGATGGCGCTTTATTTTCTTCTGAATACTCATCATTGTTCACTTTAGTACGTGAGAAAACGTCTTCTTGTTCTTTAACTTCCAATGAGTTCCACAAATTTAAGTTATGGCGATAACGCTGGATATGCAGATAACTACCCGCAGAAAATTCGGCATCTTGTGCGTCGGTGATCAGCGCAACACGACGACGGTGATGGCCTTGTGGATTTTCAGTGCCATCAACAAAGCCGGTTAAGTCTCGGCCATCTAAAAAGCGAAACGCTCGAACTTGCTCAACCAATTCAACACTATCTGCTAATAACTGACAAACTTTTGTCGCAACAATATGATTTACGTCAGCTCGGTCACCACGAATTTCGATATAAAGATCATAGTTATTTGCTGGAGCGGTGCGGTCTTCTATCGCCATTTCTGGAAATTGACGTAAATGCTTAGGCCGTCCTTGCGGGTAAAGTTCATCCCAAAAGTTTGTGCCAATCGCAATAACGCCCGCTAAATTGGCTTCTGAAAAACGGTCAGCATATTTATCAAATAAGGCGGGTAAACGCGATAGTGCTTTACGTAAAAATAAATTTTTATCATCTAACGCATTAAATAATAAATAATATCCGTGAAGGCTGGGCTCTGCACAAACACCAAACTGCTCTCTTGCCATCTAACAATCCACTCATAAACATATCGGTTAATAACTTAATCTTACACACTTTATGACTAATGGTAGTAGAACTTTGATAAATATTTCAAACTCTTGCTCTGTTATAAATAATCAAACTGAGTGTTGAGCCATTAAAATAATAAAAGCCTGTGTAAGTTAAGACACAGGCTTTTTAATGTTTTAATCGCTTTATTAACCTAAGTTATTTAGCCACGAGTAAACTCTGGATAGGCTTCCATACCACAATCAGATTGATCACAACCTTCATATTCTTCGTCTTCGCTGACTCTGATACCGATAACTTTTTTCAGCACAAACCAGACTACAAAACTAGTAGAAAACACCCAAACAAAAATGGTTGCAGCACCAATTAATTGCCCGCTAAAGCTTGATGCACTATTGGTTAACGGCACTAATAATAAGCCTAGTAAACCAACCACGCCGTGTACTGAGATAGCACCCACCGGATCATCAATTTTTATTTTATCTAAGCTGATAATGGATAACACCACCACAATACCTGCAATAGCGCCAAACAAGGTGGCCTGAATAGGTGTCGGTGTTGATGGCTCAGCCGTAATGACCACTAGCCCTGCCAAAGCACCATTTAACGCCATAGTTAAATCTGCTTTTTTAAAGAGCAATTTAGCTAGAACTAACGCCGAGATTGCACCTGCCGCTGCTGCTGCATTGGTATTTAGAAATACCATAGCGACTGAGTGTGAACTCGCAATATCGCCAAGTTTTAATACTGAACCACCGTTAAAGCCAAACCAACCCATCCATAAAATAAAGGTTCCTAACGTTGCCATTGGCAGGTTTGAGCCTGGTATTGCGTTTATTTGGCCATTTTTACCGTATTTACCTTTACGTGCTCCTAACAGTAAAACACCCGCTAATGCCGCAGCTGCACCTGCCATATGTACGATACCCGAGCCAGCAAAGTCAGAAAAACCCAGTTCAGAGAGAGTATATAAACCAAAAACAGCATTACCGCCCCAAGTCCAGCTACCTTCCATTGGGTATATAACGCCAGTTAACACGACCGCAAAGGCTAAAAAGGCCCATAGTTTCATGCGCTCAGCTACTGCACCAGAGACAATTGACATAGCAGTGGCAACAAAAACTACTTGGAAAAAGAAATCAGATGCCGCGGAATATATTGCTGCACCGGTAAAGCCATCTTCTCGTGCTGAAAAGTCTTCTAATACCTTGGCGGGATCTACCGTTTCAATACCTGATAAGAACATGCCGCCGCCATACATAATGTCGTAACCAACAAATAAGTACATCATGCAAGAAATCGCATAGAGCGCGACATTTTTAGTCAAAATTTCTGTGGTATTTTTGGCTCGAACTAAACCGGCTTCTAACATGGAGAAGCCTGCCGCCATCCACATTACCAAGGCGCCACAAATGAGGAAATAAAAGGTATCCATTGCGTACTGAAGTTGAAAAATATTTTGTTCCATGATTTTGCTCCTATATCGCTTCTACGTCTTGTTCACCAGTACGAATTCGCACGGCATGCTCAAGGTCATAAACAAATATTTTGCCATCACCAATTTTACCGGTATGTGCTGCTTCTGCGATGGCATCAACTAACCGTTGCACAACATCATCATTTACCGCAATTTCAAGTTTCACTTTCGGGAGAAAATCTACTTGATATTCAGCTCCCCGATATAATTCGGTATGCCCTTTCTGGCGACCAAAACCTTTTACTTCACTGACCGTTAGGCCTTCAATGCCTATTTCAGAAATAGCCTCTCTGACGCTATCAAGCTTGAATGGTTTTATAATTGCACTTACTAGTTTCATGTTGTTATTCCCTAATTATTATTAACTAATACTTATCAATCTTCATGCCAATTAAAATACTCTATAAAAACAATAAGATAGGAATTTACAGCTTGATACTGCCGCACCACGATAGTGCGTATGAAATTTATTTGTCAGCTACTGGTGCAATATTTTCAGCAAGAAAAATTAGCCCCTCTCCATTAAAACAGAGCTAAATGAGTAAGGCTTAATAGCTATATTTTTGTACAAACTGATATGTCAGGCATTAATGTAAAAACTAAAGACCTAATGGCATTAAGCTAAAGGGGGAGGTTTCAGTGAGGTATTCAATGAGGCATTAAAGGCTGATATTAAGCAGAATTGTTGAAGTTTTCAGTGAGGGATTAAAAGCTGATACTCAAGCAGCCGTTGAGGTTTTTTAAAACCAAAAGGTCATTAAAAAAACATCACCGCTAGCGCTTTATTAATGACTAGAGACTGGTATTAAGACTTATATTGATGCATGTAAAGTATCAATATAAGTTGTGGTTAATGTCGCTATAAACAATGAAATGGCATAACCATTAAAAAATCATTGCTGCGCCTGGATTGATAATGGCTAAAATACTTAAGCGCTCAAAGTCACAAAAATTGATCGCCTCTTGTATCGTGTTTTCATCTATCGGTAATTGCTGCAAGGCATCTTCGCTTAATAACAACTCAATAGGGTGTGAGCTAAAATCAAACTGACTCAACATAATGCGTTTTGCTAGATACAAGAGTTTAATTTCATCTGTGCTGTAAGAGAAATCGCTATTATCTTGATTACGAATAGGTTCGATAATGCTGTACGGTAATTGCCATTGCTTTAAAAGTTCAGCGCTGCATTCACCGTAAGTAAAACCAAGTTCATGATGTTGCTTTTCCCAAGGGAGCTGTGGTGAAGAAAAATTGTTAGCCGCTAATATTTTTTCTGGCGATATTTGCTGAACAACAAGCTCACCCAAGTTATGTAGTAACCCGATAATAAACAAGCGTTCGGCATTGGGGATATTAAGTTTGCTACCGATATATTTGATAATGAGCGCACAATCCACACTTTTACACCAAAAGTCATCTAAATAGTCCTGTTCAACATTCACTTTTTTAAAGGTGCGGTTAGTAAAAAAAGCTATCACTAAATTATAAACTTCAGTAATGCCCAACACGAGTAAGGCTTTAGAGATAGTATCAATTTTTCCTGGATAATTAAAAAATGAGCTATTAGCAAGTTTTAAAATGGTTGCCACTAATGCCGGGTCCAAAAGAATAACATCAGCAATATCGTCAATCGTTGACTGTTCATCATCAATCAACTCTTTAATGCGGACAAAAGAATCTGAAAGTACAAATATTTCACCGGCTGCTTTTGCATAATCGTTCACATTCTTCATAATGATCCTCACATCTCTTTTATCGCTATAACTCACGTAGCGGTAAAATTAAACCGCCCCGTAATAGTTAAAAATATAATCTATCCTAGGTAAATTGATTATCCTTGGCAATAATTAACTTACCTGCAAACTAACATGATATGACGTAAATTTACGTAAATTAATCACACCCGTTTCAAAAATCAAATATTGCCCTTTTATCCCGAGTAAAACACCTGAAACTTCGGGCGTTTTATCAAAATTAAAAGATGATATTTTTGTTAAATATTGCTTAACGGGAAAATGCAAGTTAACCACATCCTCATCCAACTCAGTCACGGCATCAGTACCATATTTTAAGCTAACACTTGCCAATTTTTCGGCGATTTTAGGCTTGAGTTCTTCAGCAATGACTTTTAAATCTATCGCTTCTGCACTGCCTTTAAGCATCGCCCGCCAATTGGTTTTATCCGCAATAAATTCAGCTAAAGCAACTTCTACTAACCCTGATTGTAAGCGAGTGCTGACTTTAAAGATAGGTAATGCCTGAGTAGCACCCTGGTCAATCCAACGCGTTGGAATTTGTGTATGACGGGTAATGCCAACCTTTAAACCTGAGGTATTGGCGAGATAGACATAATGCGGGATCATACAATTACTTTCGCCCCATTCTGGCTCTCGACAAGTGCCTTGTTCAAAGTGGCAAGTTTCTGGTTTCATGATACACATGTCACATTGCGCAAGTTTTTGCATACAAGGAAAACAATAACCTTGAGCATAACTTTTTTTGACTTTTCTGCCACAATGCTGACAATCTATATGACCACTAAAATTCAGCGTTAGGTGCTTGCCTATTAGGGGATTTAACTCAACTTCTTGCTCACCGAGCACCATACGGTAATTTACCGTACCATCTGCCGCTAAATCCGCACGCATTTTGCGTAAAGCACCTGTTTCTGTTTGCAACATATCTCAACCTATTATTTTTTCAGGTGGCAATAGTATAAAAATCACCAACTAGCAGCCAGTATTAATTCATTTTTATCTCGAATCTCAACAAAAAAATTGCGAAAATGCATCATTAGCTCTCTGATCAGACTTTATTACTATGTGGTACGTTTATTTTCTTCGTTGTGCCGACAATAGCCTTTATGCGGGTATTACCACCTCACTTGAACGACGGGTACTTGAGCACAACGAATGTAACAAAAAAGCGGCAAAATATACCCGAGCTCGCCGTCCGGTAACTTTAGCTTACGCTGAATCTCAACCAAATCGACAGCAAGCAAGTCGTCGCGAGTATCAACTTAAGCAACTTAGCAAACATAATAAAGAACAACTCGTTTATAACTATTCGATGCAGCTGTTAGCTTAAAGGCCTTAGTTTTACTGGTCTGCTTTGTCAGTTAAATATTAATAAGCTTCGATTTTGACTAAGCATACTGATAGAATAGCACCGATTTCAATAGCTTAAAGTGATGACAAGACTCCATGTTTTTAGAGAATTATTGCCGAATTTCGGATGATAAAATTAGTTTCACACGTCAACAGGCGAGTGATTTTGCTAAACAAATTGCTGACGATTTTAATCCTCTACATGACATAAACGCTAAACGCTTTTGTGTTCCAGGTGACTTACTGTTTTCATTAATATTAGAGCGCGCAGGATTGCACCAAGAAATGAGCTTTAGATTTTCTGGTATGGTCACAGACGCCACTACCTTAAATATTCCAACAGAAATCAACAGCACCGCGCGTATTACTGACGATAAACAAAAAGAATATTTGAATATGTCGGTGG
Organism: Colwellia sp. MB3u-4; assembly: GCF_014077065.1. Lineage (NCBI taxonomy): Bacteria > Pseudomonadati > Pseudomonadota > Gammaproteobacteria > Alteromonadales > Colwelliaceae > Colwellia > Colwellia sp. MB3u-4. Next base: position 120,663 of record NZ_JACGVE010000068.1, on the reverse strand, counting down.
CCGGTAATTGCACAAAAAACAGCCAATCGATTGAAGCGTTGACGCGCGCTTATGTTGAATTTTCAGGACATACTTTTCCACATATTTTGGTCGACTTAATGCAAAAAAATAAGGTGATGATCAACCCAACTCGCCCTATGGTTATGTACGAAAGTATGTCTATTAAACTGGATAATCTTGATTTTCAAGATATCACCTTACGTTTATCTTCAACCACTTTAGCGATAGAAGGCAAACGCGGTAACGCCTGTTTATCATTTGATTTAGTTTCACAAGAAAAAATCATCGGCCACGGTAAAAAGTTCATGCTACTAAGTGGCTTGCGAGACTACTGCCAAGAGACCATTGATAGTATTGTCACGCAATATAATCATACTAAAGCCCAGTATATCGCCCAGAAAAATTAACACTATATAATAAAAGTGAGTCATTGATATTAAAACTAATGACTCACTTTTATTAGCGCTTAAATTAAGCACTATGCAAGCCGTTACAATCACATCTCACCTGCTATTAACGACCTAATTTTCTCCCCAACCAAGACAAACCTTGATCTGTTTTTACTGCTGCTTGACGAAAATAGCGCTGGCTTTTTTTTAAGCCTATTTTTGCCCACGGGTATTCCAAACTTAACATCGCTAAACCCAGCGGTATAAAAATCACCGCAGGGCCAGGCAGTAAGATAAAAACCATACCGAGCAATAAGCATAAAAAACCTAGCATAATGCTTGCGATGCGCTTTATTTTTAATAGTCTATTTTTTTGCATACTTTACGCCCTCTTTACTGTTAACTTGTCTATAAGCCTATTTAACAATCCTACTTAACAAGTTAAGAGCAAAAGCCGTTCCAAAAATAATTATCATTAGTTATCAAATAACTAAATTCAAAACACCTTGAAGTCATGAGACTCAAGTGGTGTAAAAGACAATCAATTAGTGAATATTACAAACACAAGCTTAATTGCTTTTTTCAAATTCAGTTTGTTGGCTACGCTTGTCTTCAACACATTTAGCAAAATCTTGTATAGATTTTGGTCGAGCACACTTTTTCGCTGGTTGATAAAATACCAGCCAAGCCTGTAACTGTTCACCTTGATATTTTGAACGTATCACTAGAGGGTTATTGCTAGCAAAAGGCACTAAAGCTTTACTATTTTTGTATAGCTTAAGGGCAGCGGATTGACTACGGTTTTTATTTTGTGCTTTCTTACTAGCGAGCTTTTGCTTTGATTTCTTCTCTCGCTTAGACTTAGACTTACCTTTAGCTTTAGCTTTAGCTTTAGCTTTAGACTTAGCTTTAAGTTTACCGGTTTCACAGCGCCACCATCTATCGCGTGCTTTAGCTTCTTTGCTCGACAAACTATGACTGCGTTTATGTGTATTGGCTTGGCGTTGTTGCGCTTGAATATTATCGAGTTTTTGACGATAGTCTTGGCAGTGTTTTTTCCCCGCTGTCGCCAAAAATGAAGCGCATAAAAGCATCAACATTAGGCTACAAAGCATTATCCGTTTCATCGACTATCATCCATTAAATTCTATTTTATGCAAAAGTGTAGTCAACATTGAAAAAATTTCGACCTTAAATAGTTGTTTTCCTAAAGTATTGTTTAAGTGTTTTTTAAGTAAGTAAGCAAACGAATAGCCCAAAATACTGAAATGCTTCTATACTGTCTTTAAAATTTCCCAAGATATTCGTTTTGATCATTTGGGCTCAGATACTAAAAAGGAACAAGGATGTTTCAAGCAACCACATATCAAAAAATTTTCTGCTTTAACTTTTTAATCTTCGTATTGCCCTGCGTACTTGCTCAGCAAGCAAACCTAGAAATAAAAAAGCTACAAAAGCCTCGGCTACAGCTTGCTACTAAATATCAGCAGAGCGCGGTTATTGAAGATTACTGGGTAAGCGAGAAGTTAGACGGTGTACGCGGATACTGGACTGGACAAAAACTATTAACCCGCAATGGTAATGTCTTGTCACCACCGGGTTGGTTTATTAAACATTGGCCTAACATACCTATGGGGGGTGAACTTTGGAGCGGCCGAGGACAATTTTCCCAAATCAGCGCCTGTGTTCGACGTAAACACTCAGATGGAAAATGCTGGAAAAAGCTTAAATTAATGCTTTTCGACTTACCCAATCACAGCGCTGATTTTACTCAGCGTATTTTGACCATGAAGCAATTGATAGCAAGTAATAGCTCGCCTTACCTCGCGATGATTAAGCAAAAAAAGCTAGCCAGTAATATGGCCTTGTATGATCTGTTGGATGACACTGTTGCTCATAATGGCGAGGGCTTAATGCTGCACCTAGCATCAGCAAATTATCAAAGTGGCCGTAGCAAGAACCTATTAAAACTAAAAATATATCAAGACGCTGAAGCGCTAGTCATTGCGCATACGCTAGGTAAAGGAAAATACCAAGGTTTACTGGGCGCCGTTAAAGTAAAAACCCCCGAAGGTATCACTTTTAAAATAGGCACAGGTTTTTCCGATCAGCAGCGCCAGCAACCACCTAAAATTGGCAGCATAATAACCTATAAATACATTGGTAAAACACAACGGGGTGTGCCAAAATTTGCCAGCTTTCTTCGCATTAAAAATCAACATTAGTCGCACAAATCAATTTAACCAATCTAAGGCGCATTCAATTATGGAGTTTCATTTATGGCTATCACTCGTGGTTATTTGTATTCTTGGTGCCCTTTCACCAGGCCCAAGCTTGGCCGTAGTGATTAAAAACACTTTAAATGGTGGTGCAGGCCAAGGTTATGCCACCGCCATCAGTCACGGCTTAGGTGTGGCGTTATATGCGGCAATAACCGCAACAGGTATCGGCCTGCTTATCGTGCAATCACCCATGTTGTTTTCAGCCATCAAATACGCTGGTGCGGCTTTTCTTTTGTACTTGGGTATTAAAGCGCTAATGAGTAAACAACAAAACATTCAGTTTGTCCAACAAGGTAAAACAATAGATCCAACCATTAATGGTTGGCGAGATGGTTTTTTGATTGCTTTTTTGAACCCTAAATTAGCGATTTTTTTTCTCGCTTTATTTAGTCAGTTTGTTGATCCTAACGCAGGTTGGCAGCAAAAAGCTGTGATGACCGCCACTGTCGGCATTATTGATATGCTGTGGTATGTCATTATTGCTTTTATGATGTCACGCGGGCCTATTTTAGAAAAATTAAAAGCCAATAGTCATCTGGTAGACAAGGTTACCGGTAGCTTTTTGATTTTATTGGCCGCACGCGTGGTGTTAAATTAAGACTACCTAAAGTGGACAAATGTTCACTAGCTGAGACAAATAATAATAAGGTTTGCTTGACCCTAAACTAGACAAGCAAACTAGACAGGAAAAAATTGAAATTTATGCGCTCGGTTTATATATAAAATACAAGCATTTAAGCCCTTTACCTTGATGCGCTTCTTTAAATACTGCGGGTGTATTAAGTTGATATTGAAAAACGCACTCAGGGCATTCTCTTGCAACCTCAGCCATTAAAAAATCCACATTAAGATCAGGGGAGTTTAAGCACAACAATACATCACCATTATCTGACATTAGCTCAGGCAAGCGACGAATAATTTTCTTATAGTCTCTGACAATATCAACACTCCCTTTTTGAAAAGATGGCGGATCGCACACTAATAACTGATACGGTCCATACCTTTTCAGGCGTCCATAAGACTTAAAAATGTCAACACCTTCAAAAATAACTTTACTGAGATCTTGTTGGTTTAATCTGTGGTTTTCTCGACCTTTAGTTAATGAGCTTTTGCTCATGTCAACGTTCACCACTTTACTGGCGTTACCAGCCAATGCCGCAACAGAAAAAGCACAAGTATAAGAGAATAAATTTAATACCTGCTTATTTTCACTATGCTTTTGAACCCAGTCTCGGCCATTACGCATATCCAAAAACAAACCCGAATTTTGCGCTTTACCTAAACTAATATGGTATTTCAAACCATACTCCACAGCACACAAGTCAGTGACTTCCTGCCCCCAGAGCAATTCACATGGAGCAAATTTACGGCAGCGGTATTGCACTTGAATTGATTGACACTTATCGCTCAAAGTCTGTAAAGCCGCTACTTGTTCTGCTAGCCAATGAGCTTCAACTTCTTGATATAAACTGATCAGAATTACGGGTTCAAACCAATCAACATTGACATGTGACAATGTGGGGTATGCATGGCCACGGCCATGAAATAGTCGCTGGCTTTCACTAAAATCAGATACGGAGATAAATTCAATCATTATAAGCAGCTCTAGCTAGAAAAAATAAGGCCGGATAATAACAAATTATCCGGCCTTAAGTCTTATTTAACGTGTTTTATTCGTCTTAAATTATGCTTGCTTACCAAATGGTTAAAAGCCAAAGATGCTATATCCAAAGAACTTTTGCAGCACGGTATTAATAAAGATAGCAAAAACAATAACAGGGATAAAAGTACCTAAAGAGAAGTTAATATACTTTTCGGCCCAAGATCCTATATAGTTTGCATTACCTCTCGCTAGCTCTTCAGATAAATTAAGTTTCTTCCAACGATAGCTAACAAATACACATAATAAAAAGCCATTCAAGGGTAAAATAGTCTCGTAGAAAACATCATATACCACATCAAAAAATGACCGAACGCCGCCAGCATATGAGGTAAACTCGGTAAAGAATGACACCATACCAAACGACAAGGTAGCAAAAATAGTGAGTAGCCCAGCACTCATCAATAATATTGACAATGCTTTCTTACGGCTGTGTTTTTTCTCTGTGACTAGATAGGAAACCGGTACTTCTAAAATTGACACTAGTGAGGTGATGGCCGCAAAGAAGACTAAAGTGAAGAAAAATGCCGCAACAGCACTCGCGCCGATGTAACCGATTGAGCTTTGTAATGCTAAAAATATTTTAGGTAAAAAGGTAAAAATTAATGACACTGAACTATCACTTAATTCAGCTGGATTAACGTTGGGATTAAATGAAAATACCGCGGGTAAAATCATTAAGCCAGCGATGAATGCTACCGCAGTATCGGTCAGAGCAACAAGTTTTGCGGAGCCAACAATATCCGTTTTACGGTCAATATAAGAGCCATAAGTGATCAATATCCCCATACCTAGAGACAAGGAGAAGAATGCTTGTGACAAAGCGCCATTAATTACCGATGGGGTAATTTTAGCAACATCCGGAATTAAAAAGAACTCAACACCTAAAAGCGCATTCTCTAGTGTTAGGACATAACCCACCATAATCAGTAGCATAATAAACAAGGTTGGCATCAATATTTTTGAGGCGCGCTCAATGCCATCTTTAACACCCGCCACAAGAATAAAGTTAATAATGGCTGCCACGACAATCATACCCAAAAATAAGTAGGGGCTATTAACAAACTCACTAAAGCCGTTATTACTGGCTAAATAATCTAAATTACCGCTTAGTGTTAGCACAAGATAGCCAAAAATCCATACCGTTATCACCATATAAAATACAGCAATCATAAAGGGCGTTAACACGCCAAGAAAACCTGCTGCTCCCCAAGCTTTACTACCGCCACTCAACGCTTTGTAAGCCCCCACCGGTTCTTTCGCGGTTTTGCGGCCAACGGCCATTTCAGCAACCATCACAGGTAAGCATATAAGTAAAACAAAAACAGCGTACATTAATAAAAATGCACCACCACCGTTTTTGGCCGCATTCACTGGAAAGCCAACCAAATTACCAATACCAACTGCAGAACCCGCAGCGGCTAAAATGAACCCTAAGCGGGAACTGAAATGCTCTCTTTCTGTACTCATAAGTATCCTTCGTTGTATTTTTTTAGGGCTAATAATTATAATTTTTTACTTCACAGCGCCCGTTTTTATTGAGGTAACTTTTATTAACTGATCGATGCTAGCAGGCTTCTTTAATAAAGTCTTGTTTTTAACCGCAGCATTTATCGAGTAGCCTGTATAATATTTGTTGCACTTGTTAAGCCCCATTAACCATAAAACTTTACATTCATAATATTGAAGATATTATCGGTTTCTATTGTCGCGAAATTTGCCGCAATTTCTAAATCATCTGTTGATATTTTCAAGGCCTGACATAGTGTTGCATCAATACTATCATCGTAACTAAAAATCTCAGGATGACACGCGACTAATGCCAATCTTGAGGCTAAATACAGCACGTTAACATCTTTATTGAGTTCAATATTATGGGCATTATTATAGTGGCGAATAGGTAAAATTATTTTTTCTGGTAACTGCCAAATTTTAAGTAACTCAGCAGAGACTTCAGCGTAACTAAAACCCAATACCTGTTGCTGTAATTGCCACGGTAATACATCCGCATTATAAGCTTCGCATTGCTTTGCTAACGCGGGCGAAATTTTGGCCACAATAAGCTCGCCAAAATTTTGTAATAAGCCCGCAACAAATAGCCGTTCTATGTCTCGAATTCCGGCGGTAATGGCTAAGTTCTTTGTCACTAAACCACAAAATACACTGAGACGCCAAAAGCGCTTTAAATCGATCGACTGATTTGAAAAGTGCTTAAAGGCTGTCGCGGCTACGTCGACTAGCATCAGGTTGTAGATGGCTTGCGTACCAATAATAGTAATGGCACGTGAAATGGTACTGATCTCACCCGGGAAGCTGTAAATGGCACTATTAGACATTTGTAATAAACGCGATGTCATCGAGGGATCCACACGGATGACATTGGCGAAATCTTCTAGCGTAGAACTCTCATCTTCCATTAAGGCTTTTATTTTAAAACACGCGTCGGGTAAGGCAAAAGAACCATTGGCTTGCTGGGCATATTCAAGAGCATTCATTAATTCATAATTTCCTTATTTAAGCGCTTCACGACTGAATTTAATCGCCCTAATTAAAAGCTTGTCAGTTTATTTATTGCCCAAATGTTGAACCAAAAAAATCATCACTATGCCACTGTGGTCGTGCCACTTGGTTAGCAATTTCCAAACCTATCATCATATTAACCAATGCAAAGTTAGCCGCCGCTTGGTAATTTATGGGTAAGCTGATTTCGTCACTGTGTTGGTGGTAATGATTTTTCAAGAAATCACCAAATACTGCACCACCATCAATACTTGCATCTGTTGATTTAAAACCTGTCATTAAAAAGACCGATGGAATGCCAACCTTAACAAAGCTGTAATGATCACTACGGGTAAAAAGCGCCTGTTCTGGCATTGGGTCTTCACTCAGTTCTATATCGATTTTCTCTGCTGCTGTCGCGACAATTTTCCCCATCGTTGAATGAGTAGAGCCAAAAGCGATAACATCAGCAAAAGGATATAAAATTAACGGCATATCTAAATTCACATTGGCGACTAATTGCGACACAGGTAGGGTGGGATTATGGGCAAAATAACTCGAACCTAGCAAACCTTTTTCTTCGCCGGTCACGACAACAAACAACACTGAACGTTTTGGCTTAATTGGCATTTGTGCTAATAAACGTGCGGTTTCAAGTAAAATGGCCACACCCGAAGCATTATCTAAGGCGCCATTATTGATAGTGTCTTCATTGTCACTATCAGCGCTTATGCCAATGTGATCAAGGTGGGCACTAAAGACAACATATTCGTTTTTTAATTTTTCATCGCTACCTGTAACGGCAGCGATAATATTAGGGCTAGTGATCTGTTCATGACGTGAGCGGTTTTTCAAGGTAACTTGATAAGGCAAAGCAAAACCTTTAATGGCCATATCATTAGTGTCGGCAGCGTAAATATCCGCTAGTGTGCTTGCTGCGCCTACAAATAACGCCTCGGCTGCCTCTGGGGCTATATAAGCTCCCGTTATAATTTTTTCTTGTTTACCAAACGGCATATTATCTTGAGTAAGCCAGCTGACACTTGGCGCTTTTGCATATTGCGCTGATTTTTCAAAACTGCGCACTTTTTCACGCTTGGGACTGTGTATCGTAATAAAACCGATAGCACCATGTTCTGCAGCATGTCGACTCTTCTCCGCATTTGAGCCGATATGTGCACCTTCTTCAGAGGGTAAATCATCAGGTCGGCCGGTTAAAGCAACAACAATTTTGCCATTAACATCAATGTTTTCATAATCGTTATAACCAAACTCTGCAGATATAACCCCGTAACCAACAAACACGGTTGGGGCGGTAATCGCCGTTTCATTTTGTAAGCTTGAGCCTGACATTAAAAAATCGGTCAAAAAATTCAGTTCAATATCGCCCGCTAAGCCATGAATAGTTGCTTGGGCAGAGTCGTCAATAAGATAACTTTTACGAAATCGGACTTGCTGTTCAAAACCGAGAGACTCATTGGTGATATTGCTCCCTTGTGGAGTTAACCCCAGCTGCTTAAAATAAGATTTCACATAGTTGGCCGCAATTTGGTAGCCACTACTACCGGTATCTCTACCCTGTAAGGTGTCATCAGCCAGAAATTCTATATGGGCTTTGATATTGTCAGCATTAACCTCACTAGATAAGTCTTTTAGGTTAATTTGCAAGGGCGCAGAGGTTGGTTTATTACAGCCAAATAGAGCGATGATAGCCAGGGCAACTAGGCTTGATTTTTTGATTATCTTTGATGGGTATATATTCATGGTATTTCATTAACCTCTACCAATTGGACACTTAAATTACTTGCTAATTGGGCAATTAATGCAATCATTTGGTTTTATTATTTTATAATTACATTTTGGCCTATTTAGCAATATACCTGACTAAAATTGGCTAAAAACATCTCAAGACACTATATCGACTGTCATGTAAGAAAACTAGTTCCACATTGCAAAAGCACACGCTGGCTAAACCAAGCAGTGTTAATATAACTTTGCACGCTTGTGCTTGTTAGTCGAAAATAGGTACGCCCGAGTAGCGCTTTACATGCTCCATAACCACATAAGTATGGGTTTGAGAGACTCCTGGCAACTCAACAATATTACCTAATAGTATCCGATAGGCTTCCATATTTTCAAAACGTAATTTTAATAAATAATCAAAGCCACCAACTACCATGTGGCATTCAGCTACTTCTTTAATTTCAATAACCTGTGCACGAAATTTATTAAATATATCCGCAGTGGTACGATCAAGCGTCACTTGAATAAAAGCTGTCATGCCATAATTTAATTTACTGGCATTTAAAAAAGCACCGTAGCGCTCGATATAGCCTTCTTGTTCAAGACGTTTTACCCGCTCTAAGCACGGGCTAGCACTTAAATTGACTCGTTGTGCCAGTGTACTATTTGAAATTCGACCATTCTTTTGTAAAGCATCTAAAATAGTTAAATCGATACGGTCTAAGGTTTTAGGTTTGTTACTTGTCATTTTCAGTCAATTTTATGGTTAATCACTTTATTTACAGCATAAATTACCGCAAACAGCTAAAAAACTCCAACACATTCAAATTTTAGTTCATTTAAATGCAGAGCAAAAATAGCCATTATGATGATAAAATAATTATTTGGCTAAGGTTAGATCTAAAAAATCCACACATAACATCGTTATTAGTGGATTTTTACCGCATTTTTCTTTCAGTACTAAATGCTAGGGTTTAGCTTTGACTGAACAAAAGGCTAGTTATTTCTTCGGCTGGTAAGGGTTTAAAATAGTAATAACCTTGACCATAAACACAGCCCATTGCTCTTAATAATTGCGCATCTGATTCATGTTCAATACCTTCACCCACCGTCTCCATATTTAAATTGGCGGCTAAATCAATAATGGTTTTAATGATCGCTTGATGATTACTTCTTTCGTGTACACTATTAATAAAAGAACGATCTATTTTGATCACATCCATTGGGAAACGATGTAAATAGCTTAAACTCGAATAACCGGTACCAAAATCGTCGAGTAATATCTTCACACCCATTTTGTTCAATAACCGCATATTTTCGAGCACAACATCACTATTGTCTAACAAAGCTCGCTCGGTCAATTCGACACGAATTTGATGCGGTTGCACACCGGTTTTATCGATAATAGCTTGAATATCTTGCGGTAAATGTAAACTGAAAAAATGATTACAATATAAGTTACAACTGACATAAAGTTGATCTGAGCCTGAACTCTGCTGCCACAGTTTGAGTTGTTGGCATGATTTTTCTAGAATTTGTAAATCAATCGCCATCACTAAATTGGTTTCTTCTGCTAGTGCTATAAAAGCATCCGGTAACACAAAGCCACGCTTATCACTCTGCCAGCGCGCCAAAGCCTCAAAGCCAACGATCTTACCGTCAACAAGTTGTACTATAGGTTGAAAGTAAGGCATAAATTCTTGGTTATCAATGCCCTCTCGAATATCAGTTTCCAGTGACAAGGCATTTTGCATTTTTGTATGCATACTGGAGTCAAAGACCTCAAAGCGCCCTTTACCGTTATTTTTTGCGTGATACATGGCTATATCGGCATCTCTGAGCATAGAATCCGCGTTGGTGTAGCGTTCGTCATTAAATAACACCCCTATGCTGGTGCCTATAAATATGGTCTGCTTTTCAATGATAAAGGGTGAAGATAACAAGGCTGTTATGCGATCGGCAATTTCATATGTTCCAGCAGTGCTTTCTATATTTTCTATTAAAATAACAAATTCATCACCACCTAAGCGCGCAACAGTGTCATTGCCTCTGACCACGTCAATTAACGCTCGAGCAATTTCTTTCAATAACAGGTCGCCAGCGTGATGACCTAAATTGTCGTTGACCATTTTAAAGCGGTCTAAATCTAGGAAAAATACAGCAAATTTAAATTCTGGTCGCCGTTTATTACAAGCAATAGCACTATTTAATACCTCAATAAATACGCCTCGATTAGGTAAACCGGTGAGAATATCGTGTGAGGCAGCATGCTGCAGTTGTTTTTCGGCTGCTTTACGCTGTTTAATTTCATCTTCTAAATCGGCAGTGCGCAGTTTTACTTGGTGCTCTAACAGTTCATGCGCTTTGCGCTCATTATCAGTAATTTTGCGACGATTCATCGCTGAGGCCACATGGCGTGAAACAAATCGCAATAACTCAGCATCTTGTTCCGTAAAACATATGGCTTGCTGGTAACTTTGTAAAACCATAGCACCGAGCATTTCACCCGCATGAACTAATGGCACGCCAAGCCACGATACAACATTAACATCCGGCTTAATGGTTTTACCTTGTTGATGTAACGCTAACATAGCTTGCTGGTCTAGCAACACAGTTTCGCCGCTTCTTAAAACTAATTCAGTAAAATGGTTTGACAGTTTTCTTGCTTGATAATTTTGGTCGGTGTTATTACAGCCTTGGTCAAGGAGATAAGCAAAAAACAGTTCATCATCTATTTGATTATATTCAGCAATATAAAAATTTTCTGCATTGATTAACTGTCCAACAATGTTGTGCACCATGTTGTAAAAAGTATCAATATCTAAATCGTGATCATTGGTGAGTTCTGAAATTCGGTATAACGACTCTTGCAGTAACTCCGCTTTCTCTCGATCGCGAATTTGTGCCATTAATTCTTGTGTACGTGCATCAACAGCGGCTTGTAATCGCTCTCGATCCTGTAAGCGCGTTAATGCAGTGACAATATGTTGAGCGGCAAATTCCAGTAAATCTCGTTCATACTCTTGATAGCGCGTTGCTGCAGAGTAACTTTGCACGGCCATAAGCCCGATGACAAAACCATCATGTATCAAAGGTACGCCGAGCCAATCGATGCCGGAGGCTCCAATAGACTTAATTTTTTTCTCTTGCGCTAGTTGTGCAATAACTTCTGGTGTCGCCAATAAAGCTTTTCCATGTTCAATAACATAATTTGTTATTGAACCTTTAAAGTCATCCATGGGGTAAACACCCAGCTCCATTTTGTCTTTCTCATCAATATGATAAACAATCTCTACGGTAGATAATGTTTGTTCATATAGCACGATGTAAAAGTTATTGGCACTCATCACAGTAGCAATGGCGTGATGAACTTGTTTAAAAAATTCACTAAGGTCAACACAATCAATTGATAATTGGTTTAGAGTCAATAAGGTGGTGTAGCGGTCTTGAAGCTTTTGATACTCGTTCAATAATGTAAGAGATTCTTTTGCCGAACCTGTATTTGAATTGGCTAATGTATCTAATGAATTTGTCAACTTTTACACCATACTGCACAGTTAAATGTTTATTATGAGGCTGATTATATATCCCCAAATTTTTTACATACCATTTAAAGTATCAAAAAACAGGCAATACATATAGCTAAAAACTTACTTTTACTGGCTAATTTTTTGAGACTCAACAACTTCTGCTTTATTGCCACAAACGCCAGTTTGTTTCTCGTCGCGATAGTAGCGAATATCAATACAATCTTGTTGGTATCTGCGTTCCAATTCTGTGCGTATCAAAGGTTTATTTTTAGTGTTAATAATTTGTTTATGCAATGACTGACATTGCTGCACTTGCTCTGCAGCTAATGTTACATCTTCACAAGCACTATTATTGCTACTACATGCTGAAAAAAATACCACGGAGGAAACTATCAGAGCCAGGTTTTTTATCATCTTACTTCTCTTTGATTTAAAAAATTCGTTAGTAACCAATAATAACCGATAATGAGATGGTTATGAACACTAAAATATCCCTGTGTTAGGTAAAGACGGTACAAACTCAATACAAAGTTATTTAACCTAAAGTAAAATAAACATTATTATTGGCTTTATCACCACCGAGAGTCAATTCGCCGCTTTTCCTTTAACTTATCTATTTGTAGCTAGCGTATATTTAACTAGAATATAGAACACTTGTGGTACTCATCAATGGATCAGTTAGCGAAAATTATTTCAATAGGTATAATACCTAAGATAAAGATTAAGCATTAGGGAAATATTATGCAAGTACAAGTTATTGATTATCAGGCAAGTGATGCCGCAGAAAAATTTGTTGAAAGTTTACGAAATACAGGTTTTGGTGTGTTAACTAACCATCCAATTCAACAAGCTTTAGTCGATAAAATATATCAAGATTGGTATCTGTTTTTCTCACAAGAAGAGAAACAAGGGTTTGCCTTTGATCCTGAAAAGCAAGACGGTTATTTTGCCCCTGAAATATCAGAAACCGCCAAAGGTCATAACAAAAAAGATATTAAAGAATATTATCATGTCTACCCTTGGGGACGCATTCCAACACAACTGAAAACTGATATTCTTAATTATTATAAAATGGCTTCAGATCTAGCGAGTGAGTTACTTGATTGGGTAGAAAAATATAGCCCACCAGAGGTCACTAAACACTATTCTGAACCGCTGTCGCATATGATCAAAGATACGCCAAACACCTTGTTACGCATTCTACATTATCCGCCATTAAACGGTACAGAAGAACCCGGTGCTATCCGTGCAGCAGCACACGAAGATATCAACCTACTGACTATTTTACCCGCAGCCAACGAGCCTGGTTTACAAGTAAAAGCACAAGATGGTGAATGGCTAGATGTACCGGCTGACTTTGGTCATTTAATTGTTAACATCGGTGATATGTTACAGGAAGCATCGCAAGGCTACTTCCCATCAACCAGTCATAGAGTGATTAATCCAACAGGGGAAAATGCCGCTAAATCACGTATTTCTTTACCGCTATTTTTACATCCGCGTAATGAAGTGGTCTTGTCAGAAAAGCACACGCATGCGAGTTACTTATTAGAAAGATTAAAAGAGCTTGGCGTAAAGTAATACCTGATCACGTCAACCTGATAGATTAAATAGCTTAACTTAATAAAAAGCCATCACATTGTGATGGCTTCTTTAGTTTTAAGTTTTAAGTTTTAAAACATTATCCCTACAAGCTTTCACTGCTAATATTATCTGACACGGGCGCCTGAGCTAAAGGCTCTGCTTTATTGCGCTTAAATAAGGCTTTAATATCTTCTACAATAAGGTAGAGGCAAGGGATAAGTACTAGCGTGACTATAGTGGCAAATAGCACGCCAAAAGCTAGTGACACCGCCATTGGAATGACAATTTGTGCTTGTGCACTCACTTCAAAGAAGATAATTGGCACTAAACCAATAAAGGTAGTAATTGACGTTAACATGATGGCTCTAAAGCGTTTACTACCCGCATGCATCACCGCATCTTTTAAGCGTTCGCCACGTTTTCTAGCATTATTAACATAATCAACCATAACTAACGAGTCATTCACCACCACCCCGGCAGCCGCTAGTATTCCCATCACAGATAATGCACTTAAGTCCATCCCTAAAATAAAGTGGCCAATAACAGCACCAATAACACCAAAGGGAATAACCACCATAATCATCAGCGCCTGTGAATATGATTTTAATGGTATCGCTAGCAATGAAAATATAATCATGGCTGAGATGACAAAATCGCGTAATTGACTATCAGCACTATCCATTTCTTCTTGAATACTGCCGGTGACTTCACTGTTAACTTGTGGATATTTTCTTAATAATTCTGGCATGAAATTATCTTGAATATCATTAGCCACTTTAAACGGTTCGACCTGATCCGCATCAACACTGGCCCAAACGTTGATGGTACGATTACCATTTTCACGGCGAATACGTGTCACACCATCTTGTAAGGTAATAACCGCCAGTTCAGATAAAGGTAATTCCGCACCATTGGGTGCTTGTATCATTACATCATCAACATGACCCACAGAGCTGCGTTGCTCAAGCGGGTATCGCACCATAACTTTCACTTCTTCACTGTCACGTAAAATGCGCTGCGCTTCTAAACCATAAAAGCTATAACTCACTTGTGAGGCAATGTCTGCTAAGGTTAAATTCAAGCTATAGGCTAACGGCTTTAATTCAAATTGCACCTCTTTAGCGCTAGTTTGGCGGCTGTCATTAACATCACCAATGCCTTTAAGCGAGTTAAGCTTAGTTTTTAATTCTTTTGCTGCTGCGAGTAATTCTGCATCATTTTGACTTTCTAATCGAAAGGCAATGTCACCATCATCTCGGCCGCCACCAAATAAGTTGTCACCTATGGTGAATGATTTAACGCCGGGATAATTTGGAATAGCTTTACGCCATAAATCAGCCAGTTCAAAGGTATCCATCGGCCGTAATTCAGGTGTCACTAACTTCACCATTAACTGGCCACTGGTTCTGCTGCGCAAATCGACCTGCATATCAGAGATCATTGAATTACCGTATTGCTCGGTGATTTCTTGATCAATACGGTTAATAACCCCTTGAATATTTAGCAAGGTATCTAAGGTCGCTTTTTCAGAAGCATCAACATTCATTTCGACAGTAACACGCGGAAAATCATGTGGAATTTTAGGCTGGCCAACAAAACGAACAAAACCGCCACTAAACAAACCACCACTGATGAGCATTAAGCTAATAAAAAACATTAATACCCCATAACGATATTGAATAAATATTGCTAAAGCTGGGCTATAAACATGCTCAATAAAGCTTTTTAACTTGCTATCAATCCAGGCGCGTAATCTATCAATCGGATTTTTAGGGTTAAATGCTTTCATTTTCATTTTAACTAAGTGCGCAGGCAAAATAAGTTTAGATTCAATCAAAGAAAAAATTAAGCACAAAATAACCACAGAGCCAATAGCTTTACCAAAGGCTGAAGACGGCCCTTCGCCAAAAAGAAATGGCAAAAATACCGCAATCGTAGTTAAAACACCAAAGGTGGCCGGCATGGCAACACGCTTGACACCACGAATAACATTGTCGGTACTATGGCCATGCTCTTCAATTTCTTCATGGGCACTCTCCCCCATAACAATCGCGTCATCAACCACAATGCCTAGTACTAAAATGAAGGCGAACAAACTAATAACGTTGATGGTGACATTAACAAACTCAAGTGGCATGACAAATAAAGTACCGAGGAAACAAACCGGTAATCCCATCATCACCCAAAAAGCCAAGCGCACGCGTAAAAATAGCGCCAACATTAAAAATACCAACACAGCACCACTTTGCATGTTGTCTACCATCATGTTTAAGCGACCTTCAAGGTAGTAGGTCATGTCAACCCAAGTTTCTAACTTGACCCCTGCGGGTAATATTGCTGACTTTTCTTCAACGTATTTTTTCACCACACTGGCAATATCTGTGATGCTTTGGTTATCAGCGGCACCGATAAATAAGGTGACTGAGTTTTCACCGTTGAACTTAGAATATTGTAGACCTTCTTCAAAGCCATCAATAATAGTGGCAATTTCGCCTAATACAATACGCGTGCCATCGGCTAAAGTTACCACAGGAATTTGTTCGAATTCATAGCCTCGATAAGCTTGATTTTCTACCCTTAGGTTAATATAACCATTTTCTGCACGGATTTGTCCCGCCGACATATTACGAGAAGAACTGCGCACCGCATTGGCGATATCATTAAAACTTAAGCCATACTCTCGCAGCTTATCTTTGCTAACTTCAATCGAGATTTCATAATCTAAACCACTAAATAAATCAGAAATATTAACCGCAGGTAGTTGCTGAATTTCATTATGTATTTTACGGCCAAGCTCTTTTAATTCGCCGTTGGTTAGATCGCCATATAAACTCAAGTACATCACTTCTTGACGAAATTTTTCCCGCTCGACTTTTATTCGCTCCATGCCATCAGGGAAGCTAGAGATTGAGTCTATTGCTGATTTAACTTCTTCCAACACGACTTGGGGATCATAATCTAACTCAACTTCAAACCAACCGTTAGAAAAGTTACGATTTGAATAAGTAATAACACGCTTAAGGCCTTGAACCGTATCCAATGCCTCTTCGATTTTAATGGTTATGCCTTCTTCGACTTCTTGTGGTGCGGCTCCAGGATATGGCGCTGTATATGAAATCCAATTGATCTTAACTTGCGGAAACATTTGTTTGTTGATGGTTTGAATGGTGAGTAAACCACCCACTAAAATAAAAATCATCAATAAGTTGGCGGCGACACTATTACGAGCAAACCAAGCTATAATGCCGCGATGAGTGTCAATGCTGTGGTCAATTTCAGCCGGTTTTTTAGGCTTAAGAGTGCTCATGGTTATTCCCCTGAATCACTGTCATTTAATGCCACTTGCGACTCACTTGCAATAGCATCTTCTGGCTGATCATTAAGCTTGTCAGCTTGGTCAGTAATTAACGCCAGTTTCATCCCGTCAACTGGGTAGTCAAGCGCTGAGACAATTAATTGGTCACCATCAGCTAAACCACCTGAAATAATGACATTTTGACCATCTTGGTGAACAATCTTTACTGCTGAGTAATGTAATTTCGATTCACTGTCCAACAGCGCAACGCGACTATTTTCAACTAAATAACGCGGCACACTGGCCGCTTGTGCTATGGCTTCCCCTAAAATTTTTGCCTTAACATAAGCACCAAAGCGTAGCGGCGTTTTTTGATTGTTATCTCGTAAAGCATAAGGGTCAAAAATTTCAGCCACTAAATAACTCATGCGACTTTTGCTATCAATAACACCTTCACTACGGACAATTTTCGCTGCCCATAAGGTCTCACGGCCAGCAAATATGCCGGTTAAATTAACACTGGCGCCTTTACCTTGTGCAATTAAAAACTCTAATTGATTATCGGCAACGGGTAAACGTACCTCAGCAATGGCAATACCGAGTAATTTACCTATCATACTACCGGTACCAACAAACGAACCTAAGCCGACATTACGGCTGTCGATCATCGCATCATACGGTGCTCTAATTTCGGTGCGTTCTAAATTACGTTTAGCGCGCAGAATAAACGCTTGTGCGGATTTTACTCGTGCTACTTCTTGGGCTAATTGTGGTTTACGTAAACTCAACGGCGTAGGCGCTGCATCGGTAATACGTTGCCATTCTTGCTCAGCAACTTGCCCTTGCGCACGTTCCTGCTCTAAGGATGCCTGTGCTGATGCCATGGTTGCTTGGGCTTCAATGAGTGCGGCTTGATAATCGCTGGGATCTATACGGGCCAATAGTTGACCTTGCTGAACAAAACCACCACGAACAAATTCTTCTGATAATTCAACAACTTCTCCGCTAACTTGAGCGACTAATTCAGTTTCATATTTTGGTTTAACCACACCGTATGAATCTACGAGTAAGGTCATGGGGGCAAGTGAAATCGCTTCAACAGCAACGATAGGGGTATTATCAACAACGGCTTTTTCTTCCGGTGGTTTTTTCATACTTGAAAATAAAAAGAAAATCAAAAAACCAGCGATTAAAATGACAATAGGTATAATTATTTGTTTTTTCCGTGTCACGATTTCGTCCTCGTAAAGTCTAAATAGTTGTAAATATTAATTTAATTGCCAATAGGATACAGAAATTACTGGCTACAAAACTAACAAAGTTGTAAATGCTTGTTACAACATTCGCGCCGCTTTTCAAAACGGTCCAAATTATAATAAAATAACATTATATAACAATAAGTTAAGACATCTCCTTATTATAAAAAAACAAATGAGGCCTTAAGTTAATAGTGACTTTAATAACATATTGGTTTTTTTCACTATTAAGTAAACTTTTATAAAAATTTTTAGTCGAATTAACTAATACCAGAATAACCTTTGGATAAATACTACAAAATGGCGTTTAAGCGTTGCTCTTGTACTTATTGGCCCAAGGTTAGGGTAATACCAAAAAAATGACTACTGTCTACCGTCACTTAGCCATGAACCCGCTTAATATAAACACAGGTAATACACACCATGATCAAAAAAGTATTTTACGTTAATATATCGAAAAAGGTACCAAAGATCACTAACAACAAAAGTAAAAAACTGAGCATTAACAATACCACAGTCCTTGTTGGTGGCTTAATTAACCGCAACCAAGGCACTTGAGTTAAGCTATGCATATTCAAGGTTACAATTTTTTATTAACAGTAAGTTAATTAAGCACTTGTCCCTAAAAGTAAGTACATTAATATTCATCATCTACAAAGAGAGTAATTTATGTTGTCAAAAATTAGTGCCTTTTTCCAATTATTAGGCGAAGAAAATAATCAGCAAGCAGATGAGTTAAGCTTAGAAATTGCCGGTAGTGTATTATTATGTGAAGTCATGCTTGCCGATGGTCAGCTTGATAAAGCTGAGCAACAAAAACTCAATGATATTATCGCTAGTCAATTTCATTTAACTAGCGATGAAGTCACTGAGATCATAAAGCACTCGCTCTTACTTTGTGAACACGCTACTGATTTTTACCAATTTACCTCTAAAATCAACGAAAATTACAGTACTGAACAACGGGTGAGAATGTTAGAGCTGTTATGGCAGGTCGCTTATGCCGATGGCGAACTCGCCAGCATTGAGGAGCATATTATTCGTAAGATTGCCGATTTGTTGCATTTACGACATAGTGAATACATTCAAACCAAACTAAATATGCAATTAAAAGCAGCAGAGTTAAATAAAAATTAGCCCCAGCATTGAAAGTT
The DNA here is from genome assembly GCF_014077065.1 of Colwellia sp. MB3u-4. NCBI lineage: Bacteria > Pseudomonadati > Pseudomonadota > Gammaproteobacteria > Alteromonadales > Colwelliaceae > Colwellia > Colwellia sp. MB3u-4. The sequence continues at coordinate 101,271 of NZ_JACGVE010000068.1, read as the reverse complement.
ATAGTTAACTTGCCGCCAGATCGGTTATTATAGCCGCAAGTTAACTGACCTCAAGAATTCACATGGCAAGCATCGGCAAATACAACACTCTTCCTGTAGTAGCAATTACTGACAATGGCGCATATTTAAATGCAAATGAATTAGGTGAACTGTTATTACCTAATCGCTTTGTGCCTGAAAATTGCCAAGTGGGTAGTGAAGTTAAGGTTTTTATCTATGCAGATACTGCAGATAGAATCGTGGCAACAACGGAAAAGCCATTAGCGGAAGTTGATGAATTTGTCTCGTTAAAAGTTAGCCAAGTCAATAAAATGGGTGCCTTTCTAGATTGGGGCTTACCTAAAGATTTACTGGTACCTTATAACCAACAACACACTCCTATGGAAGCGGGCAAGTATTATCTTGTTAGGATCTTTCTCGATCTAAAAACTGACCGTTTAGTCGCCTCAAGTAAGTTAGATAAGTTTATTGATATTTGGCCAGCCGAATATCAAAAATGGGATAAAGTAACATTAACCATTGCCACAAAAACTGACTTGGGTTTTAAAGCGATTATTAATGATCTGCACTGGGGTTTACTTTACGATAATGAAATATTTAAGCCATTACGTACGGGTAAAAAAATAACTGGTTATATCAAGCAAGTACGTGAAGATGGTCGTATTGATTTATCATTGACCCGCCCAGGCGAAGGTAAAGTTAAAGACTTTAGTGAGGTCTTATTAGCTCATATTGCCGAGCACGACGGTTTTAGTCCGTTGCATGATAAAAGTGACCCAGAATTGATCAAGCGTATTTTAGGGGTCAGTAAAAAAACTTTTAAGGCCACCGTAGGTAATTTAATGAAAAACGGTAAAATTACCATTGAAGCGAAAGGCATTCGCCTCAAAGATTCTTAATTTTTTTCATCACTTAAAATATAAAAAGCCCGAAAGGGCTTTTTTTATGAATCGTTAGAGTCGCACTTTAGACCAGCGTTATTGCGTACCACCTACCGTCATTTGATCAATCTTCAAGGTCGGTTGACCAACACCAACTGGCAAGCTCTGACCGTCTTTACCACAAACACCCACACCAGCATCTAGTTTCAAGTCATTACCCACCATGCTCACGTTCTTCATGGCCTCAGGGCCACTGCCAATGAGAGTAGCGCCTTTTATGGGTGAAGTAATTTCGCCATTTTCAATTAAATACGCTTCTGAACTAGTGAAAACAAATTTACCCGAGGTAATATCAACCTGCCCACCGGCAAAATTGGGGGCGTAAATACCTTTTTTAACTGATTTGATAATGTCTTCAGGCTTATGTTCACCTGCCAACATATAAGTGTTGGTCATGCGCGGCATAGGTAAGTGTGCATAAGATTCACGTCTGCCGTTACCTGTGGGCTTTACGCCCATTAAACCGGCATTGTGTTTGTCTTGCATGTAACCTTTGAGTACACCTTTTTCAATCAGCACGTTGTACTGCCCTGGCGTACCTTCATCATCAATACTGATCGAACCACGACGATTTTCCATAGTGCCATCATCAACAATAGTGCATAAATCAGAGGTAACTTTTTGGCCAATTTTTCCCGAAAATGCTGAAGAGCCTTTACGGTTAAAGTCACCTTCTAAACCATGACCAACCGCTTCATGAAGTAATACTCCTGGCCAGCCGGCACCTAGCACTACCGGTAATAATCCTGCTGGTGAATCAATCGCGACTAAGTTAACTAACGCTTGGCGAACAGCTTCTTCTGCATAGGCTAAATAACGTGGTTTATTATGCTCTAACTCAAAGAAATAACTATAATCTGTACGTGCACCACCACCGGAACTAGCGCGCTCTCGCTTACCGTTTTCTTCCACTAACACCGAACAATTAAGCCGTACTAATGGTCGTATATCGGTAGCATAAGTGCCATCACTGGCCGCCACCAATATTTTTTCATAAATACCTGACAAGTTAACAATCACTTGCTTAACCCGTTTATCAACACTGCGGGCATGAGCCTCTACTTCGTGTAATAAGGTTATTTTTTGCTCTTGAGGCAAACTAGCCAGTGGATCTGTTGCCTGATATTGAGCGGGATTTTGCTGCATCTTTTTGCCATCAAAAACTTGCACTCGCGCAGACTTTTCAGCATTAGCGATGCCTTTCGCCGCATCAGCCGCTTTTTTTAATGCGCTGGGCGAAATATCATCAGAGTAAGCAAAGCCGGTTTTTTCACCTGATATAGCACGTACACCGACACCACGTTCGATGTTATAAGAGCCTTCTTTGACTATACCGTCTTCCAGCATCCATGATTCATGGCTACTGGATTGAAAATATAAATCCGCTAAATCGACTTTACGTTGGAAAATGTTATCCAAGGTATCCATCAGCATACTTTGATCAATTTCACTATTGGCTAAAAGCTCTATCTCAACATTATTCATACGACATCAACTTATTTTTAAAACGATTATGAGTGGCAACAGGCATAGCTTTACGCACCTTGTCTAATTCTTGTTCTTGGTAATCAGCACAAATAATACCTTTTGAGGTATCAAGCTGAGTCAGTATTTCGCCCCATGGACTAATGATCATACTGTGGCCCCAAGTTTCCCGGCCATTTAAATGCACACCTTCTTGCCCTGCGGCAACAATATATACTTGATTTTCAATCGCGCGCGCCTGCAATAAGGTTTGCCAATGTGCGGCGCCCGTTACCCGAGTAAAAGCACTGGGTACGGTAATAATTTTTGCCCCTTGTTGGCATAACTGGTGAAATAGTGCTGGAAAACGCAAATCATAACAAATGGACAAGCCAACCTTAACGCCAGCAACATTCACTACGCTAGTATGATCACCGGCTTTGACATAACGAGATTCACAGTAATTTTTTTCGTTGTCTTGCACCGCAACATCAAACAAATGAATTTTATCATAGCCCCCAAGCTCTTGGCCTTCAGGGGAAAAAACAAAACAACTGTTAGTAAATTTTTCTGGCTGATTTGATAGTACGGGAATACTGCCCGCCACGAGAAAAACATTATATTTTATTGCCAGTTTTCCAAGCCGAGTTTTTAGCCCATTGCTTTGCTGGTTTTCTTTTGCCAACGCCAGTTGCGCTTTATCTTTACCACCAAAAAACAAACAGCATTCAGGCAACAAAACCAGTTGTTGTTGCGCTAGTTCCAGAGTAGCTAATTGCTCTTCAATATCAGCAATATTGTCTTCAACACGGGTATTAGAAGACATTTGTATCGCACAAATTTGCATTATTTTATTACCCATTATCATCATTAATCAAGGTTATCCATCCATATCATCTATCAAAGTCCCACTACAAAGGTTGTTCTTCAGGCTGCTCTGAAGCCTTGATTTTAGAGGCATCTTCTGAAATATTTTCAACTATTTTAGGCGGTGATGAACGGCCAACGCTGATATTTTGATTTTTACGACTGACTTGTTTAAATTGCGGATCGTCTAAGTTTCCTGTTACTTCAAAATTAATTTCAGTAATTACCGTCGACGTGATCACTTCATCCAGTGCCATGCCCGCTAAAAAGGTTACGGGATTTAGTGTCGCAATCCAAGCCAATACCGGCAAACTAGAGGTTAAATTGGGTTTATATGTCATCCGATAGTCAAGGTTACCATTATTTAAATTAGTATTACCCACTATGGTTAAATCACCGGCAGTGCCATTCATCTGAATATTATCAGTATATGCCACGCCATCTTTTACCATAAAGTGACCTTTTAGCTCACTATAAAACATACCATCACTAAAAATATCTCTAAAATCAAAACTAAGTTTACGCACCAGTGACTGCAAACTTAACAAGGATAAAATACGCACGCCTTTATCATCAACATCAGCCAAATAGCCATCATCAAATGTTGTTGATAGCTCGCCATTAAGCGTCTCAGTTGCAAAGTCATGCGGCCCACCCTGCCAATCAAGGTTGTACTTCATCTCGACACCACTATCTTTTATAATCGAAACGTAACCTAATTGCGCTATTTCACCCGCCACATCATCAGTCGCCAAGGTGCCGGTAACACGAGTATTTGACCCCTCATTGTCTTGTTGCCACTGAGCGTTAAATGCCAGCGTATTATTATTGCGTTTAGAACTGAAATTTTTCAATAATAATGTATCTTCATCTGCTCGCTCTAAGGTGAAACTTACCTCACCAAAGTCATAATTATCATACTGGCAACTGGCACAAGTCACCTTTAATGGTGGCACATTAGCAAAAAGTTCCGCATTACGCTCAGTGTCAATCGGTGACGATATTGGCTGTTCAACTGAGTTTATTGGCTCAGATTCAGTTACTGTGTTACTTTGTTGAATTGGCTTTACTTCGCCAACCGCTGGCTCAACTTCGTGAGTTGGCGCTAGTTTTACTGATGTTGTGCTGCCAGATTTTGTCTCCTCAGTAACCTCTGCCTCATCGATCAGATTTTCATCAGTCATAGTTTTATCAACTGACGTGTTATTAACCAAAGTGTTATCAACAAAACCTTCAAGGCTCTCTGCTGGCACTAACTCATTTTTAGCGCTGGTTAAATGCACAAAATCTGCATTAATGTCTATACCTTGCTGATGCCAGTCAGGATAAAACTTAGCTGAGCCTTTTAGTGCTTTAGCATTGATATTGAGCAGCCATCCATCCAACTCAGGTGTAAAGTCAAAATTGACTTGCTGGAAATTTTTATCATAAACCATTAAGTTGCCCACCTGAGCCTGTATTTTATCAGGCGCTGATAATAAGCTCTGCTCATGGGTCTGTATATCGGATGACACAGCTGATGGGTTTATCTTGTCTGGTGTGGGCTCAACAGCCGCCAAAATATCTAACACTAAAGGCTGCCATTGCTGATAATTTGCTTGGGCTAGATCAGCACTAATATGAAAGCCTGAAATGGGTGACCCTAAGGTTTGCTTGCCTAGCACTAAATGCGCTAATGAAAAACGCGTTTGTTGATGATCCAGTAAAGCATAAAAGCCTAGTTCATCACCCATATCCGCGTTTATGGTGCTATTAAGCTTATTGCCAAAGGCGTGAATTTTTACTGCAACTTGTTCGCCTATGCGCTTACTAAAAGGTGCGGGTAAGGCTAAATTCACCTCATCTAAGCTTGAGTTTATTTGGTAATCATAGTTAAATTTATCATCACTAATATTCAGTGCTAGCATACCTTGCCAGTCTATTTTACCGTCGGCATATTTCACTAATTCATCAGGTAATTGTCTTTGCCATTGGCTAGTTTTCCACTGACCTAGTGTTTCAATACTGACCTTATAGTGCTCAGGTTTTTGTTCAGCGGTAACATTAATAGTTAACGGCATACCACGCCAATCAAGCTCAAGACCCGAAACAGTTATTCGATCATTATAATAGTCTAAACGGCCATTAACTTGGCTAAAGTCCATTCGCGGTGCTTGTAACGCGAGATGATTATTTTTAAACTCAACATAACCTTTAGCGATAACAGCTGCAGGATTATTTAATGGTAATGTTAAAGAGAAATCACCATTAATCGGCGCTGAAACCACCACTTGCTCTAATGTTACACCAATCGTTTCTTGCATTGGACTCGCCGCCATCAGTTGCTGCACTAATTGCGGCTCGGTTTGAGTAAAGTCGGCGTCAACTGTTAATACTTGACTACCTGTTAACTCAGCAATAGCGGCTTGAACACCGTTAACGTCAATACCCGACAATGTGCCTTCTCTGCCGGTAATAAGCATACTATTATTGGTGAAGTTTAAGTTCGCGGCGAAGTTTTCAATCGCCGGCCACTGTGGGTCAAATTTAAATGTACTTTGAGACAACTCAGCGTCAACCACAAAAACACCTTCACGGTGGTTAAACGGAAAGCTTTTTAATGGCCCATTAAATAACACTAAAGCCTGCTTAATTTTACCATTAACAATCGCGCCATTTAAGTAGTTCACCAAACCCTCACCCATTAATAGATGGGGATAAAAATATTCAGCAAACTCTGTATTATCCTGACTTGCACTCGCCAAGAGTGACATTGTTATCGCTTGATCTTTAACACTCTTTATTTTTACGTCTGCACTTAAACTCAGCTGCGGCGAATTAAATTCTATATTTTCAACCGAAAATTGCCAGTCATCCGCTGAAAACTTTGCATTGATCAAACTCGTTAAGCGAGTGTAAGGAATAGGGTATTTAAAATGTTTATCGAAATCGAGTGCGCCATCAACAGCACTTAATGATATTTGCAGCTGATTATTAGCATAAACTAATTCACCACTGACATTGTCAATGCCGGGAATACCTTGACTAAAATGGCTGTCAACATCGCTAAATGCGGCTGTGATAGCGAAATTATCCGCAGTACTGCGAAAATGAATCTCTTCAACTCGGCCCTCTGGGTCAAGGTCTAATAATAGTTTTTCAAGGCCAACATCGTCAACTAATAGCGGTGATACGCCGGCAAAACTGGCTAGCTCGATAGCATTAATATAACCATTGATATTGGTACCATTAACCTTGGCCATCAAGGATATTTTATTAGTTTCCCTACCATTACGTTTAACAGTTAATGGTGAGCTTGCTAGATTAAACACTAATTCGTCTAAGATTTTTATTTGAAAATCACCACCTATAATCTCAAATTTTTGCGCTTTACCCTGATGTTGCCAAGTGATTTCATTATCACCAAGAGCGACCTGAATAAACTCGGGCTTACCCGTGTTAAGCTTTAACCAAGCACTAAAATTAATCGCTGAGTGGGTGTTGGCATCCTTAATCGCGAGAAGTGTCCCTAACCAAGGGGTAATGTCAATGTCATTGGCTTCTAAATAGGCTTGGCCACTGAGTTGATCAAACCTTGGCCCTTGAAAGTCTAACAACACTTTTAAATTATTAGAGCTGAGACCGTCGACGATAATAGTACCGTTAGCTCTATGCTGATTGTTTTCATTTACCCAAAACAATTCATTAATGGTAAAGGCTCGCACCCCACTAAGGGTATGATAAAGCACATGACTATCACGAATCGAAAAACGAGAAATTTGTTCAAGTAATATTGAGGAAAGTGACGTTATTAAGTCTTTATTATCCGCTTCATTGGTAGAAATTTCTACGGCGGAGTTAGCCAGTGCCGCTTGTTCGAATACTAATTCTGCGCCCGAGATAACAAAGTTTTGCGTCACCAGTTTCCCTGAGCGCATGCTGCGCCAAAAGTCCAATTCAACCGCCAAACTATCAAGGTATATTTTACTCTTGTCATTAGACAAAAGCTCAACTTGTTGGGTGATCAATGTTGGCCCTAACTGACCCCAGCCCATGCTTAACGAACCAATAGAGATGTTACTTTTATAGCTATTGTTGAGATAATCTTCGACCGCTTGGCGATAATTATGTGCATAGGGTAAAAATAAGCGCAATAGACTAATTGACACGGCAAAAGCTACTAACAAAATTGCTAATAGTTTATACAGACGTTTGAGCCATCTATTTAAGACCGTGGAAACACTCATTAATATTTTACCAACACACTTTATTCACTGATAGGAATGGAACCAAACGATAGCTACTTATGCTACTTGCACAGATTATATCAGGCTTTTCTCCGTCAAATTGACAGCTTAAATGCGACCTGCATGCTCATTGTGCTTTAAACTTGACCTGCTAATTCAAAGCATAGACACAAAACAGCATCACATCATAACCACATCAAATTGTTCTTGATTATACAGGGTTTCAGTCTGTACTTTAATCTGCTTGCCGATGAAGACTTCAAGCTCAGCCAAATTATGATACTCGTCATTTTCTAATGATTCACTCACCGATGATGAGGTGTAGACAATAAATTTATCCGCGTCATAAGCGCGATTTACCCGCACAATTTCTCGTAGAATTTCAAAACAAACGGTTTCTACTGTTTTCACATAACCACGACCGTGACATACCTCACACTCACCACATAAAATATGTTCTAGGCTTTCACGTGTGCGTTTTCGAGTCATTTCCACCAAGCCTAATGCGGAGAAACCTGACAAACTGTATTTAACATTATCTTTCGCCATCGCCATATCTAAACTATGTAAAACACGGCGCTGATGGTCTTTTATATTCATATCAATAAAATCAACGATGATAATACCACCAAGGTTTCTTAACCTAAGCTGTCGAGCAATCGCTTGTGTTGCCTCAATATTAGTATTAAAAATTGTTTCTTCTAAATTACGATGCCCGACAAAAGCACCGGTATTAATATCAATGGTGGTCATGGCTTCGGTTTGATCTATGATCAAAGACCCCCCTGATTTCAAATCAATTTTGCGATGCAATGAGCGCTGTATTTCGTTTTCAACGTTAAACAAATCAAAAATAGGTCGTTCGCCTGGGTAACATTCCAACACAGGGGCTAAATTGGGGACAAATTCAGTGGTAAACTCAAGCAATTGTTCATAAGTGAGTTTTGAATCAATACGAATACGCTCAAGTGAGGCACCAACAAAATCGCGCAGCACACGAAATGCTAACGATAAATCTTGATAGATAGGATCTTTGGTTTGTTTACGCTCTTTTCGCTCAACCACTTTTGCCCAAACGCGACGCAAAAACTCAGCATCATGTTGTAGTTCTTCAATATTGGCACCTTCAGCGGCGGTGCGAACAATAAAGCCATGCTCTTTCGAACAATAAGGCGTAACAATCGATTTCAGACGATTTCGCTCTGCTGGGTCATCAATACGCTGTGATATTCCCGCGTGGCTAGCGTTAGGCATTAACACTAAATAACGCGCCGCAATGGTAATATCTGTGGTGAGTCGCGCACCTTTGGTGCCCATAGGGTCTTTAACCACTTGCACCACAATATGCTGGCCTTCATGCACCAAATTTCTAATATCAGGCACTTGTTCACTGCTGCTATCTTCGTTTAAAATGAGTTTAGAGTTAATGTCTGAGGCATGTAAAAAAGCCGCTTTGCCGAGATTAATATCAACAAAGGCCGCTTGCATACCGGGTAAAACACGAATAATTTTACCCAGATAAATATTGCCGACTAAGCCACGCCGAGTTTCACGCTCAACATGGACTTCTTGTAGTGAACCATTTTCGATTAACGCTACTCGTGTTTCACTTGGCGTAACATTGATAAGTAATTCACCGCTCATATCGATTCCTATTTATGCTTGTGTCATTGACGATTCTACGCCAAATGCTGATAACAGCTGTGCTGTTTCATATAAAGGTAAGCCAACAACGGCAGAATAACTACCACGAATTTGTTTGACAAATTGTCCTGCAATTCCTTGAATACCATAGGCACCGGCTTTATCTTGTGGCTCGCCTGTTTGCCAATAGCGCTTTATTTCTTGTTCGGTGAGGATTTTAAAGTCTACTTCAGTACTGACCACAACCACATCAATACGTTCACCTTTTACAGCAGCAATCGCCGTAACTACCTGATGAGTATGTCCCGACAGCATCTTAAGTATAGTAAGACAATCAGCAAGAGATTCAGGTTTGCCTAATATATGTTGACCAAAGACCACACTAGTATCAGAGCCAAGTACCACGACATCATCAGCATATTGCTTGGCAATGACTCGGGCTTTTGCTAATGCCAAGCGCGCGACATAGTGTTCAGGTTTTTCTGCTGCGAGTACAGTTTCATCAAGATCTGCAGGTGCACAGACAAAGTCGTAGCCCATTTGTTGAAGTAGTTCTTGTCGGCGCGGTGATTGTGACGCCAAAATCAAAGTAGTAGACATGTTATGTTATTCTAAAGTTTCGTCTTATTTTACGTAAGAGTAAAAAAGCCCAGGGCCAGAGGATAATGGTGGTAAACACCGGATATAAGTAACTGGGTAAAAACACAGCGTCAGTTAAAAATCGTTGTAACCAAAAAACAATTAAGTGATATAACGCCGATAACACACCCATAATCAGTGCTTGCTGCCAAACAGAAAAGTTACGTATTTTCTGAAAATTCCCTGCAACAATATAAACGCTAATCGCCATAGCGCCAGCATGCACACCTAAAGTAGAGCCCAGTAAAACATCGAGAATAAAGCCCATAACCCAAGCTGAAATAACATTAACGCGCGAGGGTAATGCCAAACACCAGTAAAGTAAAACAACCAATACCCAATCAGGGCGAAAAGCATCAACGCTCAAGGGTAGCGGCATAATACTGGCGAGTAGTGCAACTAAAAGCGTTAAAAACATAATTAAACGACTAACAATACTCATTTAATGTTGGCCTTTTCAGCGGGCAATGTTTTACTTTTATTTGGCCCTTGAAGATTATTCTGCTCTGGCCACAATAATAACACATAACGTAAACGATCTATTTTGGCTACTGGCTGGCTTTGAATTTGAGAAAAAGCCCGTGACTCATCTTGAATAACGGCGGAAACTTTTGCTACCGGATAGCCTTCTGGGAATTTACTGCCTAAGCCTGACGTCACTAATAAATCGCCCGTACGAATATCACTACTGTGAGGAACATAATTATGGGTTAAGCGATCAATAACCCCGCCGCCAGTAGCGATAAGCCTAAGCCCATTGCGGCTTATTCTCACCGGCACAGCGTGGGTAATATCAGTGATCAATAACACGCGGCTACTTGTCGTACCCACATGCAATATTTGGCCAACAATGCCTTCATCATCAATGACCGCTTGGCCTTCATAAACGCCGTCGTTAGCACCACGGTTGATCACCACTTGATGAGTATAAGGGTCACTGTCGACGCTAAGAATTTCTGCCACCATTTTTTTAGCATCACCGCGCAATGGTGAAGCAAGCAAGGCTCTGAGGCGATTATTTTCACGTTGAACAATATCTAATTGTAAAGCTTGCTCATGAAAGACTAACTCGTTGATTTTGTATTGTTGATTATCGGCAAGGAGTTGGCGACGAGTGATAATATTATCTGCCGCCCAATTCATCATTTGCTTTGGCGCGGTAGCCAAATACTGTAATGGGCTGACCAGTGATTGCAAAAAGCCTCGAGCAGGCTCAAAGCTATTCATTTTATGATCAAAAAATATTAATGTTGCAGAACAAAGCAGCACCAAAACAAGTCGGTGCACAGGAGATGGTCCATGCTTAAATATAGGGTTCATAAATTAAACTTGTATAAATGCTAATTTATTTACCGCCATTGGCTTTAAATACCCAGCAAATGTACGAAGTTGACGCTAATCAATGAGTACATTTGATAAGGGTATTAAGCAAAATGGCGATAAATAATGAGTATGCTACTCGTAGGAGAATAAATCGCCACCGTGCATATCAATCATTTCAATGGCCTTACCACCACCACGAGCTACACAAGTTAGTGGGTCATCAGCAACCACAACCGGAATACCGGTTTCTTCCATCAGTAAGCGATCTATACCTCTTAACAAGGCGCCACCACCGGTTAAAATCATACCGCGCTCTGAAATATCTGAGGCTAGTTCAGGTGGTGATTGCTCTAATGCAACCATAATCGCACTAACAATACCGGTTAACGGTTCTTGTAGCGCTTCTAAAATTTCATTGCTGTTTAAAGTGAAACTACGTGGCACACCTTCTGCTAAATTACGCCCGCGCACTTCAATTTCAAGTACCTCGTCGCCAGGGTAGGCAGAGCCAATTTCATGTTTAATGCGCTCAGCGGTTGCTTCACCAATTAAACTACCGAAGTTACGACGTACATAATTAATAATGGCATCGTCAAACTTATCACCTCCGATGCGGGCAGAAGAAGAATAAACCACACCGTTTAGAGAAATAATGCCGACTTCAGTGGTACCACCACCAATATCAACCACCATGGAACCCGTTGCTTCTGACACTGGCATACCTGCGCCAATTGCTGCCGCCATAGGCTCATCAATCAAATACACTTCACGTGCGCCAGCACCTAGTGCTGATTCACGAATAGCACGTCGTTCAACTTGTGTAGAGCCGCAAGGCACACAAACTAAAACGCGTGGGCTTGGTCGTAAAAAATTATTGCTGTGTACTTGTTTAATGAAGTACTGCAACATTTTTTCAGTCACAAAAAAGTTAGCAATAACGCCATCTTTCATCGGACGAATAGCTTCAATATTGCCGGGTGTGCGACCTAACATTTGTTTGGCTGCCGTACCCACGGCAGCAACACTTTTAGAGCCACCGGAGCGGTCTTGTCGAATAGCCACAACTGAAGGCTCATTCAAAACAATGCCTTGGTCTTTTACATAAATAAGGGTATTTGCGGTTCCTAAGTCAATTGATAAATCGTTAGAAAACATGCCGCGTAATTTCTTAAACATATTGTCGAAATGTCCTTTAAACATAACCTAGGCAACAAATTGCCAGAATATTGTTGTACTTAATTTGCCCGCTACAGATTAGCTGACAAATGATATTTTTTACTGTTAGCACGCTATCATAGCGCAGACTATCGCGCTTGTGTTATTTCAATGACAAAATATGATGAAATATTGAGATTATTTAACTAAAAAAGATAATTCGATAAACATTATCCCCATCGCATTAAATAAATATCTGAAGTTAGCCAAGCGTAATATTAATTGAGGACTTCGTACCATGAGATAATTCGGTCATTACCACGATAAGTCCCAAAGCTTAATGTCGCACTTGGGTTGTCATCGTAAAAATTCCCATCATTATTAGCGTCTAAGGTATTCCACTTAAATGCTAACCAAGTGGGCACTTGATACTCCCATTCGAGCGCCCCTTGTTCTTCGGGCTTGGAGAAAAATAATTGGTTTTGAATACCATAATAAAAATCATCTGACACGCTAGCTTGGGTATCAATTGCCTCTATGTCATCACCTCCATCAATGTCGATTAAACGATATTCCCAAAGATCCAGATTGCCTGAGTATTTAGCCCCGTCCTTTTCACTACCAATAAGCGGCGTTACACAACTTTCATCGGTATGCGTGTTAAAGCTTGCACCATCATAGACTTCAATACTTAACTGCGATCGTAACTCGGCATTCTCTGAGCCGTAACTATTTTGTACTACCATACGAGCAAAGCGAATTTGAACTCCCTCGGTAACAAAGGGCTTGGTGGCTGATTCTGCTACTTTATTGGTCGGGAGATTTATGGCTAGTTTTATGCCATCTGTATCATTAACTTGCTCAGTAACAAAGGGGATTTTTGCCGTAAAAGGCGCTAATAAACTGCTACCATCATGGCGATAACTGAAATGGTCATTTTTCGAAAAAGTATAAAGCAATTCACCTGCATTATCAGGACTGGCCGTTAAGCTACCTGTGTGCATAACGGCACTAATAGCAACGGGATCATGAGCATCGCTTGTACTGTCAACAACTTGCTGCACTTTATCATATGTCGGTAACCTAATATCAACACCACTGGCCGACAACTTCATAAAACCTTCAGGCTGGCCCAAGGTATAATTTTCTGTGATGGCGTTATTAGCATTGAATGCGGTAATGGTTATTTTTGGTTGAAGACTATAAGCAATAGCGCCTTTATCATCTGTGCTGCGTTGTCCGGTATAAGCCCAGTCAGAAAAGCTACAAACCCCTGTTTCATCAGGGTAAGGGTAAGCATCAAAATCACCTTTATGTTCTTCCCTAACAGTTTGCTTAAAATAAGCTGGCGTAAAACGCCCAACCTCTATACCTCTCGCTTCAACCCGGCCATTTTTATTACCCAAACCACCATAATTAATATCTTGCACATAACTTTTAATGATCCCAACTTCATCATATTGAGCACCATTAAAGTCCGATTGACCTTTCACGCCCTCATTAAAACTGGTGAGCGTTACATCTTGAGCTAGAGGGGTAGCGGTGATCAACTGCCCTGCTGCGTAGGTAAAACGGCCATCAATTGCACCGTTTAGTGAAGGCGCTACTCGCGAGACTTTTAACTGTAGCCTCCCGTCTGCTTGGCGATAGTTTTGCGTTAAATCACCCGCAAGGTTCAATGCGCTAACAGTAAAATTGAAGTTTTCACCTGCTTTGTGTTTTATTTGACTATCCGCACTATTACCATTGAGATCACCGTTGCTATTAGTCGCCGTTATAGCAAAGCGCGCTGGTTTTACCCAAAAATTATTAGAGCTACCCTCAAGCGTAATGCCGTTCTTGGAATAATTAGCATGTAAGCGAATTTTTCCCGCATCAAGATAATTTGCTTTTGGTATAGTAGCCATACTGTCAGCACCAAAATTTAGTATCACGTCATCGGTAAATTTTGGATGTTTTGCGATAGTAATACCCTTGGTTTGAAATGCTAAACCAGCGTTAAAATCCAGGTTAGGGGTAATATTTTGTTGAGCAAGGCTTACCTTTACATCACCACTGAAAAGTCCTTCACAAACACCATTTTCACTTTTAACAGCGTGTAACTTTACCGTTTCACCAAACTCTTTACCTGCCGTTTGCGCGCTAATAATTTCACTATTGCTATCACCATAAAGAAACCTAAAGCCAGTATCAGAAAAAGTCATCTCACAACCGGTATCAACGCCTGAGCACTCAACAGCATTGCTAGTATCAATCGATAATACAATCGTCTCAGCGGTAACATGGTTAAATTTAAAGCTGCTGCTACCCGTAAATTCTAGTGAAGCTTTTTTCTCCTTGTTGCCTTCTGGTGTGGTAATAGTAAAGTCTACATTGACCGATTCAGTACTTTCAGTTGTACAGTCGCTATTGGTACAAGCTTTTATGGTAATTGGCTCAGCCGCACAAGTTAAACCATTGCCATCATGAACAATTTCATAATGATCAATAGCCGGCTCTGCACAAGCATGCTTTTGATTATAAACCTGCTTAATTTCTGTCGCTGTCAGCGCACCTTTAAATACATGAACTTCGTCAATCTTGCCAGTAAACTTAAAACGACTACCACCTTCTGCTGATGAATTTGTTTCACCACCTATACTAGCAAGTCCGCTGTCAGTGCCCCAAGTACCGTTATAAGTACTACTGGTGTTACCATCATTAAGCGTTTGCGCCACCCCATTTATATATATTTGCCGTGTTCTTGTTGTAGTAGCGCTATTGTGTACGGCCGCAACAAAAGTCCATGTATTGGCCGTGATAGAGGCAGTAGTATCAACACTGACCGGATTAACTCCACGCGAAAAAAAACGTAATTGGCCATTGCCAGCATCACCTAAACTAAAACCAAAGCCTTGTTGGTTATTTTCATCATCAATAAATATTCTTGAGCCACTGTTGACATTTTCTGGGTTAATCCAAGCCGTTATTGTAAAACTGTTTTGTAGATTTTCAAATGACTCCGGCAGTTCAATATAATCATTAATACCGTCAAATGCGCCATAACCACAAGTACCTGGGTTGCCCGTTAATGCTGGTGACTCATTGCCGGTAGTGGCACCGTTAACCGCTTGTGCACTAAAGTTACCGGTTTCATCTATCACTGCATCATCGACATAGCCTGTTTCGTCAAATTTATAGTGTGCAATGGTGCTAGCGCTTTCTGGTACGGTAACGGTTACTTGTACGTAGTCTGTATAAAGGGTAATACCATTACCATTATTGTTGCCATTGCCGTTTCCATTACTGTTGCCATTCTTAGGTTTTGCAACGGCATATAAAATGATGCTATTTTCTTCCTTGCCACCAATATAGTCAGTAATATCAAGTGTTAACGAATATTTAAGATCAATTTCTTCATTAGATTTTTCTGATTTTATGTTTTCGTAGCTTTTACTCTCGAAATTCCAAATATATAAAGTAACACTAAGGTTTTGGTTTTGGTTTTGATCATTTTTAACATTACCATTCCACAATATATCGAGTTCAGTAACAGTAGATTCTTCCTGCTCTATAAAAATAACAGAGCGCATTGATGGGAAGTTTGTTTCTTCAGTTGCCTTACTCTCTAGGTAAGTACTGTCATCAGACTTTAAAGCGGCATACTCGGTATCAGTAGCTTCAACTTCCGTTAATGGGGAATTGGACTCATCTGGCAAATTTGCACTCGATGCCCCCTTAAATGCAAAAATATCATTACCCGGCGAGCGAGTATGGTAGTTATAAACAGCAGCATCTTCAAAGGCACTTGCCGAAAATGAAAACAAACACACAAATAAATAAATAAAATACTTCATACGCTTAATCCCTTAAATATCCAAAGCAGCTGACCTTAAAGCTGAACTAAACTTGTGCTTTGAAAATTACATCTTGATCAATAATTGAATCGGATGAGACTTTTGTCTCATCTCTCTAAAAGAACCCCAAATACAAAAGGCTATACTTGCGAAACTCGTACAAAGCCAATTTATTATCACCCCAACAACAAGAGGTTAACAATAAAGAGAAAAAGGAGGGGTTTTTTATCATTTTTGTAACAATAAGGCAAGGGCCGCTGTTTTCACTTTATCTGTCTGATCTCAGCCTATTCCTTTAAGTCACTTGTTTGGCATCGCGTTTTTTGCCTGTAACAGCCTTGTCATTGGGATTATTTTCACCTTCAATCAGGCTGTCGCTACTTGCTTTTAAATGGACGGGGTTGGTAAGATTTTTATCAAGCTATTATGGAATAGGTTTACGCCATATAAACCCTAGAAGTGCTGCGGCTTAAATCAATAAGAAGCTAGGCTCAGGCACCTTTGTTGTGGCTGCTTGAACAGAGAAGGTCTCGTAATAGTTAACAACAGACACCTCTAACGACTTAATACCAGATCGACTGTTAACGTTGTAAGTATCTATGTAAGTAAAGTGAGGGTGAGTAAAATCAGCATTCCAGTAAGCTGCTGATTAAATTACTCTGCCATTGTGGTGAAAATCAGCCAAAGACAAAAAAGCTACAAAGAGCAATCAGATTTACAATAATATGGCTATTAAAATGACCATAGCGTAAAACAGCTGACAGGTATGTGGGAGGATAAACAATAATTTCAATCCAGCTAAGGCCTACTGATAAAGCCGTCGACTCATGGCTTGTCTTAATATTCTATTTTTAAAAACGCAGCTATTGCCAAGTAAGCAACAGGTTGAATGGCTTTAACGGTTGGGTTTGTCACTGAAAAAATTTACTCTGAGACAACATAGGTGGTGAGATATTAGTAAGATGCTAGTAGGATATTTTAAGCCCGACTTGACCCTCTTCGATATTAATAGATTTAGCTAAGTCGTTATTTTGACTATGATTGCAGCTAAAATATTGATGAGATATTTAACCCAGTCAAGCTTATGCTTAGCGTTTAAAATGGCGGCAACGGCTATCTTAGGCAGTAGGGTCAAAAGCGAGTTAAGTGTTACGCTTTTGACTAAGTATCTAGTGTTTCCTCTTCATAATTTGCTTAGCTTCAATCCTGTCTTTAGCGATTAATCTCGGCAGTTACAGAGAGTTTGATACAGAGAGTTTGATACAGAAAGTTTGATATAGAAAGTTTGATACAAAATCAAAGCAGGCTATGTGCTTCCACCGCTATTTTTCTTGAGGTTTCTTCGTTGTTAATAACACAGGTGCCAGTGGCAGTGATTGTGTAATAACGAATACCATTATCTCGATCAAAGTCATCGCAGCTAACACTAACTTTACACTGTGCTAAGCCCAGCGTATTGTCAAAAATAAGGGGGGAATTGTTAATATCAGCCTTACAAGCAATGGCAGGGCCGTTTAACGGAAATACTTCAGCCAACTGCCACTGTAAGCCACTCTGTGCTGCCGTATAAGCCCGTGTTCCTAATACTTCATAGGCGACACTTTCTTGGCTCGAGTCTAACATTTTCACTAAAGCGGCGCCGAGCACTGACAGGACAATAATCACAAAAATAGCGATAACTAATGCGCTACCCGCTTGTTGATTTGGGTATCGGGGCTTTCCTGATTGGCTAAGCAATTTGCGAGGCAATTTTGTTAGTATAAACGATTGTTTATGGAACATTCGGCACCTGTATCTCATTATTAAAGACAATCTCTTCTAGGTTACGAGCAAACTTCAACCTGATGAGTGCTAAGCCATTTCGTTGTAACGTCGCTGCACTGGTTTTAAAGGGAAGAACAGTGCCAGACGATGAATAATTATCGACATATTCTGCCATTAACACTTTCTCAGTAGTTTTGGTGATAAGTGGCCTAAGTGGCCTGCCATCGCTATCGTAATCGTAATTGCCAAAACCATAAGCTTGGTAACGATAAATAGCTTGATCTTCAACACAATAACTTACCGGTGAGCCAATAAAATACAAACGTTCGGTTGGCGATTCCTCATTAAATCTAATCTCGCTATCAAATCTTATTGTTGATACAACTTGCCTATCGCCGGAATAATCTCCTGGTAAAAATGGTAAAAATTTTTCAATAACACCGGATTTTTTATTATATATATCGTCACTATTTAACGCATAAACAGCAACATATTGTGATGATAAAGCACCTGCCAACATAAGCACCTCAACACTATCACTTGCCGGTTCTGGTGCCACAGGAATATCAAGATAAATCACGCTTTTATCGATTGGCACAAACTCTAAGCATGGATTCTTATCGCCGCCGATAGTACGAATGCTATTAGGTAATGCGTTTCTAACTTCACGATTAAGCCTTTCCACCACGAATCTCGCGGTAGAGATTAAGGCATCTCTGTCTGCAGCATCGGTATAACTTTGCGTGCCAAAGCGAAGAAATGAGCTAATACCGGTCGCCAGCACACCTAATATAACAATCACGGTGACTAGCTCAATTAAAGTAAAGCCCTGCTGATTTTTAGCTTGATACTTAGGATGATTTTTCAGGTTATTTTTAGATCCAGACATTAAAAATTCGCCCGATATACCGCAAAAACAAAATCGAAATCTTGCGGTGTGGTGATGGTTACCGTAATAAGCTTGGCGGTAGAGATGTCATCCTCATCGTCATGGTCGCCATCGTAATCACTATCGTTGATCACCTTAACGTTAATTTGATAACCAACATAGATATCGTTTAGAGAGTCATCACCTCCCAACGAACTTTCCATTATTGATAAATTATTATAATCATCAACATCATCAAATCGCTCTCTTGCCCCTGACTCTTCATCAGCTAGCGTTGAAGAACATGCTGTTGCACCACTTTCACCACAGCGATAAATACCGCCCGACTTATCAGAATTTTCATCAAAGGCTTTAGCAATAATTTCATTGATCATCGACTGGCCAAGTTCTGCCGCTTTAATTTGATGTACTTGCTTAGCACTTTGATTAGCTAACGGGTAAATTAACGTGGTAAATATCGAAAAGGCAATTGATAACACCACAATACCGACAATGATTTCAATGAGGGTGAAACCTTGCTGTGATGCTTTAGTGGGCAGGGTCAATGTTGGGGATACCTTTTGCTTAAAGCGCATGAATATAACCTTCTGACTCTATTTGCACACTGATAGTTTGCTCACCTTTAATGGTGATTTGACAAGGAGCATTACAGGAGGAGGATGGTCGGCCCATACTATCAAATGAAAAGCTATTGTCAGTTATGTTTTCCCCAGAAAAGATGACATCGTCTTGGTCAGCTATCTTCACTTTTGTAGTACTATCTTGCCATGTACTGTTAAAACTTAGCTCGTCAACACAGTTATCAGGCGTGCCTAACTTTTTATCGGTTAGCAAGACAGTGTGGCATCGGTTCTCGTTTTCTGGGTCTGGTGCGGCTTGAGTTTGTTGCATGGCTTTGATTTGAATCAAGCGTAATTTCGCTATCACATCGGTACGATAGCCGTATTCTGAAAAGCCCTTAGCGGTGAAAAATTTAGGGGCTACTGTGACTGAGAGAATGCCCAAGATAATGATCACAATAATCAGTTCAATCAAAGTAAAACCCTGATTTAC
Organism: Colwellia sp. MB3u-4; assembly: GCF_014077065.1. Lineage (NCBI taxonomy): Bacteria > Pseudomonadati > Pseudomonadota > Gammaproteobacteria > Alteromonadales > Colwelliaceae > Colwellia > Colwellia sp. MB3u-4. Next base: position 81,470 of record NZ_JACGVE010000068.1, on the reverse strand, counting down.
GCTTTTATTTTTCAGACTGTTAAAAATATTCACATTTACCCCACCAGCAATAGCTATATCAAAGGCACTAAATACAGTCGTTTAATATAAAAGAAGGTTTACTGCCTGCACTAGCCGGCTTAACATAATAAACCATACAAGGGTCCGTTGTGCTCGTGGGCGGCGTAACATCACTACGATAGATAGCGATAACATCTCCATTTCCCCCTGTACCAGCCAATTGAAGATACTTGAAATCGGCGACATCAAGACTAAGCAATCGTTGCCAGTCGTCTTCATTGGCTACTGGATAACCAAAAGTAATAGCTAATTCACCATCATTAGCCGCCCCACCACCGTCACCAATATTAACCGTACCAGTGACAAGCTTTTGATTACCTTTAACCAGCGACTTACTATGTACCTTAGCCGCAGCACCCTGCAATGTCGCCTTAACGCCCTGCAATGTCGCCGTTTGTGCATCTGCGTTTAAATTAATAAATTTAGGCGCGGCGGTGGCTGCTAAAATGCCAATAATAATAATAACGACAATCAGCTCGATTAAGGTGAAGCCTTTGGAATTCATATTAACTACCTTTACTGCCCTTTTATTAAATAACTCAAAATACTAAAACCATTAAAGCTTAAGCGATAAATATATGACTATTAATCAGCTTAATCTAATTAGCCTTCAAAATATATTACCACTGTTCTACAAGTTATTTACCTTTAAATGGCAGGTACTAAAAACGCTTAGTTTTTTAACTATTCAGCTAGCTTATACCCTTAATATGTAAAGCGCATATAAAGCGCATATAAAGCGCATATAAAGCGCACACTTAGCCTGTATTATTTTGTACAAGCCAATTTTTTATCCTTGAATTGTTTCATTCTTGAATAATGGACTAAGTAGCCCAGAACAGAAAAAAGAGAGCTTAGCTCTCTTTTATTAAAATTTGCTTTGCTATATCAGCGACTACAAACAATCAACTACTGTAATGGTTGGTGGATCACCTGCATTAGCTGCTTGGGTGTAATAAACAAAACAATTATTAGTATCAGATGATGTTACGGCTGTAGGGGCGTCCTTACCTGTAGGATAAACATAAAAATTAGGAGTAACAAATACTGTAGTGAAGTCTCCTCCAACCTCTATTATATTAGTCCAATTAGGATCTGTAGCTGTAGTGCCATAATCAGCTAAAGGATAACCATAATTAATAGGTAAATCTGAACCGTTTATTTTTACAGTGGGCGCATCTGCAGCAGCTGTATCCTGATTACCTGCAATTAATGATTTACTATACACCAATGCACTAGCTGTTTGCATTGATGCCTTAACCGCTTGTAATGTTGCGGTATTAGCGTCATCTTGTATGTTAATAAACTTAGGCGCAGCTGTTGCCGCTAAAATACCTAAAATAACAATAACGACCACTAATTCAATTAGGGTAAAACCTTTTTGCTTGCTAAAACTATTATTTGTTAACTGCTTCATAACATAAACCTTTGTTGTTAATAATTAATTGTTTAGTGTTAATTATTTAGTGTTAATTAATTAGTATTAATTAATTATTGTTGATATAAACAACCACTGAACTATCAGCTGGTTGGTAAGTAAAACTGTTACCTGTGCTAGTTGAAGCACCGGGATCAGCAAAGTCATTATTGGCATCTTTATTTAAGGTTTCTTTCAAATAAAAATGACATAAAGTTGTTGCTCCCGAACCCGACTTATCAGCTAGGTAATCTAGGGTGTTGTCACTGTTTAATGTGGCAATGGTGTCAGTTAAACGCGGTGGCTGTTGAAAAATACTTTGCCATATATCCACGCAGTTTGCCTTGGTAAAGTTACCGTCTAATGCTGCGCCATTATTTTGACCCGCAACTGAAGACACCACATAACCAGGACGAATATCATCTGTTTCTGTAGTCAATATTAAATCTGTGCCGTCATAATCCACCATATTTTGGCTGGTGGCATCTTTTGGACGACCTTCAGCCTCCCATTGAGCACGCACCAACGAAACAGCTGTGGCGAAACCGCCGGCCATGCCTTCAATATTGGCTTGCTTAGCTTGATCAGTTAAGTCGAGGAACTTAGGAATTGCGGTAACCGCCAAAAAGCCTAAGATCACCACCACAATAACTAGTTCTATAAGGGTAAAACCTGACTGCTTATTCATAACCACCTCTTGACGTTTTCTCAATCATAAATAATATTGACTTGATTATCTTAACGATTGTAATGTTATTTTAACAACTAGCGCTAATGCCATTTTGACAACTAACTTTACTGCCATTCTTTGTTGCCATTTTAACAACTAAATGTCAACAATGTAACTTACTTATTCACATTACGTGTTAAATGCTTATTAAATGCTTATTAAATGCTTACTAAAGGCTACAAAACCTGCTACTCAACAGATAATACAATGCATTTAATATGCCAACTTAATATGTTAATTTAATTTCACTCACTTTGCCGTTATGGCGCTGATAAGTGAAATACTCACCACTGGGTAGACTATATTGGCAATATGGCAGCACTTGCTTTTGCTGCTCAACCAAAACAGCACTAATAGGATCTTTCATATACAACAAAGGTGCTTCCATCACATAGTGCCAAATTATTTGACACAACAAAGCTTGATCATGGGTATCGACCCAACCCCATTTATTCACTGGCACTTGCATCAAAAGACCGCCATCAGGTTGAATTTGGTTACTGGCAAGGCGAACAAAACGCGGTTTTAAATCCATAAACCATTGACCACGAATACCATTGACTCGCGCGGCGAAAACTTGCGCTATTGATGAAAATCCGGCCTGGCTTATTTGCCCTTGCTGTTTAAAAAAGTAAAAAATAAAACTCGCCATTAATGACCCGACGAGCACCACCACCACTAAAATTTCGGTTAATGACTTTTCACTTTTATTTGCCACTTGTAATGATGTCATGATCTTTGCCTCCTAATAACAAATAAACTTACTTGCCTTGAAAGGCTGACATCATATTCCACATTGGGCTAAATATACCTAAGGCTAATACTAACACCATGGCGGCAACTATGGCGATGAGAATAGGTTCAATACGTGCGGTTAAGGTACTTAGCTCGTAATCTACCTCGCGCTCGTAGTAATCACCCACTTCAGCTAATAACTCATCAACTCGGCCTGTTTCCTCACCAACGGCAATCATTTGCAGTACCAACGGGGTAAATAAGCCACTGGTTGCCGATGAACGTAACAAACTTTCGCCACTTTCAATACTGCTGCGCATCGCCAAAATCTTATCGCGCATATAAGTATTGTCAACTGCGTCAGCCACTAAGGTTAAGCCGGTGGTCATGGGTACACCCGCACGCAATATAATAGAAAAACTGTGGGCAAAGCGTGACAAAATTGAGCGTTCAATAACGCTGCCAACAATCGGCAATTTTAATTTGCGTTTATCCCAAGCATACATGCCATCTGGTGTGGCTAAATAACGTTTCAGTGAAAAAATGCCGACAATACTGGCTATTAGCATATGTGGCCAATAATTAAGAAAAAAGCTTGAGCTACCAATGAGCATTTTTGTTGCCCAAGGTAAATCAGCGCCTAGTTTGGCGAACATATTAGCAAACGTGGGGATAACGAAAATATTTAAAATAACTAACGCAGCCACTAAGGCAATTAACACAAAGCTGGGATAACGTAAGGCGGTTTTAATACGTTTTCGGGTTTCTTGCTCGCGCTCAAAATAGCCGGCAAGCTTTAAAAAGGCTTCGTCGAGATTACCGGTATTTTCGCCAACATGGATTAATGAGACAAATAAAGGATTAAATATTTTTGGGTGTTTGTGCAAGCTAGTTGACAGGGGAAAGCCGCCTTCTAATTGTGCTGAAATATCAAGTAACGCTGACTTTAACTTTACTGAGGTACTCGATTCAGCCATCCCTTTAATGGCTCTTAAAATAGGCACACCTGATCTGACCAAGGCATACATTTGTCGACAAAAAACAATCACGTCATCAAGGGTAACTTGATTAAGCCCTAATAAATCCTCGATATCAATATCTTTACCAGCAACCGCTGTATTAGCCTGTTTTGCCGTTTCTATTGATATGGGAATAATACGTTTACGAGACAATTGCTCTGCCGCCAGAGCAGAGTTTGCCGCTTCAATAACACCTTTGACTTGGCTACCGTTAGCATCTCGGCCAATATAATTAAATGCGGGCATAATATTATGACTTATCCTGTGACATCAACGGTTTCTACTAAACGCAGTACTTCTTCAACACTGGTGACACCCAGTTTAGCGTAGTCGAATGCAGCTAATGCTAAAGGCCTAAACCCTGGATGTTGTTTAGCGGCTTGGGTGAAAGCTTCGGTGTCATCACGCTTTAAAGCCGCCATCATGGGTTCATTCATTTCTAATAACTCAAAAACACCAATACGGCCTTTATATCCTGTGTATTGGCAAGTTTGACAACCTCGACCATGGCTAAATTTAAGGGCATTAATATCATCGTCAACCAGATGAGACAACCACATAATTTCTTGTTGTTCGGGTTGATAAGCTTGACGGCAACTTTCACACACTTTACGTACTAAGCGCTGAGCGATAATAGCGCGCAGCGAACTGCCGACTAAAAATCCTGCCGCACCCATATCTAAAAGACGTAAAGCACTGGTGATGGCATCATTGGTATGTAGTGTTGATAACACTAAGTGACCGGTTAATGCGCCTCGTAATCCAATTTCTACCGTTTCTTGATCGCGCATCTCACCCACCATGAGAATGTCAGGATCTTGTCGTAAGGCGGTACGTAATACACTGGAAAAGGTCAGGTTAATTTTACTGTTAATTTGTACCTGATTAACCCGCGGTAAGCGATATTCTACCGGGTCTTCTGCTGTGATAATTTTTTTACTGGCTTTATTAAGTTCACTTAATGCCGCATACAAGGTGGTGGTTTTACCACTACCGGTTGGGCCAGTAACTAGCACCATGCCGTGTGGTCGTGAAATTTGATGACGAATACGTTTAACAAAGTCTTCTGGCATACCGGTTTCATCGAGCGACAGTAAACCCGCTGACTGATCAAGTAAACGCATAACAACAGACTCACCATATTGCACTGGCATGGTAGACATACGCACATCGATATTATGGCCCTTAATTTTTAAATTAAAACGACCATCTTGAGGTAAACGCTTTTCTGAGATGTCTAAGCCGGCCATGAGTTTTAAGCGTAAAACCATCGCAGAGGCAATTTTATTTTCTTTTAAGATATTTTCTTGCAGCACGCCATCAATACGCTGGCGAATGCGCAGAGCGTTTTCATCTGGTTCAATATGAATATCAGAGGCGCGCATTTGCACCGCATCTTCAAACACTGACTGCAATAACTTGCCAACGGTTGCATCACCACCTTCTTCAAGGAAATTGTTTGACATATCAAAGTTACTACTTTGATCATATTCTTCCTCTAATTGACTCGCAAACGACTCTATGTCTGCCGTGCGTCGATACAAGCCATCAAAGGCATTGAAGAGTTGTGACTCCATCACCACAGACAGCTTTAAACGCTTTGGTGCTAACATTTGCTCTAGTTGATCAAGGGCACTTAAATCAGCCGGATCGCTCATGCCAATTAGCACAGAGTCACCTTGGTCTTCAATAACAATGGCACGTAGACGCCGTGCGTGCACCTCAGGTAACAATATAGCCACTTCAGCTGGAATTCTACGTTGGCTTATATCTAAAAAAGGCACATCGAGTTGTTGGGCAAAAAACTCGAGTAGTTGTCGTTCGTTAATATGGCCTAGCTCAATTAAAGCACCACCCAGTTTTCGGCCACTGGTTTTTTGGCTGCTTAACGCCTCCATCAGTTGCTCATTACTGATAATGTTTTCGTAAACAAGTAAATCGCCCAAACGCATTTTTAATTTAGGTGCTGCCATATTATTCTCCTAACTCTATCAGGCGTTCTCGAGCAAATTTCATCGCACTGCTAGATAAATTATTGCGTGCTATTGCTTGCTTATAAGCGTCTCTTGCGGGCACAAAATTGCCCATACTATCCAATGAAACTGCAACGCCTAACCACCATCGACCTACATCAGGCTCTAATGTTATTAATTTTCGGTAAGCGGTAATGGCACTGTTATGCTCATTCAGTTCTGCCGAGGTGTTAGCTAATAGTGTTTGTATCTCGGCACTATTACTGGCTTTTATTGGCCGTAATATATTGTATGCTTCCCGTGCCTGACCTTGTTCGTAGTAAATGCGAGCACTCATTAAACGCATTTCTTGTGCTTGTGGTGCTAGTGCAATACCTTGCGACAACAGGTTGATCGCATCTCGATAAGCTTTTTTGCCGTACCATAAGGCCGCTAACTGTTTACGTGCGGTTTCATGCTCAGGCATAACGAGCAGCACTTCTTCAAATAACGCTTCAGCTTTAGCCAGATTATTGCGTTCCATGGCTTGCTCAGCTTCAGAAATTTTATTAGCTGCCAAGTCTTGTGGTGATAATTGTGTGCGAGAAATAGTTAAACTTGACTTAGCTTGCAGCGTTGCATTAATCGGTTCAAGTTCAATACTATTATCGGCGACTTGAAGCGGCGAGGGCTTTACAGGCACGACATTTTTTTCTGTCATTTTCGTGGCTATGCTGATGGCTTTATTTTCAACTTTTTGCTGGAGATTACTCGCCAAGGCACGGTTATCTTTAGGGCTTGGGCTTGGCAAGCTTGATGCAACCATAGCCGTTGGCGCTTTTGCTTCTGCTAGCTGTGTAGCCGATATTTTATGCTTCTTGGTTGCGGCTAAATTTTGTTCTGTCGCCAGCCTCATGATTTCTTGCTGTACTTGCATTCTTAATTGCTGGTTTTCACTGTAAAGTTGCCAGCCAAATATGCCCGCCACATTCAACATAATAATCGCAGTAACTATGACGAGAATCAGCTTACTATTTGAGTTTTTTGTTGGCCCAGAAACAGCTAGATTAGCCGCACTTTGCTGCTCGTTTTGACGCTTATCTAAATCTTTTAACATTTGGTTAATGACACTCATAACAAGGTCCCCAAAATATCCCACGAAAAGTATAAACCAGCCAAAACGGTCACGATTAATAAGCTAATGAGATAATATTTTCCTGGTGTGTTGTCTTGCATACCTTCAGTATCTTCTATCGCTCGGCTTAAATGTTTATTGGTGAGTTGATAACGACCTTCGCCATAAGCAAGCATCAGCATTTTATGGCAAATAATGTTAACCAGCCTTGGAATACCACCACTGACCTTAGCCACTTTTTTTGCCAAAGCCCGACTAAATAAAGGGGCGCCGTTATGGCCCGCCACTTGTAATCGATGTTGAATATAATGTTCGACCTCAAATGTATTCAGCGGGCGCAATTGATAAGAAAATGTAATACGTTGTTTTAATTGCCGAAAGGCCTTTTCAGCCAACCTTTCATCTAACTCTGGCTGAGCAAATAAAACCACTTGTAATAATTTGCGGGTTTCGGTTTCAATATTGGTAAATAAGCGCAATGCCTCAAGACTCTCACCAGGTAGCGCTTGCGCTTCATCGAGGATCAGTACCACTGAATTACCTTGACTGTTTAGCTCTAATAGTCGTTGCTGAATACGTTGAGTTAACAGCTGCACCGACATACTTTGTGCCTGTTGAATACCTAACTCAACCGCTACCGCACGGCGTAACTCATCAGGCTCTAAATAGGGATTGGGAATATAAGCAGTAACAAAATTATCCGGTATTTCATTTAACAATTTGCGGCATATTAAGGTTTTACCTGTACCCACTTCACCCACTACTTTAATAAAACCTTCACCGGTTTTTAGCGCGGTAAACAGCACAGCTAGTGCCTCGTTGTGAGACTCTAAACCTAAATAAAAATTGGTATTTGGGGTCAGGGTAAAGGGTAATTCCCTTAAGCCAAAATGATTAAAATACATAGGGTTATAACTTAATTACTAGCTGCGTCTGCATCTTCAGGGAACCACTGTTTTAATAAAGCTCGTGCATCTTGTAATTGATTCTTCCAAGTGTCTTGGCCAATAACAATCGGTTTAAGTAAAATAACCAACTCTTTCTTTTGCACCGATTCACTTTTGCTCTTAAATAATGCGCCGACAATGGGAATATCACCAAAGAAAGGTGTTTTAGACTCCAAGTCAACTTTACGGGTTTCAATCAGACCACCAATGACAACAATTTCACCTGATTTAGCGCGAATAATGGTATCGGATTCACGCACACTGCTTTGTGCCAAAGGCAAGATAATATCTTGATCACTTAAACGGATAGTTTTTGTTTGCTCATCCGTGATGGTGACCGATGGATGAACATGAAGAATAACTTCACCATCAGCATCAATTTGCGGCGTTACATCAAGAGCAATACCTGAAAAGAATGGCGTTAAATCAATTTCAGGTGTCGTTGTGGTTGAAGTCCCTGTGGTGGTGGTGGTGGAGACATCAGTAACAAAATACTCGTCTTCACCGACTTTGATGATGGCTTTTTGATTGTTAGTGGCGGTAATTCTCGGGCTAGAAAGTACCTGAACATTACCTTGTGTTGATAGTAATTCAATCACGCCACTAAAGTCTTTATTGAGGAAGCTTAAGTTTGTTACGCCACCAATGGCCGAGGTAATAGCATTACCTGCGATATTGCCCGTTGTTGAAAAATCAATGTTAGTGCTTTCAATGTGCCCTAGCACTTGATCCCACTTTACGCCTTGTTGGTAGTCGTCGTTTAAGGTAACTTCCATTATTTTCGCTTCAATAATTACCTGACGGCGTAAATGCTCTTCGGTACTTTCAATAAAGCGTTTAACTGCGGTTATCTCAGCAGGCATGGCTTTAATGGTAATCAGGCCGGCTTGGGGCGATACAATCACAGAGCGACCATTTTCACTGCCAACCAATGCGCTTAATGTTACTTTTAATTCAGACCAAAAATCAGATTCATTTTCAGTATAAATATTTACACCACTACTCGTACTACCGCTTTGATTACTGCTATTACTACCGTTATTGCCACTATTGCTACCGCTGTTGCCGCTATTACCGTTATTACTACTGCCCCCACTTGAATTACCACTACTGGAATCATTACCAGAAACGCCACCCGAGTTGACGCTAGTACTAGAGATACCGCTGCGTTTAACATACAAGTAGTCTAATGGAATAGTTTCAGTACGAATACCTGCCGGATACACTTGAATAACGCGGCCTTCACGGCGAATATCATAGCCATAGAGTGACTCAATCACGTCAAGAGTTTCATCTAAGGTAACATTTTTTAAATTTAGGGTGATGGTGCCAGTAACGTCAGGATGAACCGCAATACTGTAAGGTGAATCATCAACAATAGCGGCTAAAAACTGCTCAGCGGCAACGCCACTGGCGGCAATTTCTAGACGTTTTTCTGCTAATAAGCCATGACGGGCTTGTTGAATTTCTTTTTGCATAAGCTCTTGACGAACAGAGTTGGGTAAAGCTTGCAGGGGTTTAGGCGCTGCCGGCTGATTGGCTTGAGCGATCGCTTTGTCTAATGCTTGTGTTACATCAGTTGGCGGTTTGGGCGCTGACTGACAACCCACCAATACCAGTATTGCTGAACAACATAACAATTTCATTGGCTGCTTTTTATTTTTATATGCTTTTTTCATTGTGAGTTCGCTATAACACTGGAAAATATTGATAATTCCATTCTACCTTGTGGTGAATCTAATACCACCCCATTGGCATTGATTGCAATCAATGCAAAGCCTTTATATTTATCACCAACATTAAGTACTTGACCGTTAATAATCGCTTTTTTGTTGTTGTTACTTTTGATAACTGACTGCAAAACTAACCTTGTGCTCTTTTCACTACTATTCGTTGATACTGAGGCTACTGCACCAAAAGGCTTAGTGGGATCAACCTGTTGACTATTTGCGTATTGAGGCAAAAATAGCAGTAATGCAACGAGTATAATTTTATACACCAATAAACTCCTGTGCTGTACTTAAGCTATAAATTTCAATTTCTAGCTCACTTACTGGATACTCTTTTAGTTGATAGTCAAATTCTTGCCAAAAAAATGTCCAAGACAAACTCTCTACTTGGGTTAAATAATCTTTTAACTGAAAATATTGCCCTTGCAGCTTAATGTTAATGCCATGACGATATAACTGTAATTGCTGGGTCTGTGCCTTGATGTCACCGACGGTCGCAGTTGCTATTTTATCAGTTGAAGAGTTAGTTTTGCTTTGTGTTACCACACTGGCAGGAAGCACTTTAAATGAAAGTAATTTCACGCCTTTTTGTAACTTTAATAGTTTGATCAAGGCATAACGCATTTGAATAGGATCAATTAAATCAGAGGTTAACGTGAGCAAGCCCTCGTCAATACCACCAAGTTTAGCTTGATATTGTACTAACTGTTTTCGCAAAGCAACATCAGGGTCTTCATTTAATGCTTGCTCTAATACTTGGATCGAATCCTGATTGTTTTTATTGCTTTGCTCAGTTTGTACTACTTGTTTATTAAGCTGTTCAACACGCTGAATTGCTGCCTCCAAAAACAAACTATACAAGATGAAAATTATTGCCACTAAACCGCTAGCAATAATTAAATATTGCTCACGTGGTGTGGTATTGCTGAATTTCTCACTGTAAGCCAACCACTGTGCCATTGTGCTACTCTCCTTTACTTTGTGCAGAGCTAACCACAAACTCAGTTAATTTTTGTTCATTTTCCGTTAAAGAAAAATTAATAAATCGCTGACCTGACAGAAAAGTTGATGATTCAAAGCCAGACAACCAATTAGGTACGGCGTCAGGGGTACGTGCAAGGCCTGAAAACGTCATATTACCATGACCAATATTAACTTTTTGTAAGCTAATATCATTATCGTGCAACGCTGCTAGTTCTTCCATCGCCCTAGAGAAACCGGCACTATAGGTTTTTGTTGGATCGGTTAATTGTTGGTGTAAATGCTGTTTATTTGCAATGACTAGCTTAATGGTATTGAGTTGCGCGAGTAACTCAGTGTCTTGACGATTATTGCTAATGGCCGATTCTAAATTTTTTAACTGTAATTTTTGCTGACTATTGACAGATTTTGCGGTTGCAAATTCTGTAGTTAAGTGACCCACTTGCAGTTGAACGATAAAAATCAACCCGAGCATAACAACTAGAGTCGTTCCCCATAGTGCCACAACACGGTTCAGTGTCCATAACGCTTTCACTGTTTGCAGTTCAGCCTGCAATAAATTTATTGAATGTTTAGCCACCTTGATTTGGCTCCATAAAATTTAACTGTGTTGCGCCGATAGCGACGGCGCTGCCTCGAAGGCTCTCTAATGTCTCTGGCATAGCAAACAATTTAACCTCTACATTGGTGTTTTCCGCCAACTTACGGGCTAAAAATGCTTCTTGTTCCAAAGGTAGCAAAATTTCAATAGTTTTGATGGGCGCTTGTTTTAATTGGCGCTCAAAGTAATCAGTAGAACGCTGAATCTCTAAACTCAGAGAGTCGATAATACCCATAGTTAATTCATCTTCACTTTTATTAGCAATGTGTGCAAAACCACGCAAGCGTCGACTGAAAAATAGTTGGCCGTTTTTAACAATTAAAAGATTTATTTCTTCATTAGGCTGCTGGCAAACAAACAATACGGCGTCTTGTTGCATCGGCAGTAAGCTTGCAAAGGCAAACTCTTCAGTGGTTATGCTATTTATGTTGAGTTGTGCATCGTTGAATATGGAGACTAGCTCCATCAGATCATTTTTAGCGACGCAAACCACATTAATTTTTTCATGCCCCCCGGCCAACGTTGGGCCATCGAAGTAATCCAACATCATATTTTCAGGTGCTATGCTAACCAAGTCTTTTATTTGCCATTTCAAAGCAGCCTTTATTTCGGCCGCTGGCACATTAGGCTTATCTACTTGTACAATTTGCGAATGAGCGTGTGCCAACACTAAGTGACATTGTCCTGACAAGGGTTCAACACTTACCAAAGCCTTTAGTGCTTTTGCAATTGCATCGCCTTTATTTTCAAAAACTTTACCTTTACTTTCATCAGTCTTTCTAACGAAATAACTAATCGATTGCTGTCGCAAAGCTACACCAATCAAGTCAGTGGATTTTACTTTTGAGAAAGCACTTTTTATACGTGTAATAATTGACATTAAGCGATATTATTATTTTTTTTAGCTTTGATCATAAAACTATTATCGCTGATTCTATTCTCGGTGCAAGTGTTTTTCATTACTTCATCCCTTAAACTACAAAATAAGATAAAAAATAAGATGCAAAATTTATGCCTATTTTATCAGCTTTACAACCTATTACTCATCCAATTTTTACTCAGCATAAAATAACCGTACAGGTTAAGCGTGATGATCACATTCATCAAATTATTTCTGGTAATAAATGGCGAAAACTTAAATACAACTTACGCTACGCAAAATCTATTGGAGCTCAAGGTGTTATAACTTTTGGCGGTTGTTTTTCAAATCATATTCATGCTTGTGCACTCGCTTGTCAACAGCAGCAATTGCCTGCTATTGGCATTATTCGTGGCGAAGAGCACAATCAAAACAATTATACTCTAGCCTGGGCTAAGCATTGGGACATGCAGTTGTCTTTTGTTGACCGAAAAACCTATCGTCTGCGCTCTGAAGACAGCTACTTACAGCAGTTGCAGCAGCAATACCCTAACCACTTTATTATCCCTGAAGGTGGCAGTAATGCGCTCGCGTTAACCGGTGTTGCTGAAGTGATGAATGAGTTAAAACTACAAAGTGAATTTGATACCATTATAACCCCAGTAGGCAGTGGTGGTACGCTGGCAGGGCTTATTATTGGCGACCAAGCACAACATAATCTCTTAGGCATCGCGGTACTAAAACAACAAGGTTATCTTGAAGATGAAGTAAAGGCGCTATTACCGCCCAGCGATAAAGATCTGCAAAACTGGCGAATAGTGCATCAATTTCATCGGGGCGGGTACGCTAAGTTTAGTGCGCAAGATGCAGAAGAAATACGCCATTTTAGTGACATAGTCGGTATTGATTTTGAACCAGTTTATTCAGGGAAAATGATTTTAGCACTACTTGAACTGATCAAATCTGGCTATTTCCCCGCGTATCATCGTATTGTGCTGCTACATACAGGTGGCTTGCAAGGTCTCGCTGGTATGTTTGAACGTGGTTTACTTAATCCAGCGCAATGGCCTGCGCTACCTGTGCCACCGGCTCAGTAAAAAAGTGACCTTGACCACCTTTTATACCAAGTTGCAGTAAAGCACGCCATTCGGCTTTTCTTTCAACCCCTAAGGCGTAAACTGGAATGTTTTTGGCGGCGGCTAGGGTTCTCAAACTTTGAATAAATACTTGGTTTTCTATTTTTTTATCTATGTCTATCACAATACTACGGTGTAATTTCATCGCATAGATAGGATAGATATTAATATAGCGAGCACTAACAACATATTGACCCACTTTGTCAGCGATTATTTTCACCCCTGCAGTGCTTAAAGCGGCTAACGTGGGTTGTAATTTTGACAAGTGATTAACTAACTGATACTCACTAACTTCGATCATTAGCTGGTCTTTGACTTCAGGGAAGCTGCACAAGATTGAGAGAAATTTCTCCGCAAACCCAGCGGATAATAACGAGTCTATCGAAACATTAATACTACACTTCTTTTGTTGTGCTTTTTTGGCCGTTAACATACGACAAACTTGTACAAGGATGATCAAATCTATTTGCACCATAAGTCCACATTTTTGTGCCATGGGAAAGAAAACACGGGCACTGATCAAAACGCCATTTTTATCTTTAACTTTTGATAGCACTTCATGATGCAAAACTTTAGTACTATCACTGGCAATAACAGGCTGAAAAAAGATGACAAAACCATTGCCGTTTATCGCCGCATTGAGCAAGGTGCGCCATTTTAATGACCCTTTCGCTTTAACTACAGCTAACTCACCCACTTCAAACATAAACCATTGAGAAGGCCCTTGTAACTGCGCCGCACGTAATGCCATATCCGCTTCTGACATTATTTGATAGGGTATTTGCTCAGCACCAAAATAACTAACGCCGATGTGAACAGACTCTTCTTGATTGATCCCGACCGGCATCACTACAGTTTCTAATTTTTTCAATAATAGCTCCGCGAATTTCTCAACATCCTGAATGAAAACATTGGGTAATAACACCGATAACTCATCACTGCTGTGCCGCGCAAGAAAATAGCCAGGCTGGTCTTGTAATCTTTGCTTAGTGACTTGAATAAGGGTTAATAAAAGCGACATGGCTTGCTGATAGCCATATAAGTTTTGTACCAAGTCTATTTCTTTAAATTGGATCAAAAGCACTGCCCCTTGAGCATCTTCCTCTTTAAGCAAAGCTTGTAATCTATTATCGAAAAATGCTCGGTTACCAATACGGGTTTCTTGATCCAGTAAAGCGCTAGATCGAATACTTTTATCCCAAGCAATATCATTAGCAGTATTGTCATTTATTTGCTGCTGTAATTGACGAATGGCCAAGGTAATAGCTTCTATCTCTTGCGATGAGTTATCAATAGCAAGTGTATTAGCCGAGCCCTGCATTAGAGTGAGACTGGCCCAACGTTGCAATTGTTGTAAAGGTTTAAGCTTGATAACTAACTCTTCCTGTAGTTTTTTTTGCAGTAGCCAGCCCATGACAAATAATACTAGGGTAAAAAAAAGGTGTAATGGCGAGGTAAAGACTAAATAAATGGGTTGTTGAAAACTTAGATACCAGCGACTGTTAGTAATAGCCAACTGGCGAGAATTGCTTTCTTTTTTTAGTGCTAATCGAGCAAAACTTCTATTCAACAAAGCGGTTTTACTGGCAAGGTTTTCTAATTGCTGGTTATTGAGCGCTAATGCTTCTAGGGTATGGTGTTGGCTATTCTGCGCTTGGTAAACCGCTAGCACTGAAAAAACACAAACCAATAGATAAAGTACTGCCATTATCATAAACAGGGATTTTATCTTAAGTTGTTCTATTAGTTTAGCCTTTGCCGACATGAGCACTCCATTGCTAAATAAATCTTCTTTAAGAGCGACTTAATATCAATTTGATTAATTAAGTGTTCTACTTTTTTATGTGAAAATGGCTAAATACTTGGCGTAAAATTTAATCAGTAATTTTGCTACTGATAAATTTTATAACGCCGTGTTTTTCATTTTAACCCTTAAAATGAACAGGTAATTAATTAACTTGGTTTAACAAGGTTCTTTTAATACCTTGTATTATATCAAGCTAATTCAATTAATTGTAGACCATAAAAAATCAATATATTTTTAATTTTTTGTTGATGATTTTTCTTTAACTGCTTTATTTTAATAGTAATAAAACTGCTTGTTAGCATTTTTTTGAAAAGCTATTGTGGATAACTGCTTTATCGATGCCTAATATTTTACACATAAAAAAACCCTGAATTCATATCAAATTCAGGGTTTTCAATAGATGATTACTTAAGGCAATTAAGCTTGAGCAATAACAACAACTTTAATTGTTGCATCTACATCGTTGTGCACGTGAATTACGATATCGAATTCACCTGTTTCACGGATGCTACCTAATGGTAAACGTACTTCAGCTTTAACAACTTTAACACCAGCTTCAGTGATTGCATCAGCAATATCACGTGTACCAATTGAACCAAATAATTTACCTTCGTCACCGGCTTTAGAAGCGATAGTGATTTCAGCTAATTCAGTTAATTTAGTCGCACGTGCTTGTGCAGCAGTTAGTTGCTCAGCTAGTTTAGTCTCTAAGTCAGCGCGACGAGCTTCAAAGTGCTCAACGTTTGCTTTAGAGGCAAAAACAGCTTTGCCCTTAGGTAATAAAAAGTTACGAGCGTAACCAGATTTAACTGTTACCTTGTCACCAAGGCCGCCTAATTTGGCGATTTTATCAAGAAGTATTACTTCCATTTTCAAAACCCCTTATTAGGTTACTTATGTAAATCAGTATATGGTAACAATGCTAAGTAACGAGCACGCTTGATCGCACGACCAAGTTGACGTTGATATTTAGCACTTGTACCAGTAATACGGCTAGGAACAATTTTACCACTTTCAGTGATATAGTTTTTTAGTACAGCTGTATCTTTATAATCGATTGCAGCAGCACCTTCCGCTGAAAAGCGGCAGAACTTGCGACGTCTAAAAAAACGAGACATGGATTTCTCCTAATATGGCTTAAGTTATTAAGGTGAAAACACCGTTAAATAAAAATAGCCTAAATTAAATCATTTCAATTTGTTGGGCATGTAATACTAAAAGCGGATTTCCGTTTCTAGATTCATGACGGTTTATAAAACCAGTCACTCTAACATTACAGCCTTCAATTAAATCACGAGTTAAGTGTTGTGACACTTTACCTGTTGCAACAACTTGTATTCGAACAAACGCTTGTCTGTTCATGCCCGCTTCATTTTGTATGGACTTGTGGTCCATTGAAAACTGACAATGTTGAATACCCGCTGGGCTGGTTGACGTTTTAGGTACTTTTAGCACCTGTCCGGTCAACACCAAGCAATTCTCTTGGCTATTATTCATAGGTAGAGAATTGGTCACAGGTTACTTATTCTTCGCTCGCAGCTTCTTCTGCTGGTGCTTCAGCAACTGGTGCTTCAACATCTGATGCTTCAGTAGCTGGTGCTTCAGTAACCTCTTTCTTCACTTCGCGACGCTCATCACGACGGTCTTCTTTAGCAACAGCCATAGCTGAAGCTTCAGTAACCGCGTCTTTAGTGCGCATAATCATGTTACGAATAACTACATCGTTGTAACGGAAAGAAGTTTCTAGTTCATCAATAGCTGCTTGAGGCGCTTCAATGTTAATTAAAACATAGTGTGCTTTGTGCAATTTATTGATTGGGTAAGCTAATTGGCGACGGCCCCAGTCTTCAAGACGGTGGATTTTGCCTTCAGCATTAGTGACGATGTCACTGTAACGCTGAATCATAGCTGGTACTTGTTCACTCTGATCAGGGTGAACCATAAATACGATTTCGTAATGACGCATTACGAGCTCCTTACGGTTGTAGCCTCATTGTCTGGCTCAGCCAACACCAGTTGAGGCAAGGAACAAAAGTTCAGGCTGAATTAAGGAGGCGTATTGTAGGGAAAATGAGCAAAAAAGGCAAGAAGATGCTGTATATTGTTTTTTTATTTAATTTTAAACTTAAAATTCATTAACTTAAATGGTTTTAGGTCCACAGACAACTAGCCTAACAGCGCTAAATTTGGCCGCTTCAAAGGTTGTTTTTACTTATGGTGAGCCAATAGGTGAAGGATTTTCAGACTTAACGAGACAAGCAATAATGCGAAGGAAAGACTAACAAGCATGAACTAACCCGCATAAAAAAGTATTTATGCGGGTTAGGATCAGCTTAAAAAAAAGTACTTCAAGCTAAATTCATTGAGACGAAAAAATTCAGCTTGAGGTTAATACTCAATGCGTTAAACCGTTAAACGTTGTCGTACAATTTCAAATAAACAAATACCGGTTGCTACTGAAACGTTTAAGCTAGAGACGCTACCCGCCATAGGTAGCTTAACCAATTGATCGCAATTCTCGCGAGTTAAACGGCGCATACCTTTACCTTCTGCTCCCATCACTAAGGCCATGGGCCCAGCAAGTTTGACATCATAAAGACAAGTCTCGGTTTCACCGGCTGTGCCAATAATCCAGACACCCATTTGTTGTAAGGCTTTCATGGTTCTTGATAAATTAGTCACTTGCACTAAAGGCACAGCTTCTGCGGCACCAACGGCGACTTTTCGGACGATTGCACTCAAGCGAGCGGCATTATCTTTCGGCACAATAATCGCTTGCACACCAGCAGCATCAGCATTTCGTAAACATGCGCCTAAGTTATGCGGGTCAGTCACGCCATCTAAGATCAATAAAAATGGTGCTTGATCTTTACCTGCTGCTTCAGCAAGAATGTCATCTAAATCGGCTTCAGTGAAGACTTTTCCTGGTTTAACTCGTGCCACAACACCTTGGTGCTGATCACCTTCACTTTTATCATCCAGTACTTTACGGCTCGCCATTTGTGCAGGTATACCGTATTGTTGCGCTAAGTTAATAATCGGCATTAACCGGTCGTCTTCACGACCTTTAAGTAGCCATAACTCAATAAATCGTTCAGGTGCATTTTCAATCAAAGCTTTTACCGCATGGATGCCAAATACTAATTCTTCTTGCTTTGCCATAAACTTATTTCTTTCTCTATTAATTAATTACTTTAAAAGCTTGTCTGCATTGCATTTGCTAACACAGCCACCTGCTAAGACCTATACCCAAGCCACTTGAATATGCAGATTTCAGCAAGTGCTTTGGGTATACATGACTAATCGGTTGTTTTACGAGCATTTTTACCAGGACGTTTTTTTCTGGCCTTGCGCTTTTTGGCTTTAGTCGTGGTTTTGTCACTCGCTTTATCATCAGGTTTAGCTGACTTTTTATTTGGCTTAGCTTGTTCACTTTCTGCCTTGGCCTTGCCAGCAGTGCCTTTGCCACGTTTATGCTTATCGCTGCTTTTACCTTTTGCTGCCGGTTTAGCACGTTTAGTGACGGCGTTTTCACCCGCTAAGGCTAAATCGATTTTTTTCTCATCAAGATTAACCGCGGCAACTTGTACTTCTACCGTATCGCCGATGTGATATTTAGCGCCGGTATTTTCACCGGTTAAGCACATACGTACATCATCAAAATGATAATAGTCATGACCTAGCGAGGTAATATGTACTAAGCCTTCGATATGTAGGTCGGCTAAACGAACAAATAAACCAAAGTTAGTTACCGTTGAGATCACACCAGTAAAAGTATCGCCGACATGATCTTGCATATATTCACATTTTAGCCAATCAGAAACATCACGCGTGGCGTCATCAGCACGGCGTTCAGTCATTGAGCAATGTTCACCCAGTTCTATGACTGCTTCGGGTGTATAACTATGTGCGCCAGCATTGGCTTCATGTTGTGCTTGCTCATCTAAAATGGCTTTAATCACACGATGCACAACTAAATCTGGGTAACGACGTATCGGCGAAGTAAAATGGCTATACGAGGGTAATGCTAAACCGAAGTGACCTATATTTTCACTTTGATAAACGGCTTGGCGCATTGAGCGCAAAAGCATGGTTTGAATAAGCTCTTGATCTGGTCGGTTAGCTATTTTCTCTAAAATATTGCAATAATCCATAGGTTCAGGTTGTGCTTTGGTTTCTCCCATCGAAGATAAATCAAGCCCTAGCTCGTTTACGTAGCTGATAAAGTTATTATATTTATCTTCGCTAGGCTTATCATGAACACGGAATAAACCGGGTTTTTTATGTTTTTCAATAAACTCTGCGGTCGCAACATTGGCTAAAATCATGCACTCTTCAATGATTTTATGCGCGTCATTACGCACCATAGCCACAATAGACTCTATTTTTCTCTCGCTGTTAAAGAGAAACTGTGATTCTGTGGTTTCAAAGGCAATAGCGCCGCGCTTAGTACGAGCGGCCGCTAGCACGTGATACATGGTATTGAGGTTTTCTAAATCAGGAATCAAGGCCTGGTATTGTGTGCGTAATTCCGCGCGATAGTCTTCATCTTTTTGTTCTGGGTTTACCCCTAGAATGGTCGCCACTTTACTATAAGTGAAACGCGCTTTAGAGTTCATCACAGCAGGATAAAATTTAGATCCTGCGAGATCTCCCGCTGCGCTGATGGTCATTTCACAAACCATACAAAGGCGATCAACATCCGGATTTAATGAACACAGTCCATTAGAGAGTTTTTCCGGCAACATAGGAATAACTTGGCTAGGAAAATACACCGAATTACCACGAGAAATGGCTTCTTCATCTAATGCGGTTTTATTACGCACATAATAGCTAACATCGGCTATAGCAACCCATAAGGTCCAGCCACCATCAGCATTGGGGTGGCAATAAACCGCATCGTCAAAATCTCGGGCGTCTTCGCCATCGATGGTCACTAGGGGTAAATCACGGAGATCAACTCTTGGCGCTTTGGCTGACTCTTCAACTTCATCGGCAATACCGCTAACTTCGGCAATCACTTCAGCAGAAAACTGGTTGGGCAAGTCGTGTGCACGCAAGGCAATTTCAATTTCCATGCCTGGTGCCATATGTTCACCGAGCACTTCAATCACTTCACCAACGGCGTTCGAGCGCTTGGTAGGTCTTTGAATAATGTTAACCACCACGACTTCGCCATGACGAGCGCCTAACTTTTTATCGGGTTGGATCAGAATTTCTTGTGGAATACGCGCATCATCTGGGATCACGCAGGCGATATGATGATCAACAAAGAATCGACCAACAACACCGGCAGTGCGAGGTTTAATAACATCGAGTATTTTAACTTCTTTACGACCTTTACGATCGCTGCGATCAAGTAATATCGCTTCAGCAATATCACCATGGATCACCCGTTTCATTTCATAAGAAGAAATATAAAAATCTTTGTCACCATTGTCGGGAGAGAAAAAGCCAAAACCATCACGATGACCAATAACTTTGCCGGTCAACACATCACTACGTTTTGCTATGGCATATTGCTTAAATTTATTAAACACAATTTGACCACTGTTTTCCATAGCACGTAATCGATGCTTCACTCCCACTACCATGTCGTCATCAGTATATTGCAATTGACTCACAAGGGCTTTAAACGTCGGTGGGATGTTTGATTTTTCGATCAGAGACAATAGCAGCTCACGGCTCGCTACTGGCTTGTCATATTTGTCAGCTTCTCGCTGTTGGTGCGGGTCGTTTTTGGTCACATTTATTCAATAATGGTTTTTTGTTTAGTATATCGTAGATTAACTATATACCCAAGCCACTTCAATATGCAGGCTTGTGCGGCGTATTGAGCTGCTTAACACCTAGCGAGATAAAAGTTGAAACATTCGCAAAAGTACGGTTTATCGACTTGAGCCTTTAATACTTGCCATTTTTGGCGGCATTGACCACACGTTCAGGCATTTTTTCCGTTAGCTTTGCTAAGTGCTGAGCGATAACTTTATGCGTTTTTTTGTCGTCAGTCACTGATTGGTGTAATTGCGTATATAGCTGAGGGAAATCCAACGGGCTACCATGACCGGCTAAATAAATATTGGCTAATCTAAGCTGTGCTTTTATGTTATTCAATGCTGATGATTCTTTAAGAAAAGTAATAGCTTGATGAATATCTACTTGTACGAATTTACCCAGATGATAATAGCGACCCATTTGCTCTAACGCTTCAGGTAATCCCTGATCGGCTGCCGCTTGCATATAATGTAAGCCCAAAGGTACATCTTTTTTTATGCAAACACCGTAGGCAAGCATATCCCCCCAAAGGAACTGATAGCCTGGCATTTGCGCCTTTACCGCTCGCGCTTCAATATCTTGCACCAATTGACAGTCATCAATAACTACTTGGCTTAAATGCTTGTTTTCTTTTATTAAATCAAGCAAGACGTTATCACTATAAATTTGCACCGCCCTCAATTCAGCAGCAGAGGCACTCATAACATGAGTTATGGTCAATAAGATCGCGATAAGTAGTTTTTGCATAATGCCTCTTTGCACAATTTGTAATTCAAGGTGTGATTCAGGGTGTAACTCAAGTTAGATCATGCTTTAAGTTAGGTCATGCTTTATATCGGCCGTTAGCAGAAATAACTTAGTAAACCGCTCATAGTATTTTTTCACACTTGAGGTAAGTTACTTTTAAGCAGGCAACTAACTTATCTTATTTAGCTGGTTTAACTTCAAGTAAGTAACATATCAATAAATATCAACATAAATACCTATAAGTGGCTTTTGTCCGCTAATGGCTAAAGAGATTAGCGCTAAAGGCTTTGATGTTGATCGCAATCAGATAAGCGAATTTTGATCACTGGACGAATGATAAAATTTAACAAAAGGCAAACCGCAGTTGCGCTCAATTGAACTTTGCATTCAATCGAACATACCAAACTGCAATTTGCCTGTGCTATAACAAAAACTGCCCTCATTTACACAAGGGCTAACTTAGCCCAATTGCAATGCTTTACTTTCTAAAGTCCACCATAGCTTGTGCAACAAAGTAGGCATACATAGTATAAATGGCAGTATTGACCTTGAGTGCTTCAGGTTCAACTTTGTCCAAAGTATCATTTTCAGTATGGTGATAATCAAAGTAATTTGAGCCGTCTGGTGCAAAGTCAATGCTTGGCATACCTGCGTCACTTAACGCGCTCATATCCGACTGACCTTTGGCATTATTCTCTGGTGCAAGCGCTACACCCATTGGGGCCAAGTATTGCGCTAATTCACGTATTGCATTGAGCGATTGTGCACCAACACCCGGGGTCATTTTGTATATACGCCCTATGCCAAAATCCCACTCAGCACCAATAACATGCGCCGCCATATCATCTTTATGATCTTTAACATATTGCTTCGCGCCTAATAAACCGACTTCTTCAGCGGCGAATAAAATCACCCGAATGCTGCGTTTTGGTCGTTCAGGCAATTGCCCAATGTGATGCGCTGCCGCCATGACCATACCGATACCTAAGCCATCGTCTAATGCACCTGTGCCTACATCCCAACTGTCTAGATGAGCACCTAAAGCGACAATTTCTTCTGGAAACTCACTACCGGTAAACTCGCCAATAACATTGGCCGACGTTGCAACAACTTCAGCTTTAGTTCTAGCCGTCATGTTCAAATACAGACTAACGGCTTCGCCACGCTTAAGTTGATTCACTAATAAATCAGCATCAGGGTTTGATAAAGCGGCCGCAGGAATTTGTTTAACTTTATCTTTATAACGCATTACCCCAGTATGAGCGGTACGGTTATTGTCTGTTCCTACTGAGCGCATCACCAGAGCAGAAGCGCCTTTTTGTGCAGCGACAACGGCGCCATTAACGCGCGTACCAACAGCAGGACCATAGCCGTTACCGTCGATATGACGCTCCATTTGATAGGAAACAAAGGCTATTTTGCCATTTAAGCTATTATCTGGTGCCGCTTTTAAATCAGCAAAAGTTTCAAAATGCGCTACCTCAGCGGTCAAACCTGCTTTAGCCGTACCTATGCTGCCACCAAGCGCTAAAACCACTACGTCATGCGGATACGGTGCAACAATGCGTGCTTCTGCCTCACCACGTAACCAGTAGCTGCCGGTAACTTCTTCGGTCCATACTTTATCAAAGCCTAAGGCTTTCATTTTATTAACCGCCCATACTATCGATTTCTTATCCCCTGTTGAGCCCATCATGCGATGACCTACTTCGGTAGTTAATGACTCGATTAATTGGTAGGATAAATCTGATTGCAATGCCGTTGTTTTTAACTGCTTTAATTGCGCTTGTTGCTCAGTATTTAGTTGTTGTGCACTAGTAGCAAAACTACCCACACTCATTAAAACGGCGAGACAAGTGCCGGCAATCAATTTTGTTTTTGGGAACATGTTTTTCCTTAACTGAATTATTTTTTATTGATGGTATCGTTATCACTAATCAACCTAGTATAAGTATCTATAAAAGGTAATTAACTTGCAATCACTTCGCCTGATTTGGGTCATATCACCAAGAATAAACCCGAGGTAAGTGTAAAGATAAACTGCCTTTAAAACGCAAAACAAAGAGCCTGTTGCTTTATAACGACAAGTTAGTGATGTGGCATTAGATTTTTAATTCTCGCTAAGCCAAGATCAAAAAAGCCGACAATCGTCGGCTTTTATTTACAATCGGTGGTGATTAAATCGAGAAAGAAGAACCACAACCACAAGTTGTACTCGCATTTGGGTTGTTTACCAAGAAACGACTGCCTTCCAAGCCTTCAGTATAATCAACTTCGCCGTCAACTAAATACTGTAAACTCATGGGGTCAATCACCATGGTAACGCCTTTTTTGACTATGGTCATATCGCCGTCATTGACTTTTTCGTCAAAGGTAAAACCATACTGAAATCCTGAGCAGCCGCCGCCTGTAACGTAGACACGCAATTTCAAGTCTGGGTTTTCTTCTTCCGTGATCAACGATAATACTTTGGTCGCTGCAGCATCGGAAAATTTAATAGGTAATTCAGTATTTGACATATAACTCAACTTAAAACGGATGAACTGACGTAATTATCTTAAACTTGACTGTTTTAGTCAAGTATTATGGTGAAGTCTGCGTAATATTATCAATACTTTTCAGCCATGGATAACTATGATCGATACGATTATATTTTTGCCATCTGGTTTTTGGCAATATTGCTGCCACATTGATGGTTTCAGGGACAAAGTTTTCCGGTAAGGTTAACTCGCCACTTATAATTTGAAAGTATTGAAAGCTAAAAGATAGGTCGTCTTTGTTTAGTATCGTCAACTCAGACAAGGCAATACTCGTTGGCTTATTATTTAAACTCCCAATGATGGTTAGCTCAATAAAACCTTTCGCATAACGCTTACGTAATACTTGTTGCACCAACACCACTTGAAAACGGTAATGAGCAGGACTTTGGCTTTTTGTTAAGGTCACACCGTCAATGACTAGGCCATTTGCTTGTTTCTCAGGTGCCATGACTTTTTCATAAAAAGCGAGTTCTTTTTTAACTTGAAAGTGCGCTTGTTCAATCAATTTTAAGGTTTGTTGGCTGCGTGCATTCGCCATACGTTCAACTTCAAGCTCAACTTCTAACGTGTTGATGTCTTGAGTCTTCTCAGCTAATTGTTGATAGATAAAATCTAAGCGAGCTTTCTGCTGTGCTAAGGTCTGAGTCTGATAGCCATGATAAAAATTACCTAGGCGATAGCCGCAGAAGAATACAATGGCCAAGATGACCAGCAGTAAAATCGCTGAACTAAAGCTTCCAAGGCGCATCACCACAGTGCGAAAATTTATTTTTGCTAACCAATTCATTTGAAAGTATTATGATATCCAGAGTGTCTGTAAATATGTCCAATAAAAATAACTCAATATGAAGACAATAACTCAACTAAAAAAACGTCTCGCCGTGCCACAAACGTCATGGCAACTCTGTTTACTAGCCGCTATTGGGGGGTTTGCATCGGCGTTGTTAGTTGTGCTATTTATTTTTACCATTGAAGGCATTCAGTTATTTTTTCTGCCCGAAAAAGACGACTATAACAGCATCAGCGCTTTAAGTCGTTTTCAATTACCTATTATGGGTGCTGTCGTTATTCTCTTATTTGCCTGGCTAACCGGTTACAAGTATATCCGCAGCGGCATTCCCTTTGTATTACATCGCTTAAAAGTTGCCAATGGTGTCATGCCATTTCGTAACACGGTTAATCAATTTATTGGTAGTGCCACCGCACTTGCTGCCGGTTTTTCAGTCGGCAGAGAAGGTCCGGCTGTGCATTTAGGCGCCGCCTGTAGCAGTTATATTGCCAACAAGTTAAATTTACCTTATAACGCCATTCGTAGCTTAAGTGCTTGCGGTATTGCGGCTGGTATTGCCGCTTGTTTTAATACCCCAATAGCCGCGGTTTTGTTTGTGATGGAAGTTATCTTACGAGAGTATAAAGTTCATATTTTTATACCGGTAATGATTGCGGCTCTGGTTGGGTCGATGACCACCAGTCATATTTTTGGTGTCAACCATGAATTTGGCCATTTTACCGCCATTACTTTAAACATCGACCATTATCTTGTTTTGGCTGTACTCGGCATGGTGCTAGGTGTTTTCGCCTTTATTTTTAATCGCAATCTGATATTAGTGATCAAACACAGTGCTCGTTTTCATCTTGTGCCAAGAATACTGACTGCGGCATTAATTACTGGCAGCTTGGGTTATGCATTGCCTTATGCGATGGGGACCGATTTAAGTGCAATTAATTTTTCTTTGCAAAATAGTCTTGAATTGCAACTACTCCTGGGTTTATTAGTCGCAAAAGTACTGATGACCATTTTTGCGCTTGGCTTAGGCATTCCCGGCGGTGTTATTGGCCCTATTCTTGGTATCGGCGCTATCGCAGGTACCTGTGGCTCTGTGGTCGCAAGCTACTTTATCGGCGGTAACATTTCTGCCAGTGACTTTGCATTAATGGGCATGGCCGGCTTTATGGCTGCGACACTTAATGCCCCGTTAGCTGCATTGCTCTGTGTGGTGGAATTGTCTAATCAGATAGAGATTATTGTACCCGCCATGATTGTTATCACTAGTGCTTGTGTGTTTTCTGGACAATTTTTTGGTAATCGTTCAATTTTCATTCTCCAGTTAGAGATTCAGGGCTTACCCTACCGACAACCCCCTATTGAGAAGTTCTTACAGCGCATTGGAGTCATTGGGGTGATGGATGAGCGCATCACGCTGTTGCGACAAGTCGATGATAAGACTATTGCCACTGCATTATCAAAGCAAAAACCACAGGATAATGTTATCCACCAGATAAAACGGCCTGATGAAACAACACAATTTATTTTTTATCAGCAAAGTATGACGGACATAGACGCTAAGCCGACGCTAACAAAACACACACTGATCCCACTTTCTAGCCAATCGACACTGACTGAAGCCTATTTACTGCTCATGAAGAAAAGGACGGGTGGTGTTTATATATATCAGGATAATCCAGATGAAATTATGGGTATAATAACCTTTGATTATATTAGCGCTTATTTATTAAAAGGAAAAACCAACTGATGGTTACCATTCTCTGGCTTAAAGCATTCCATGTTTTTTTTATGGTTGCGTGGTTTGCCGGTATCTTTTATTTACCGCGCATTTTTGTTAATCATGCCGAATCAGCTGAACCTCTTGTACATCAACACCTCAAAGGCATGGAGCGACGATTACTTTATTTTGTTACCCCCTTTGCCCTATTGACGGTTTTATTAGGGATTGCCATTATTTATCAATATGGCTATCCCTGGTTTGTGGCGGCAAAATGGTTACATGTAAAAATATCCTTGGTGCTGCTATTGCTCATTTATCATGGTTACTGCTTTAAATTAGTCAAAATATTTGCCGCTGATAAAAACACTCGTTCTGGCAAGTTTTATCGCATTTTCAACGAAGTGCCTGTAATTATCCTACTGATTGTCATACTGCTAGTTTACCTAAAACCTTTTTAAGTTTGGCATATTAAGCTGTTGGATATAACCTGATATATCCAACGCGAATTAAAGCTCAAAGGCTATACTCATCAGTGCTGAAAGGTGCAATTATACTGCCCTGTACAACACGTACAGGGTGTTAGGTAAGTCTTACTCTAGCCTATTAAATTGACGGTGAAAAGTAAGACTTATCCGCTATAGCAAGTCGTAATATCTAAGCATAATATCAAGCCATACTTCCAAACCACAATACCAAACCGTAGACTTAAATACTGAACAAGCAAACAAGCATCTTATGCTGTCTATCAGTGGCGCTTAGTCACCTTACTACAGCCCTTGAATTGCCCAGGCTGTAATCTTGTTTAACCCTCTCAACCTTTCAGTCAAACTCCAGATATTTTCTTAATTCAAATCTTGATAATACATTCTCAGCATTGAACTTTTATGCTATATTTCGCAACAATTTTTCGTTGTTAGCTTAACAGCAACGGTCCACTGTATAATGAAATTATCAAATCAGCTGGCACAGTGCCTTGCTCAAGATTTCGATAATGTAGGTATTATCTATGATGAAATTTGAAGGAAGCCATATCTTATCTGTATCGCAGTTCGATAGAGAGAGTATTTCCCGTATTTTAGAGATTTCAACCTTAATGGCGCCCTACGCCATGCGAAAAAAGCGTTGTCATGTGCTTGAAGGCGCAATATTAAGTAATTTATTTTTTGAGCCCAGCACTCGCACACGTGTTAGCTTTGGTACCGCCTTTAATTTACTGGGTGGCTTTGTCAGAGAAACAGTTGGACAAGAGAACTCTTCGCTTTCAAAAGGCGAGTCATTATTTGACACCGCCCGTGTTATTAGTGGTTATTCAGACGTGATTGCCATGCGCCACCCCACCATGCACTCGGTTGCTGACTTTGCTAAAGGCAGCAGTGTGCCTGTGATTAATGGTGGCGACGGCGCTAACGAACACCCGACACAGGCGCTACTAGATTTATTTACCATACAGTCAGAAATGGCGCGTTATGACATGGGGCTAGACGGCTTAAACATTGTCTTAATGGGCGATCTTAAACATGGTAGAACCGTGCATTCTCTGTCGAAATTAATTAGCTTATATAACAATATCAAAATCACTATGATTGCCCCTAAGGCTCTGCAAATGCCAGATAGCATAGTGGCTACCTTAACCAATGCCGGACACCAAGTGGTGATTACTGACAAGATTGAAGGCAATTTGGCCTGCGATGTTATTTACCAAACCCGTATTCAACAAGAGCGTTTTGCCAGTAAAGATGAAGCCGACTTATACCGTGGCCACTTTAGTTTGAATCGAAAAATTTATCAGCAATATTGTCACGAACATACGGTGATCATGCACCCATTACCGCGCGATTCTCGCGCTGAAGCGAATGAACTCGATATCGATTTAAATGACCTAGATAATTTAGCAATATTTCGCCAAGCGCAAAACGGTGTACTGGTACGTATGGCATTATTTGCCCTAAGTTTAGGGGTTGAAAACCAACTTAGCCATTATGAAAAGCCGGTAATTTGGCACACCAATAAATACTAATTTTAACCTCAATAGTTAGGTTACCTTAACAGCGAGTAGCATATTATGACAAAAAATTCTCAGCAATTATTTAATGCCGCCCAAGACATTATTCCTGGTGGCGTAAATTCACCGGTTCGTGCCTTTAATGGCGTAGGTGGTACACCACTGTTTATCAAAAAAGCTCAAGGAGCTTATATTTTTGACGTTGATGGTAAACAGTATGTCGATTATGTTGGTTCATGGGGACCGATGATTTTAGGTCACAATCACCCAGCAATTCTGGCCGCCGTGATTGAAACTGCCCAGAACGGGCTTAGCTTTGGCGCTCCAACAGAACTCGAAATAACCATGGCTGAAAAAGTGCGTGAAATGGTTCCTTCAATGGAAAAATTACGTATGACCAGTTCAGGCACTGAAGCAACCATGAGCTCTATACGATTAGCCCGTGGCTTTACGGGTCGTGACAAAATATTAAAATTTGAAGGTTGTTATCACGGCCATGCCGATTCTTTATTGGTCAAGGCTGGCTCAGGCATGTTAACCATGGGCGTGCCAAGCTCTCCCGGTATTCCTGAAGATGTTGCTAAACACACGTTAACCGTTAGCTTTAATAACCTTGATGAAGTAAAACAAATTTTCGCTGAAATGGGTGATGAAATCGCTTGTATCATTGTTGAACCTGTTGCTGGCAATATGAACTGTGTACCACCGATCGAAGGTTTCTTGGAAGGACTACGCGCGATTTGTGATCAATATAAAAGCCTGTTAATTTTTGATGAAGTCATGACCGGCTTTCGCATTGCTTTAGGTGGAGCCCAAGCTCACTACAACATAGTGCCTGATTTAACTACTTTAGGTAAAGTTATCGGTGGTGGCATGCCGGTAGGAGCTTTTGGTGGTAAAAAAGAAATCATGGATTACATTGCCCCTATTGGACCTGTTTATCAAGCGGGTACATTATCAGGCAACCCTATTGCTATGGCAGCCGGTTTGGCGACGTTAAATGAGCTATCTAAAGGTAATAAGCACGAACAACTCAGTGCTACGACAGAAAAGCTAGCAATGGGCTTAAAAGCGGCTGCAGAGCGCAATGGTATATCATTAGCGGTTAATTATGTTGGCGGTATGTTTGGTTTCTTTTTTACTGAGGAAGAAACTGTGACTTGCTTTGCTCAGGCAACCGCATGTGATGGTGAAAAGTTTAAACGCTTCTTTCATTTGATGTTGGATGAAGGCGTTTATCTTGCCCCTTCTTCATTTGAAGCCGCCTTTGTATCAACGGCACACGGTGAAGCAGAAGTTGAATTTACCTTAGCCGCGGCTGAACGTTGTTTCGCTCAACTGTAAACTTTACATTATCAAGCAGACAATAAAAAAGGTAAGCATAACGCTTACCTTTTTTAATGGTTAACAAAATTATAATATACTTAATTTTGCTTAATTTTTTACTACCGACAGGCTGGGCTTTTTCACTTTTGATGCTTGAGTGCTTTGCTGCTTAGCTGACGTTTTAGTCGTTGTCTTGCTATCTACTGCTTTGACTGAAGACATTTTCACCGGTGAAGGTAAAGGTTCCTCAGTAATAGTGCCTGGCTCAGGGTGCTCAATCGCTAGCGATGTGCCAGCACCATTTTCTTTGGCATAAATAGCCACAACAGCACCATAAGGTATGCTCATGTTTTCAAGCTTGCCGCCAAAACGTGCGCTAAGCTCGATAATTTCTTCACCCATGGCAATACTACCGACAGCTGACGGCGAAACATTTAACACGATTTGACCGTCATTAACATAAGACATAGGCACCATAACACCATAAACATTCACATCAACAACAATGTAAGGTGTTAAGCCGTTATCAAAAATCCAGTCATAAAAAGCCTTAACAACATAAGGCTTATTTGAACTCATTTCACTTGTCATAGCTTACGACTTTATACTGGAGCGCCAAAGCGTAGTTCACGCTCAGACTCTGTTAATGCCGCTTGAAATGATTCACGTTCAAACACTCTTAACATGTAAGTTTTTAATTCTTTTGAGCCTTCACCATCCAGCTCAATACCCATAACAGGTAAACGCCACAATAGCGGCGCTAAATAACAATCAACCAAACTGAATTCTTCACTCATAAAATAAGGTGCTTCATTCAAAATAGGCGCAACACTTAACAAGCTTTCTTTCAATTCTTGACGTGCTTTTGCAGCTGCATCGGCTGGTCCACTGTAGATTATTTTAGCTAGGCTGTACCAGTCTTGTTCGATACGATGCATCATTAAACGGCTACGACCACGAGATACCGGGTAAACTGGCATAAGTGGTGGATGTGGAAAACGTTCATCCAAGTATTCGATAATAATTGACGCTTCATAAAGCGCTAATTCGCGATCAATTAACGTAGGCACTGTTCCATACGGATTTAAATCCAATAAATCTTCAGGTAAATCGGCTAAGTCAACCAAGTTAATGTCAACTCCGACACCTTTCTCTGCCAACACGATGCGGGTTTGATGACTATACATATCATCTGCATGCGAATATAAAGTCATAACAGAGCGTTTGTTTGCGGCGATGGCCATAATGCCTCCAAAAAATTCTTATTTAAAAAACTAACAAAGGGGGCCAAAGCCCCCAGTAATATCTAAAGTTTACACGGTTTCACAAAACATTTGTAATTAGTGTACATCTCTCCAGTATTCTTTCTTCAGTAAATAGGCAAAGAACAACAAGATAAAGAGGAAACCAATAACCCAATAACCTAGGCTTTCACGCTCAAGTTTATTTGGCTCACCGGTGTATTCCAAGAAGTTGGTTATATCACGAACAAAAGTATCATATTCTTCTGTTGTCATTGAACCGCCAGTAGCCTCAGAAAGATTACCGTGCTCATCTATTGTTTTAACACCTTGAAGGTTTTGTAATACATGTGGCATACCCACATCTTTAAAAACTTTATTGTTCACACCAAACGGACGACTTTCATCAACATAAAAAGATCGCAAGTAAGTGTAAATCCAATCAGGGCTTCTAAAGCGTGCTTCAAGTGTTAAATCTGGTGGCGCGCCACCAAACCACTTAGCCGCATCTTTAGCTGGCATAGTATTGGTTATATGATCACCCACTTTTTCACCGGTGTACATATAATTTGCTAGGCCATCTTCATCAGAAATACCCAGGTCAGCAAAAGTGCGATTATAACGCTGATACTGCAACTGGTGACAAGCTAAACAATTATCAATAAAAGCTTCAAAACCACGTTTTAACGAGGCTTTATCACGTAAGTCATTATTAGCCTCATCTAATTGTATGCTGGGCCCAGCTGCCAAAGCGAGCATAGGAAGCACAGCTAAAATTGCTATAATAAATTTTTTCATTTTCCTGTCACCCTATCTGGAACTGGCTTCGTTTTTTCGTTTTTACTGTAAATCCAGATAGCCACGAAAAAGCCAAAGTAACCGAAACTTGCCACAACACCAATCATGTTATTCAGTGGCGATGCAGGTAAAGTACCTAAAACACCTAAAATAATAAAACAAATAGCGAATTGAACAAGGTTTACCGTATGAGCGGTACAACGGTAACGTATCGATTTAACCACACCACGGTCACACCAAGGCAACATGAACAAGGCGATAATCGCACCAAACATACCCACAGCGCCTAGAAGCTTATCAGGAATAATACGTAAAATGGTGTAGAAGGGACCAAAGTACCATACAGGTGCTATATGCTCTGGTGTTTTCAGGCCATTAGCCGGCTCAAAGTTTGGCGCTTCTATAAAGTAGCCACCACCTTCTGGCGCAAAGAACATAACCCCACAAAATATAATTAAGAAGATCACAATAGCGACCAAATCTTTTACTGTGTAGTAGGGATGAAAAGGTATAGCGTCAACAATGTCGTACTTCTTAGTGTACTGCTCATGAAAGGCAAATTTACTTAACTCTTCGGGAGCCACGCTGCCTTTAGGCTTTTTAATATTAGTGCCGTCTGGGTTGTTTGAACCCACTTCATGTAGCGCTAAAATATGCAGGAAAACTAACACGACCAGCACTAATGGCAAGGCAATAACATGTAAGGCAAAGAAACGATTTAATGTCGCTCCTGAGATAACATAATCACCACGTATCCACAGCGTTAAGTCATCACCAATGATCGGAATAGCACCAAAAATGGAGATAATGACTTGCGCTCCCCAATATGACATATTACCCCAAGGTAATAAGTAGCCCATAAAGGCTTCAGCCATTAATACCAAGAAAATCAACATACCGAACAGCCACAATAATTCACGAGGTTTTTGGTAAGAGCCATACATCATGCCACGGAACATATGCATGTAAATAACAACAAAAAATGCTGATGCACCCGTTGAGTGCATATAACGTAATAACCAACCGTAGTCGACGTCACGCATAATATACTCTACAGAAGCAAAGGCACCTTCACCTGATGGTTCGTAGTTCATTGTTAACCAAACACCCGTTAACAATTGGTTGACTAAAACAACACTCGCTAAAATACCAAACACATACCAAAAGTTGAAATTTTTTGGTGCTGGGTATTGTGTAACATGCTTGTTTATTGCTTCCATTAAAGGTAGACGCTGTTCGATCCAATCCATTAATTTAAAAGACATTATGCTTCTCCTCCAGACACACCAATGAGTAAGGTATCTTCATTTGGGAAAGAGTGTTCAGGCACCATCAAGTTAGTCGGTGCTGGGACATTTTGGAAAACACGACCGGCCATATCAAATTTAGAGCCATGACAAGGACAGTAAAAACCGTCTTTAACACCAGCAACTTCCTGATCAAAGTCACCTTTGCGGTAAGTTGGTGCACAACCTAAATGCGTACATACACCCAGTGCCACCAATAAATCAGGTTTAATCGAGCGATGTGCATTCATCGCATAAGCAGGTTGTTGTGGCACTTCTGATTGTGGATCTTTTAATTGGTCATCATGTGTACTTAAACCAGAAAGAATTTCTTCTGATCTACGTACCACATACACTGGTTTACCGCGCCATTCAGCACGAATTAATTGACCAGGCTCTATTTTGCTTACATTGACTTCTACTGGCGCACCTGCGGCTTTCGCACGAGCACTAGGGTTCCAAGAACCAATGAAAGGCACAGCCACACCGACAACACCAATACCACCGACTACCGAAGTAGCTGCAGTCAAAAAGCGTCGACGACCGTTGTTAACAGGCGCATTGCTCATTCAAACTCTCCAATTATTATCTAGCTAATACAACAACACATGACTAAGAGGATTACCTAGTAATTGTGTAGATTGTTGATCTACTAAATCAACGATAAAAAAATTGCTCTGATAATAAAGAAAACCCTCGTTTTTTACAAGGCAATTAACCTTTTTCAAGACAGGTTTATGCAAATAAAAGTCAATTATTATAACCACACACTAAGTGAATAAAAACCATTCGTATTTAGGGTTTTTTAACTTGCAAGTTGCCATAAAATGGCGGTCAGTTTTAAGTGTTTAACTGGCTATTAAAAAGAAAAAGCACCACGCTGTTGGTTAAAAGTTTACTTGTAGGCTGGGGATGTTTGCCATCTTGGCGACATGAACACTGAGCTAAAAGTGACCTTGCACCTGAAAGCTCATTTGTTGATTAAAGTACACAGATACATTATGCCCATGGAGTAAAATTCAATCCGGATAATGGCGATAAATAGTCACATTCTCATGGCTATGGTTATAGTTATAGCTCCAGACTAAGCATAAGTACCTACATCCCTGCAGGTAATGCGCTTAATGGAGGCTTACATGGCAGTAAACCGTTAAAACAACACATGAGCATATTCTTGAGTAATAGCTCGCGTATATGCTCGTTCACAACGTATTAGCTTATTATGTTGCGCATTGGCATAGTGAACAGTTGATTTATCGTTTGGGTACAGAACACTTTGCTACAGAATAAGTAATATATAACACCCAGAAAATTTTGCCATCGCCGCACTTTCACATCGACGTGCATGAATTCACGAGTGCCATAGAGCCATGCTCTTATAGGGATATAAGACTAATCTCATTAATTTATTGTTCATTTCACTAAGTTAAAATAAGCGGCTAGTTAATCCATTTAGTATCAGTCATTAGAGTAATGCAGTAACAATTACCGAGATGGTTAAGAACGACACTATAATCGTGAGATAGCCGCTATTTTTGACATAAAAAAACCGGCAGAAGCCGGTTTTTGAAATAACATAACGTAAATATTAACGTTTTGAAAATTGTGGCTTTTTACGAGCCTTGTGTAGACCAACTTTCTTACGTTCAACTTTACGAGCATCACGAGTAACGAAACCAGCATTACGTAGAGCACCACGTAAAGTTTCATCGAACTCCATTAATGCACGAGTAATACCGTGACGAATTGCGCCAGCTTGACCAGAAATACCACCACCTGTAACAGTGATGTTAAAATCAAACTTTTCTAACATTTCAACTAAGTCTAATGGTTGACGAACAACCATACGAGCCGTTTCACGGCCAAAGTATACAGAAATGTCACGTTTGTTAATTGTGATTGCACCGTTACCAGCTTTCATGAACACACGAGCAGTTGAGCTCTTGCGACGACCAGTACCGTAATATTGATTATCAGCCATGACTTACAGCTCCAAAAGTTGTGGTTGTTGTGCAGTATGTTTATGTTCAGTACCCGCGTAAACTTTAAGCTTACGGAACATTTCACGACCTAAAGGACCTTTAGGTAACATACCCTTAACTGCGAATTCAATAACGCGCTCTGGAGCTTTTGCGATTAGCTTTTCAAAGCTAATTTGCTTAAGACCACCAACAAATTCTGTATGCGAGTAGTAAATTTTACCCTTCGCTTTATTACCAGTTACTTTTACTTTCTCAGCATTGATAACAACGATGTAATCGCCAGTATCTACATGAGGAGTAAATTCTGCTTTATGCTTACCGCGCAAACGGCTTGCAATTTCAGTAGCGATACGGCCTAAAGTTTTATTTTCGGCGTCCACTAAGAACCATTCGCGTTGTACGCTCTCTGGTTTAGCTACAAAAGTTTTCATTAAAAAACCCAATTATATAAATGTTACTTAAATAATAACCTAAGAAAACCTCAAGTTATCCGTTAAAGACTACGCCATTGCCCCTTCGAGCATCGAGTCCGTTGCCGGTCCTCTGGAAAAAGAACAGGCTTTGTAACGTAGGGAAGCCGGATTATACAGAACAATACGCAAAAGATCACGCCTAATCATTGATCTTTCTTTATAAGCCAAACGAAATTAACAAAAAGTGCTACTCGTGCTGATTAAACGCTTCATTCAACTGTGATTTACTCATTTTCAATCTACTTAACTGCAATTTTACATAACTAATAGTATGAGCTTCAATGCGCT
Source organism: Colwellia sp. MB3u-4 (assembly GCF_014077065.1). Classification (NCBI taxonomy): domain Bacteria; kingdom Pseudomonadati; phylum Pseudomonadota; class Gammaproteobacteria; order Alteromonadales; family Colwelliaceae; genus Colwellia; species Colwellia sp. MB3u-4. The sequence continues at coordinate 45,396 of NZ_JACGVE010000068.1, read as the reverse complement.
GATATAGCTCAGGATAAAGCGCTCTAATTTGCCTTAATGCTGATATTGTTGCTAACTTGTAGGCATACGTTGCCGATAAACTGGCGGCCTCGGCATAACTTGCTCGCCAAAGCTCGTCAGGTAATTTTTTACCTTTTACTTCACTATACGCCTGAGTTATTTCTTTCATCAGTAAATGGTTATATTGATAGCTATCGCTAAGAGCAGAAAATGCACTGATTGCCTTTTCATTTTGTTGCATCATGGCATAAATTTCTGCATCTATGATGTGAGCGAATGCTTGTTGGCGTTTAATAAAGGCCGCAACAAAATGCTGATTAACCACACGCATTGAAAATAAATCAGCTTGCCATGCTTTAAACTCGGTTTGATCAGTTAGTTGCCAAGGTACTATAGGCAAATCATCAGACGGATACTGTTGTGAAATGGTCTTCGCATGCGCACATAAATCTGCACTGATTTCAGGGTGATATTGCTGAATTATTCTCAGTCGTTCTGTATAAGCATAGGCGTATACTCTGCTAAAAATTTGGTAATACAACTTATTACTATCTTGCAATATCAGTTTAGCGTTTTCATCAATTAGCTGATGATTTATTATCGCTTGATCAATAATGACTTGATTCACTAAGGTAAATCCGGCATTAATCGCGTGCTTTACCGCTTGAGTATTTTCCTCGCACGCGCTATTAAATAACTGAGCACGCCATATCAAATGCTCACTCTGCCACATAGTCAAAATAGCTTTTGGCAGATATGCTTCTGTTATTTTGACTGATTTCCTAAAAGGATTATCAGTGACCCCAGCAAATACATTTAACGACACTAGCGCCATGAATATGACGCTAAAGCTAACCACCCGCTTGTTAATCATTTTTTATAAACTCCTTTTCAATATAAAAACAACTTATGATGTTTTACTCATAAAAACATTAATTATGGTAAATGCTCACTCGCTAAATAACTGTGTGACTGCATTTCTTGCAGCCGACTTAAACACCGCTTGAATTCAAAGCTTAAACGACCGTTAACATATAAACACTCTAAGGCGACTTCTGCCGAGATGATTAATTTAACATTGCGCTCATAAAATTCATCGACTAAGGCAATAAACCGCCGTGTACTGTCATCATTATCAACGCCCATTTGCGTAACGTTAGCCAGTAATACCGTATGATATAAACGGCTTAGCTCCATATAGTCGCTCTGACTACGCGCAGACTCACACAAGGTTGAAAACTCAAAGTGCACCACGCCATCTGATTCCTGAACCGTGGGTAATGGGCGATTATTAATTTCAATAACCTTGTCTTTTTGACCCGCTTCAAGTGACAAGCTTTGAAAGTAATGCCTTAAATTGTCATCAGCTTGTTGATCCAAGGGAAAATGAAATATTTCTGCTTGCTCCAAAGTACGAAGACGATAATCGACACCGCTATCAACATTGATAATATCGCAACATTGATTAATTAATTTTATTGCCGGCATAAAACGTTCACGTTGTAAGCCATTACGATATAAGTCATCTGGAATAATATTTGATGTCGCTACAAGCGTGACATTGTGGGCAAATAATTCTTCAAATAAAGTCCCTAAAATCATCGCATCGGTAATGTCTGAAACAAAAAACTCATCAAAGCAGATAATGCAGGTTTCATCGGCAAAACGTTTAGCAATAATTTTTAGTGGGTCAGATTGCCCTTGAAGCAATTTTAACTCTTCATGCACACGATGCATAAAACGGTGGAAATGCACGCGCATTTTATTAGAAAAGGGTAAACCATCATAAAAAGTATCAACCAGATAGGTTTTACCACGCCCAACACCCCCCCAAAAATAAATGCCCTTTATCTGCTTAATTTCGGGTTTTTTTACCACGCGCTTCCAGCGATTGAGCACCTTTTTAAAGCCCGTTACCGGTAAAGGTTGAGTCATTAAATCGTCGTACAAACGTTGTAAATTTTTAACTGCATTTTCTTGTGCCGCGTCAAAGAGAAAATCATCGCGGGTTAAATCTTGTGTGTATTTTCCAATTGGAGATAATTTGATCATTTAACTGCCATTTAATTAATACTGACTTTATTTTTTATAACGTTTAAGCCAACTAAGCTTGAAATATTTTTTTTTACAAATATATTCATTAGGTAAGTAGCGTGAAGCACGTTATATTAAATTTATTGAAGCTTATTTTCTCTAATTTTTTCCATGAATACAATGAAGGTAAAGAAATATGAATGTTGTTTTAGGGCTCGGACTATTTATCGTTGGCGCAATTGTCGGTTTTTTTGCTAACAGAACGCTTTTTTCATCGGCACAAGAAACACAAAAACTTGCGACTAAAGCCAGTCAAAGTGAAGCAGAATTAGCACGATATAAACTTGACGTAGCAGACCATCTTGCAAACTCCGCCAATTTACTTGAGCAAATGAACAGTACCTGCCAAGTTGCTATGACTCAAATGGCGCAAAGCACCCAACTGTTGCAACAAGTAACCCCTGATCATATTGAAAGTATGCCCTTTTTCTCTAAAGAAACCCAAGAGCAATTAGCGGAAACGGTAAATTTACGACACGACAAAAATCTACGCAAAAATGACGAAACAACATCAGAGCCTCCGTTAGATTATTCCGGCGCACCCAGTGGCTTGTTTAATGATAAGAAATATAGTGCTACAAATGCTGAAAAAAATAATTAGGAACTAATCTTTTTATTGCAGGTCTTTAATTGAGTGACCCAACAGGTTTGTTTAACTGATTTATGTAACTAAACAATCCTGTTGCTTATACATACTTTAATTAGGAGTTTTCTGTTACATGAAGAATTTATCAGTTTTAATCAATATTGTCTTACTTGCCTCAACGATTGCCATGGCAAGTTTACCCGCACAAGCCAAATTACCTCAATCGTTCAATGGGCAAAATATGCCTAGCCTTGCACCTATGTTAGAACAAGTAACACCGGGAGTTGTGCTCATTTCAGTTCGTGGTACCCATGAAGTTGAACAGCGTGTGCCAGAAGCTTTCAAATTTTTCTTTGGTAACCCCCGCCAAGGTCAAGGCCAAAGCCAACAAAAAGAACGACAGTTTCGGGGTTTGGGCTCAGGTGTCATTCTTGACGCTGACAAAGGTTACATTGTCACTAACAGCCATGTGATTAACGATGCTGACGAAATTCAAATTACGCTAAAAGATGGTCGCCAACTTGACGCTAAAAAAATTGGTGGTGATGAAGCCAGCGATATCGCTTTATTACAGATAGTAGCGGATGACCTTGTCGCAGTAAAAATCGCAGACTCTGACAACATACGTGTGGGTGATTTTGCGGTTGCTATAGGTAGCCCATTTGGCTTAGGACAAACGGTTACCTCTGGTATCGTCAGCGCCCTAGGTCGTAGTGGCCTAAATGTTGAAAACTACGAAGATTTCATTCAAACCGATGCCGCGATTAATAGTGGTAATTCAGGGGGTGCCTTGATCAACTTACGTGGTGAGCTGATTGGTATCAACACCGCCATTTTAGGTCCTAACGGTGGCAATGTTGGTATTGGTTTTGCTATTCCAAGTAACATGGTACAAAACTTGGTTAATCAAATTATTGAGTTTGGCGAAGTACGACGCGGCGTTTTAGGTGTTGCCGGTCGCAGTGTAACCAGTGAAATTGCTAAAGCAATGGAACTTGATATTAATCAAGGCGGTTTTGTCGAACAAGTCATGCCAGATTCAGCCGCTGATGAAGCCGGTATTCGTGCCGGTGATGTTATTATTAAAGTTAACGGTAAAATGATTAAAACCTTTAACGCACTCAGAGGTAAAATTGGTTCAATTGGCGCTGGGCAAACAGTAAAAATTACCGTGATCAGAAAAGACGGTAAAGAAAAAACCTATGACGTTACTTTGAAAAAAGCTGACATGGCTAATATTGAAGCCGCGAGTTTACATCCCATGCTTGATGGTGCTGAGCTAGAAAATAACAGTCAAGGTAATGGTATCAGTGTTGCTGAAGTTGCTGAAAACAGCCCTGCTGCTGCCGTGGGTTTACGCAAAGGTGATGTTATTAATGGTATTAATCGCCAACCCATTAATAACATTGGTGAACTACGTGGTTACTTAAGTGATCATAAGGGCGTTTTTGCACTGAATGTTCAGCGTAACAATACGTCATTGTTCTTGATGATCCGCTAATACTTTCACCTTAAGAGCTATCACTAGCTGCTAACGGCACGGTATAAACCCTAACCGCCAACCTAAGCACTAAACCTAAGCACTAAACCTAAGCCTGTCAAACGACAGGCTTTTTTTATAATATTTATTCTACCGCGATCAACGATTAAACCTTTAACTTGCCATGGATTAAGACGTATTTGACCACTATGTCTCACGTTGCAGGCTCGCCTTTACTTTAATTTTGAACAAAATTACCAGCAATATAGCTAGAACTTATGCTAAACAGCTTCACTAACAAAGGGATAAGTGCGCTAAGTATTATTGAGACTGAAATCTAATAACACTTGCTTGTATCCCATCTGGGTAAACTAAAGGCCCACCTCTTGTGAACTGAACAAGTCTGTTGCTCAGTTCACTTTCACCAATGTTCAGTCTTTGGCCAGCAAGTTTGAACAGGTAGACTATTACAAGTAAAAAGTGGCTGGCCAAACCAACAACTTTTATTGTCGAACAAGGTAAACGCTCAGCTCAGTGAGCGATTTTTCAGCAGAGATAAATTATATGCTATTATAGCTTAATATTTTTTTTACCCTTTAAGTAAGGCTTTATATGAAATTAACTTCTTTGCAATCAAAACTATTAGCTGCACTTATTGCCATACTCTTATTCTCTGCCGTTATTTATTTTTACTCATCAAAAGATACAGCGCTGCCTAAAATGACAGTGCAAGAAAAAAAGGCCAGGTTTAAAAACCTTATTATTCCGGCAGTAAACGATGTTTATGCTGAGCTTATGGTCCGATATAATAAGGTTTCAGCGTCACTAGAATCAGGTAGTGATGCCGATAAAATAGCCAAGCTGAAAGTGGAATATAAAGCAAAAAGCGATGCAGAGCTTTTAATGGCACTAAAACCACACCCTAAAAGTATTGCGATTGCACAAGCGGCAATGGAAAGTTCTTGGGCAACATCTCGTTTTTTTAGAGAAGCTTATAATATATTCGGTGTTTGGTCGTTTGATAAAGATGAACCTAGAATTGCTGCCCTTAAAAAACGCGGTGATAAAACTATTTGGGTAAAAGAATATTCATCGATAAAAGCCTCTGTTAGCGACTATTATCGAACCATTGCCCGTGGTGGTGCATTTAAAGAGTTTAGAAAATTAAAAATGAAAACCGATGACCCATTTGCTTTAGTTAAAAAATTAGACCGTTATTCTGAAAAAGGTGCAGAATATGGTCATGAATTAACCTCGATTATTAAGTTTAATAAATTTCATCAACTTGATGCTAATAACTAAAATACGCATAATTCAAGTAGTATGCACTAAAATTAGCGCTAAAATTAGCGATGAAGTTAGCGATGAAATTTAATCTCACCTTAGATTTATAGCATTGAAATATTTCATATAGGCTAAAGAAATAAGTTAGAGAAATTTTTAAGCGACAACAAGCCTATTGATGACAGCCTGCAACAGATTTTATTGCAGGCTCATTGATGATGATGTTATGTCTCAGATCCAAAAATTTTTAGTTATTTACGCAGTGGTTGGGGTTTTCCAACTGCATATCCTTGGACATAATTCACTCCCAGTGTTTTCAATACAGCTAACGTCTGATCATCTTCAACCCACTCGGTAATAGTTTGCATATCCATCACCTGAGCAACATCATTGATCGACTTTACCATCGCTAAATCTATTGGGTCTTGAGCACAATTTTTGACCAAACTGCCATCAATTTTCAAATAATCTACCTGCAGGTTTTTCAAGTAAGTAAAAGAATACATACCTGAGCCAAAATCATCTAGGGCAAAACGACATCCCAATGCTTTTAAGCTACTAATAAAGCGTTTAGCTTGCTGTATATTTCTTATCGCTGAGCTTTCTGTGATTTCGAAACAGAGTTTATTGCACCATTGAGGATTGTTTTTTAAACTATTTGTCAGAAAAGCTAAAAATCCCTCATCACTCAAAGATTGAGCAGAGATGTTGATACTGCAAAGTAATAAGCCATTGAGTTCATCAGGATATTGTTGGAAAAATTTAAGCGCGGAATTAAGCACCCAACGATCAATCTGGATCATCATGTTATATCGCTCAGCCGCAGGTAAAAATGCCCTAGGGCTAACCAATGTGCCATCGTCTTCTTCTAGACGTATTAATAGCTCATAGTACTTACCCGGTGGGTTTTCATCCAGTGGCAGTATGGCCTGACGATAAAGTACAAAGCTGTCATTTTCAAGTGCGGCGGTAATACGCGCCACCCAATGCATTTCTCCATGACGCTTTGATGTTTCTTCATCTTCTTCGGTATACACATGTACGCGATTGCGGCCAGCATCTTTAGCCATATAACAAGCGACATCTGCGGTACTTAAGCTCTGACTGTAGTTTGCTGTATTTTTATCAATAACCACTAAACCTATGCTAAGCCCTAAAGTAAAACTTTTGTCATGCCATATAAAACGAAATTCTTCCACTTGTTGGCGTAACATCTCAGCAGTATTTGTAGCCTGCGCTAGAGTACAATTGAGCAATAGCACACCAAATTCATCGCCCCCTAGTCGCGCTAAAGTATCACTCCCTCTTATGCGAGCTTGCAAGAGGGATGTCAATTGCACTAACAATTCATCACCGGCCAAATGGCCACAAGTATCATTAACTATTTTGAATTGATCTAAATCAATGTAGAGCAAGCTGTGTTGACAATTTTCCACCCTAGCAACCGACACGGCATGTTCAAGTCGTTCTTCAAATTCGATGCGGTTAACCAAGCCGGTTAGCGAGTCATGTTTAGCCCTATGTTCTAACTTTTGCGTAATCAAATGCATTTCAGTAATATCGTACAAAATCAATACGCAACCAATGGCCTGACCGAGTTTATTTTTAATCGAAGTTAAGGTGCATCGTAAAATGTATTTTTGTGCACTAATTAATAAACCCATGGTTGCAGAGCTGTCGCCAGACATCGCCTCATCAATGCAATTTAATAATAATTTTTCCATCGAGTGGTGATCAGTAATATCCAATAAAGGCATTACCTGATACAACAGTTGTCCTTGAGCTTTTTTTGATGACCACTGGGTAATAGTTTCAGCTACTGGGTTGAGATTATTAATTTTACCGTTTATGTCCATAGTGATCACGCCCTCACCAATCGACAATAAAGTAACCTGAGATAACTCTTTCTCGCGATATAAAGCGTCTTGCGCTGCGCTGAGTTGTTTATAACGTTGTTGTAACTCTGTACGAGCCCGCAATAATATAAACATGATCCAAAATACACCGATAGCTAAACTAAAGGCTAATAACGACAACACAATAATATCCCAACGCCACAACTGACTTTGGTAGCGATCAAGTCGCAGAGCAATATTATAGCCCGGTGGCGACAATGCTACTGTTTGGCTAAGACGTATATCCTCGTTATCTTTTAGTAAGCTACGATCAACCACCTGGCCATCATGGGTGATCATGCTGACACCAAATTGATGTAAAATTTCATCACTAACCACAGTTTTAAACAAAGCGGGAATTGAATATACCCCGGCGAACAACCCCATAAATTCATTGCCACGATAAACCGGCACCCAAACCTCAAAAGACGCAGGCCCCTGAATGGCGACGAATGGGTGAGTGTAAACTGGCAAACGCAACTCTTTTGCTAAGCGAGACGCACGACGAGGCTCTTTAAGGTCAACTTTAAGACCTATGATTTGTTCATTTCCGGTTAAGGGAGCAACGTTGCGAATGATAAATTGCGCATCAATCCAAGTAATATTGATCAACTCTGGATGAGCACTGACATAATGACTCACTCGCTGTTGAAATTTCTGATGGGTTAAGTTATCTGATGTACGTGCCAAATTTAATAGCCCAATATAATCTAGGCTTTCCTTCAAGCGTTGACGAATATCAACTCGAATGGTTTCCGCTTTTTCAAGTAGTTGTTGGCGTTGTGCATTATTGATTGAATAGTAGCTTAACCCTGTGATAACCGCACAAAGCAAAATAAAAGCCCCTGCCAGTGCTGCTGGGCCAGTCCAGGTTAACTTATAGAGCATTTGCCTGAAAAAACATATCAGCAATACAATCGCCATGCAGGCCACTATAACAATATTTGATATTAGCGTTAACGGTTGAGTATCTTGTTTTATCGCCAACTGCCAAACACTATTGGGTAGGTCAATATTAACCATTATGGCTGTTTTGTCTGCCTCGCTAAACAAATCATTATTGCCCCAGAATGCTGGCTGCCATCTATTGTTGATTTTTTTACGTAAAGCTAGGCTTTGCTCATTCCCCAAACTAAGCAGATCTGTCTCTTGTAATAACTCATCCCAGTCTAAGAGCAGAATGCTTAAGCCCCAGCTTTGTGTGCTCTGATTAGCCTTGTTTTTGATATGAACCGGTTGACGCACGATCAAAGCAAGCCCGCCCTGTCGTAAATTTAAGGGCCCTGAAATAGTGGCGGTGTTACTCTGATAAGCCAATAACACGTCCGCTTTCCGATTAACATCGGCGAGGAGATCATGCCCCAAAGCAGCTTTATTATTGGTCAAAGGATAAATATGTGATAACACGCTATTACGTGCTAATTGCAGGCTACGTAAACTTGGATGGCGTTCAAACATACTATGTGCAATGACTTCAAAATCAGATTGATCTATTTCTGGTGATAACTGCACATAAGACTCAAGCTCATCAAGCATAAATAGCCGTGAATCGATGCTGTCTTCAATCTTGTCCGACATGAGCGATAATTTTTGCTTAAGAATATTATTTCGCTCATTAGCCACGTTGGAGATGTAAATATTGCTGAGTAAAAATAATGCGCCAATAATTAAGGCGAGAAAAAATAGAAAGGCTCCTGAAGTACCAAAACCAAAAAACCTCAACACATCAAGTTTTTTCTGGGGTAATTCTTGCTGATTATATGGTTTCAACAGCGGCTCCGTTAGGCGTAAAAATTACAAATAGTATTCTGAATTTCATCAATTTTGTACCTTATATTAAGCCAGAATATCACAAGTTTGGTTTTCTACATCAGCTAATAATGATGATTAAAAATTTTAATTTCAACAGATAGATTAAAAAATTAGAACCTTGGTATCACTCGATGCCGAGTAGGCGTTAATCACTTTATCTTTTTATCGTAAGCTTTGTTGCTTTTTGCCGTTGACGGTTATTATCTAGCGAACAGGCACTTTGCTCACCGCTAGCAGGATAAAAATACAACTTAATAACGCTGCAAGTGCTCGCTGATATTAAAGCTTTGAACTATTTAGCTAACAAAATCAGTCTTTCAACTCGTTAACCCAGGCTAATCTCTAGCCCATACTCAACGTCAGCTCAGCGATTATCTAAGACAAAAACTTTATAACAACAAAGGCTTTATGTTAATCTATAAAAAATCAGACTAATAAAAATAATCCTGTTGAAAATTATCAATGCCCTAAAGTTTTTCATTCGTTCAGCTAGCTACGGTGTCCTGTTTGCGTTGGTTTTGTTGATACTAGTACCTGAGCTGCGTGAAAAAAACATACTTCCTTGGCAGTTATTTACCAGTGTCGAGAAAATACAAGCGCCTTTGTCTTATGCAAAAGCAGTACGTTTAGCTGGCCCTGCTGTAGTAAATATTTACTCTGAAGAAATTCAAGTAAACCCAACTTATGGCCGCCAACCGCGCAAAGTAACCCGCTTAGGTAGTGGCGTTATTATGCACGGCCAAGGTTATATTTTAACCAACTACCATGTGGTACAAAGTGCTGATTTAACTGTAGTGGTTTTACAACGAGGCCAAGAGCTTCATGCTGAACTCATTGGTTATGATGTTTTGACCGATCTTGCTGTCTTAAAAGTACAAGCGAACAATTTGCCGGTTATTCCTCAAATGAGCACATTAACACCGCAAGTCGGTGACGTAGTATTAGCCATAGGTAATCCGCTAAATTTAGGACAAACGGTTACTCAAGGCATTGTCAGCGCAACCGGACAAAGTGGGCTAAGCACCAGTTATTTACAATTTTTACAAATGGATGCTGCTATTAATGAGGGCAACTCTGGTGGTGCTCTGATAAATTCTAATGGTGAGTTAGTCGGCATTAATTCAAGAAAATTTACCCAAGCGAATCCTAATCTCAATATTCAGGGCATATTTTTTGCTGTACCTTATCAATTAGCACGTACCATTATGTTAAAAATTATTGAACATGGTCGCGTGGTGCGTGGCTGGCTTGGTGTTGAGGCAAACGATTCTGTGACCAATCTTAAGGGCTTTATTATTGGTGCAGTAACGCCAGAGAGTCCGGCCATGAAAGCTGGATTACAATCAGGTGATGTGGTTTATCAAATAGACGATATTCGATTACAAAATGCCAAACAAGGCTTAGACGTTGTAGCTGAAGCTGCGCCAGGTACAGTATTGAGCTTTATGATCTCTCGCGATAATCAACAATTAACCTTACCTGTGACTATTGTTGAAGTACCAAAGTAAATCCTGCCAGCAATTCACCAAACAACTCACCAGGCAAATAAAAATCCCAGCAAAGTAGCTGGGATTTTTTATCACTCGCTAACCATTAATTAAGCTTAGTTAATGGTGATACGGGTGATATTTGCGCCTAACGCTTGCAGCTTATCTTCAATTTTTTGATAGCCACGATCAATATGATAAATACGGTCTACTTGCGTTTCAGTACTTGCAACGAGTCCGGCGATAACTAAGCTCGCAGAGGCACGTAAATCAGTCGCCATCACTTGCGCACCATTTAACTGCTCCACACCGGTACTTATGGCTATATTGCCTTCAAGACTTATATTTGCCCCCATACGCTGTAGTTCAGGCACATGCATAAAGCGATTTTCAAAAATCGTTTCGGTTGTTGTTGCCGTGCCATCAGCTATCGCATTAAGGGCAACAAATTGTGCTTGCATATCAGTTGGAAATGCCGGATGAGGTGCGGTGCGTATATTGACCGCTTTTGGCCTTGAGGTCATTTCCAGCTCTATCCAGTCATCACCTGTAGTGATATCTGCGCCAGCTTCTCTTAACTTAGCCAGTACCGCGTCTAAAGCTTTAGGATCAGTGTTTAAACACTTTACTTTACCTTGAGTGACCGCCGCTGCAACTAAAAATGTACCGGTTTCTATGCGATCTGGCATGACTGAATAACTTGCACCATGCAGTTTTTCAACGCCGGTAATCGTTAAGGTGTCTGTGCCTGCGCCTGAAACTTTAGCACCCATGCCGTTTAAACAATGCGCTAGATCGACAATTTCAGGCTCACGCGCTGCATTCTCGATAATAGTAATGCCATCAGCCAAAGCTGCAGCCATCATTAGATTTTCAGTACCGGTAACACTGACGGTGTCCATAAAGATAGTCGCACCTTTAAGTCGACCACTATTGCGCGCAATGATATAACCATTTTCAACCGCTATGTCTGCACCCATCAGCTTTAAGCCATGAATATGCAAGTTAACCGGTCGCGCACCAATGGCACAACCGCCAGGTAAAGACACTTCAGCATGACCAAAACGTGCCAGTAAAGGCCCTAAAACCAAGATAGAAGCGCGCATAGTTTTCACTAACTCATATGACGCGCGACAATGCGCGATGCTACTAGCATCAATCATCAAGCTACTCTCATTAAGCCACTGGCATTTAGCACCTAATTGTGACAAGAGTTTAATCGTCGTTTCTATATCATTAAGTTTCGGAACATTGGAAAAAGTAACCGGAGTTTCTGAGAGCAATGCCGACATTAGAATAGGTAATGCCGCATTTTTTGCGCCTGAAATAGTCACTTCGCCATGTAGTGGTTGCCCACCAATAATTTTAAATGCGTCCAAGAGTATATTCTTTTATGTCGGTGTGAATTAAAGGGGTAGGTTAAACATTTTTTCACGGCGCCAGTCAGACGTTGTGAAGGTTTTAATGGATACCGCGTGAATGACACCTTCGTTAATAATTTTCGCTAAAGGAGCATAAATAGTTTGTTGTTTTTTCACTCGGCTTAAATCACCTAAAAAGTCAGCAATGGCAATTACTTTACATTGTGAACCATCGAATGCTACATGAATCTCGTCTAATTCAACGGCATCGGTAATTAATTTTTCTATCTCTTTTACTTCCACTTTTTGCTCCAAATAGCGTGTAGATTAAGGGGTTTCTATCGGCAATAACGTATCAACTGCACTTAACGTTGCCAGTTTTAATAAATCTTCAGGTAAATTAATCAAACTGATATGACAAGCTTTGCTGGCCGCCAGTTCAATTAATAATAAAATCCATGCTAAGCCTGCGGTGTCAACTTGACTCACCTTAGCCAAGTCAATAATAATTCGTTCATTATTGACTAATTTACGGTACTTTTTATCAAATGCAGGCGTTATTGTAGCACGGGTTAACGCACCACTAAAAATCGCTTTTTGCTCTGCTTGTTGGACTTCTATCATTTTTATCTACTAACAACCTTATAATACGCTACTTTGTCTGTATGCTTGGCAAAAATTAACTTTTATGATTTAAAAACAATACTCTTTGCACTTTTTTCTTTTAGCATTTCAGTGACATGAGCTAGCCCTTTTTGACGGATCAAACCACTTAACTCCGCTTGTTTGCTGTCAAGTAAGCTGACACCTTCTGCTACCATATCATAGGCTTTCCAGTCGCCGGTTTTTTTATGCTTACGCACACGAAAGGAAATATTAATTGGACCGCGACCTGGCTCTATTACACTCGTATCAACAGACACTACGCGATGCTCAGCAAAATCTTCTGCCGGTGCAAATTCGACCTTTTGGTTATCGTACAAGGTAAAAACCTGCGCATAAGCGGTGATAAGATACTCACGAAATGCCGGTACAAACTCAGCTCGGTCAGCCTGATTGGTTTTCTTGAAGTTGCTACCAATCACTTTATAAGCGGCATATTGATAATTTATATACGGCATTAATTCTTCGCGAACGATGGTTTTCAATAAATTAGGCTCTGCACGTATCGCCACTTGTTCATTGGCAAAACGCTTAAAAGTGATCTCGGCAACCGTTTTAATCATTTGATAAGGGTCTTTTTTATCAACATTTCCTGTAGCGCTAACCGATATCGACAAACCTAGCAGTGCTAAACAAAAAAAGCATTTTTTCATCGCATTATTTATCATCATTAATCACCGCTGCCTTGGCTGAATAAAAATTGACCAATCAGTTCTTCTAATATCAATGCAGGTTTGGTGTCTTCAATATAATCACCTGGTTTTAAGATTTCAACTGAGCTATGAATAAAGCCTGGTAACAAACCTACATATTGTTCACCTAATAAACCCGCCGTTAATATTGACACTGAAGTCGCTTCTGAGAAGTTATTATACTCGGCAAAAATTTCTAACGTCACTAAAGGCGTATAATCTGCACTGTCTAACGAAATTGCACTGACACGGCCGATGACAACACCCCCGACTTTTATTGGCGAGCGAACTTTCAAGCCGCCAATGTTGTCAAATTTGGCATATAACTGATATGTGTTGCCAGTTCCTGTAATACCGCTGTCAGCTACTTTTAGTGCTAGCATTAACAATGCAGCAATACCAATTGCAGCAAAGAGTCCGACCAATAATTCTATTTTTTTCGACACCATGTCTTCCACCAAATTCAAATAATATTTAACTAAATAACCGCTATAAATATTTACAAAAATTAACTTGTAAACATTATCGCGGTTAATACAAAATCTAATCCTAAAACTAATAGTGACGATTGCACTACGGTTGAAGTGGTTGCTCGGCTAATACCTTCAGAGGTTGGCTCACAAGCATAACCTTTATAAACCGCGATCCAAGTCACCACAAAAGCAAATACTACGCTTTTAATAATGCCATTTAAAACGTCTTTTTCGAAAGACACTTGTGACTGCATTACCGACCAAAACGTACCGCTGTCAACACCTAACCAATCAACACCAACTAAATGAGCACCTAAAATACCCACCGCAGAGAATATAGCCGCTAACAGTGGCAAACTGATAAAACCAGCCCAAAAACGCGGGGCAATAACACGACGCAAAGGATCTACGGCCATCATTTCAAGGCTAGAAAGTTGCTCTGTTGCTTTCATCAAACCTATTTCAGCGGTCAGCGCAGACCCAGCTCGACCAGCAAAAAGTAAGGCGGCAACCACTGGACCTAACTCACGTAATAACGACAAGGCGACCATTGGTCCTAAGCTAGCTTCAGCGCCAAAATCAACCAGAATAGTATAGCCCTGTAAAGCCAAGACCATGCCGATAAACAAACCCGAAACAACGATGATAACTAAAGATAATACGCCAACGGAATACAATTGGCTCAACAACAAAGGAAAACCTTTGCGTGGGTTTGGAATATGCAAGAGCGCTGATGCTAACATCAACAAAGCTCTACCTAAGCCTGAGACTTGTTCGATAATGCTATGACCCAATATTTGCAGCTGATTCACTTCTCAACACCTCGACCAATTAACTCTTCACTATATGACGCCGCAGGATAATGAAATGGCACTGGGCCATCAGCTTCACCTTTAACAAATTGCTGCACTAAAGGTGAGGTGTGCGCGTAGATTTCTTCCGGCGTACCTTGGCCAATAATTTTTTGCTCGGCAATAATATAAATATAATCTGCAATACTCATCGCTTCTGGAACATCATGAGAAACCACCACAGAGGTTAATCCCAATGCATCACCTAGTTGATGAATGAGCCGGACAATCACGCCCATAGAAATAGGATCTTGGCCAGCAAAGGGCTCATCATAAAGTATCAATTCAGGATCAAGCGCAATTGAGCGAGCTAAGGCTGCTCGACGCGCCATACCACCAGAGAGCTCATTGGGGCGTAAATTTCTTGCTCCACGCAAACCCACCGCTTCTAATTTCATTAGCACCATTTTTTCAATGATGTCTTCTGATAACTGAGTATGCTCGCGTATAGGAAAGGCGATATTGTCGTAGACACTCATGTCGGTAAACAAGGCACCACTTTGAAATAACATACTCATACGTTTACGTATGTCATATAACGCACTACGAGACAATTTAGGAATGTCGTGGCCATCGAAAAGGATCTGCCCAGACTCTGGTTTAATTTGACCACCAATTAAGCGCAATAACGTTGTTTTACCAATACCACTTGGCCCCATTATCGCGGTAACTTTACCTTTAGGAATAGACAAACTAATGCCATCATAAATAACACGCTCGTTACGCTTAAAGGTCATGTTTTTGATATCAACTAAAATTTCAGACATATCGCTTGGAATAACATCACTGTTAATTATTGTTTTATGTAGTAGAATTCTACCGCAGCGCAACACCTCAGTCATTACAAATTCACAACTATTTAGTGCTAAAAGAGTAACCAAAAGTATATAAATGTAACGCAAGTGTAAAGTTAGCGTAATGAATAAGCCTTTTTTTTGGCTTAGTTATTTTATTGTCAATCCACGTGCCAATAATATCAGAAAAAGTTTATAATGCTTTTCGCTCACGTTATGTTAGCAAAATGAGTATTAATTGAGTGTCATCGGTTACCATCAGTGGTTTATAATTCCTCTTTGTCTTTCATCAATTAGCACAAACACTATTTATTTATCTTAGCCAAACAGGAGCTTTGAATGTTCATCCAAATTTTGATCTTATTACTTTCACTAATCACTTTAGTGTGGAGTGCAGACAAATTTGTATTTGGTGCCTCAGCATTAGCACGAAATCTGGGTATTTCTCCCATGATAATTGGCTTAACTATTGTTGCTATGGGCTCTTCAGCACCTGAAATGATGATAGCGGTCACCGCTTCTTTACAGGGTAATGTAGATACTGCCGTCGGCAATGCCATTGGCTCAAATATTACCAACATTGCGTTAGTGTTAGGCTTAACCGCACTGTTTCATCCTTTATCCGTTTCCTCAACGACCATTAAACGTGAAATCCCGCTTATTTTGGTTGTTACGGCTATCGCGACCTATATGCTAGCAAACAGCAACTTTAGTTTTAATGAAGGCTTAATACTGATTATTGGTTTTGTACTTTATATCGCCACCTTACTTGTCGTCACGTTAAGGCGTGCAAAACAAAACCCTATCGACGATAAAATGGTCTTAGAAGCAGAACAAGAAGTGCCTGATGGGGTCAGTACCAAACAATCGGTAATCTGGTTAGTGGTCGGTATGATACTACTGCCGCTCAGTGCTAGTTTTCTGGTTGACTCATCAATATTTATCGCCAAAGCTTTTGGTATTAGTGATTTAGTCATCGGCTTAACGGTTATTGCTATTGGCACTAGCCTACCTGAGTTAGCTGCCAGTATTATGAGTATCATAAAAAAAGAAGATGATTTAGCGCTCGGTAATATTATTGGTTCAAATATCTTTAATATTCTTGCGGTTTTATCGTTAGCTGGCTTAATTGCGCCGGGCGATATCGATAATGCCGCCGCGGTGCGTGACGCGCCATTTATGCTGGCAACAACCTTCTTATTATTTATACTTTGTTTTAGTCGAGGTGGAAAGTTTCGCATCACGCGGGCGAAAGGGTTACTATTATTAGCCGTATTTATTGGTTATCAAGTGCTACTTTTTAGTCAAATCAACAGGTAACAAGTGGTTTATAGCAATGAAAAACTTTAAACAATTAGCCCTAAATGTCATTAACATTGAGCAGCAAGCTATTGCACAATTGTCGCAATTTATTGACGACGACTTTGCTCAAGCTTGTGAGTTAATGTTTAATTGTCGGGGCCGCGTCATCGTGATCGGTATGGGCAAGTCGGGCCATATTGGTGGCAAAATTGCCGCAACTTTAGCCAGTACCGGCACACCCGCATTTTTTATTCACCCGGGGGAAGCAAGCCATGGCGATCTAGGTATGGTGACTGTTGATGACGTGGTACTGACCATTTCTAATTCGGGTGAAACTGGCGAAGTCTTGGCCATTATTCCGGTTCTAAAGCGTATCGGCACAAAACTCATCGCCATGACGGGTAATCCTGACTCTACGCTGGCTAAACTTGCCGATAGCCATGTTTGTGTAAAAGTAGCACAAGAGGCTTGCCCATTAGGCTTGGCACCCACCTCTAGCACCACAGCAGCCTTAGTTATGGGCGATGCCCTAGCGGTGGCTTTATTGAATGCGCGCGGCTTTACTGCCGATGATTTTGCCTTATCTCACCCCGGTGGCAGCTTAGGTAAAAGGCTATTATTACGCTTGGCCGATATCATGCACAAAGACGAACGTCTGCCAACAGTAAGCCAAGCAGCTAAAATAAAAGATGCCTTAGTTGAAATGTCACTAAAAGGCTTGGGTATGACCGCTGTTGTTGACGCAAACAATAGCTTAATAGGCCTGTTTACTGATGGTGATTTACGCCGTATTTTAGATGAAGAAATTAATATTCACCAAGACAGCATTACCAGCGTAATGACAAAAAACCCTTTAGTGGCTAAGCAAGATATGCTGGCGGCTGAAGCATTAAAGATCATGGAAGACAAAAAAATTAATGGCTTAATTATTGTTAACGATAATAACCAACCCATTGGCGCGATGAACATGCATGACTTATTAAAATCTGGAGTGCTCTAAAGTTGAACAGTTTATACGGAAAAGTAGCGCAAAGTGTTTGGCAAAAAGCGCAAAAAATCAAACTCTTTGTTTGTGATATAGACGGCGTTTTTTCAGATGGTCGTATTTACTTAGGTAATAATGGTGAAGAATTAAAAGCCTTTCATACTAAAGATGGTTATGGCGTTAAAGCCTTAGGTGCAAGCGGCGTTGATGTAGCGGTGATCACGGGCAGAACCTCAACTATTGTGCAAACCCGGATGAGTGCATTAAATGTTAAGCACATAGTACAAGGTGAAGAAAATAAGCTACCGGCTTTAAAAGCTATGCTCGCCGCATTAAAGTTAGCGCCTGAACAAGTGGCTTACATCGGCGATGATATGCCAGATTTTGACTGCCTTAATTATGTTGGTTTTAGTATTGCGGTTAATGACGCACACCCCGCCATTTTAAAATCTTGTGACTACATCACCTATACCCGAGGTGGTTTCGGCGCCGTGCGCGAGACTTGCGATCTTATTATGCAAAGCCAAAACACCTTAGCTGATGCCACGGGTTCAAGCGTATGAATCGCATATACCTTGTTAGTATAAGCTTATTTTTATTGGCCTTAACCACCTATGGCTTACTTGAATGGTATGGCGCGAAGGAAGAAACCAGCAACATTCTCGATACCGCGAATAACCCTGAATTTATTGCTGAAAACCTTAACAGTGATGTTTATAAAACCACTGGGGCATTATCTTATAATGTAGAAGCAAAACGCATGGAACATTATGCTGAATTAGGGGTCACACACTTTGAATATCCACGCTATACCTTATACCCAAGGAACAACAAACCTACTTGGCAAATCACCGCCAATGAAGGCACCTTGTATAATAACAATCGCGTAAAATTAGCAAATCGCGTACGTTTAATCGCCACTGATAAAGAAAGTTTGATACAGGAAGTGCATGGTAAAAATTTAGAAATGGACTTAAAAACTAATATTATCAGCTCAGAGCAAACTATCTTAATATTAGGTAAAGGATTTACTATGTATGGCTCAGGATTAATTGTAGACTTAAACACAACACAGATGACATTGACCGAACATGTACAAACTATTTATAAAAAAATTAAAAAATAACTTATATTGTCTCACGGCGTTAGCATTATTAGTGCCTGTCGCAAGTGCAGAAAAATTTAACGTAGAACAAGAGATTAAAATATCTTCTTCACGCCAAGCTGCCGATCTCAAAAATAAAATATTCAGTTATATTGATAATGTCATTATTTCTCAAGGCACACTAACCATACATGCCGAGTTAGTACAGGTTATCACCCAAGAAAACAGTGACAGCAAAATTTATATTGCCAAAGGCTCTCCAGCGACCTTTGAACAAACGCTTCAAGATGGTAGCCCAATCAATTTGCAAGCCAATGAAATCCGTTATGAGCCGAGTATGAATACCGTCGTTATTTCAGGCAATGCTCTCCTTAGCCAAGAAGGCAGTAAAGTGAGCGGCAGTAAAATCACCTACAATTTTGCCACAGAATATGTCAATGCCGAAAGCCTAGAAAATGCTAAAGTTGAAACCGTATTACAGCCAAAGAACAAAACTGAATTGCCTATAAAATCAAAGGATAAGCAAGAGTAAATGTCAACTTCTACATTATCAGCAACCGGCCTTGCCAAGTCCTATAAAGGCAGAAAAGTGGTTAAAAACGTCAGTATGCACGTTTCCGCTGGACAAATTGTTGGCTTATTAGGGCCAAATGGCGCAGGTAAAACTACCTCTTTTTATATGATTGTTGGCTTGGTAAAGAACGACAGTGGCTCAATTGTCTTAAATGATGAAGATATAACCTTACTGCCGATGCACGAGCGCGCGAGAAAAGGTATCGGTTATTTACCACAAGAAGCCTCTATTTTTCGTAAGTTATCGGTACATGACAACATCATGGCCATTTTACAAACACGTAAATCACTTAGTGATGTTGACCGACAAGAAAAACTTGAACATTTATTAGAAGAGTTCAACATAGGCCATATAAAAGATAACTTAGGCATGAGTTTATCTGGCGGTGAGCGCCGACGAGTTGAAATAGCCCGGGCATTAGCTGCAGATCCTAAATTTATATTACTGGATGAACCCTTTGCCGGTGTTGACCCGATTTCAGTAGGTGATATAAAAAAAATTATCCTACACTTAAAAGATCGTGGCATAGGTATATTGATCACAGATCACAATGTGCGAGAAACACTTGATGTTTGTGAGCATGCCTACATCGTTAGTCATGGCGAACTTATCGCTGAAGGTAATTCAAAGCAAATTCTTGCAAATCAACATGTAAGAGATGTATACCTTGGTGAACAATTCACGCTATAGTGAATAAAACCAATTGAATTAATGAATTTGAATAGGGAAAAGAAAACGTAAATGCGTCCTACTCTGCAACTCCGTATCGGACAACAGTTAACGATGACCCCGCAATTGCAGCAGGCGATCAAACTGTTGCAATTATCAACTTTGGATCTTCAACTAGAGATTCAAGAAGCACTTGAAAGTAATCCTTTGCTTGAAGTTGACGAAACGCACGATAACAATTCAGAAAGTACCCCTGACCATTTAGAAGCAGGATATTCGGTAACGGTAGGCGAAAACTCAGCAGCATCCTCTGATGGCAGCGAAGACTCCACTCCCTCGATAGACGAAATTAGCTCCTCTGAAGGTTTAGCAAAAACAGACATCCCCGAAGAACTCAACAGCGATAGCACATGGGATGATAACTTCAGTGCTGGTGTTAGTAGTGGCGGTGTTGGTCATGCCTCAGAAGATTATACTTATCAAGGTGAAACGAAAGACTCATTACAAGACCATCTAATTTGGCAAATGGAACTAACGCCCTTTACTGACACTGATAGAACCATTGCCATTGCCATTATTGAAGCCATAGATGAAGCAGGTTATTTAACCGTTTCAGCCGAAGAGATCTTAGAGAGTGTCGGTATTGATGGTGTAGAACTTGATGAAATTGAAGTGGTGTTAAAGCGTATTAACGTATTTGACCCCATTGGTGTTGCTGCCCGTTCAATTCCAGAGTGCTTGCGTATTCAGCTCAATCAATTTGCTAAAGATACCCCTTGGTTAGCGGAAAGCAAAATCGCTGTCAGCGAGTATATTGACTTGCTCGGTAATCGCGATTATCGTCAATTGATGCGTAAATTACGCTTGAAAGAAGAGCAATTACGCGAAGTTATTCGCCTAATACAAAGCTTAGATCCCCGTCCAGGTGATAGCGTCATCAAAAGTGAAGAACAATATGTTATCCCAGACGTGTCTGTTGAAAAGAAAAACGGCCGCTGGACAGTAGAGCTCAATCCTGACACTGCCCCTAAACTATCGGTTAATCAGCAATACGCCGCTATGTCTCGTTCAATGAAGTCATCTACTGATAATCAATTTATTCGCTCTAACTTGCAAGAAGCAAAATGGTTTATTAAAAGCTTAGAAAGCCGTAACGAAACACTTTTAAAGGTTTCAAATTGTATTGTGCAACGCCAACAAGGCTTTTTTGAACACGGACCTGAGTCAATGCGCCCTATGGTATTGAACGATATTGCCGAAGCCGTAGATATGCATGAATCAACCATTTCTCGTGTGACCACGCAAAAATATATGCACACACCTAGAGGGATTTTTGAGCTTAAGTACTTTTTTTCTAGCCACGTAAGTACTGAAAACGGCGGCGAATGTTCATCAACGGCTATTCGTGAATTAATTAAAAAGCTAGTGGCTGCCGAAGTACCTGCAAAACCACTCAGCGACAGTAAAATGGCAGATATTTTAGCAGAACAAGGTATACAAGTGGCAAGGCGTACCATTGCCAAATATCGAGAGTCACTTTCTATACCGCCATCAAATCAACGTAAAAGCCTATTGTAGGCAGTTTTATTCAGCCAATAAAGAGGATTGAAATATATGCAAATTAATCTTACTGGACACCATGTCGATGTTACCGATTCATTACGTGATTATGTCAATGGCAAGTTTGAAAAACTAGAGCGTCACTTTGATCATATCAATAATGTACATGTAGTATTAACGGTAGAAAAACAGAATCAGATTGCCGAATCAACGGTGCACTTAAGTGGCACTGAAGTTCATGCTAAGGCACAACATAGTGACATGTATGCATCGATTGATGCATTAATTGACAAGCTAGATCGCCAAATCTTGAAATATAAAGGCAAAATCAACAAACATTAGCGCCATTTCGCTATAGGTCTTAGAAGTTTATGAAGTTGCAAGACATCTTAACCCCGGACTGCACTATTTGTGCAGCACCGGGTGCCAGTAAAAAACGTATATTAGAATATTTAAGTCGCTTGGCCGCCGATAAACTCGACAGCCATGATACTTTTCAGCTTTTAGAAAGTTTAGTTAAGCGTGAAAGATTGGGCTCAACGGGCATAGGTAATGGCATTGCTATACCTCATGGCCGTTTAGAAAATGCTACGCCTACGAAACCTATTGCCGTGGTTATTACCACAGAACAAGCGATTAATTTTGACGCTGTTGATCATCGTCCCGTTGATATTTTTATCGCCTTATTTGTTCCTGAAGAAGAATGCCAGAGCCACTTGAGTACGCTGCAAAGTATCGCAAAAATTTTTCGTAACAAGCAATTTTGCAAGCAAGTGCGTAAATGCCAAAGTAATCAAGAACTGTTTCAGTTAATACAACAAGCGAGTTAAACACGGATGAAATTAATTATTGTAAGTGGCCGTTCAGGCTCAGGGAAAAGTGTTGCACTGCGTGTTTTAGAGGATTTAGGTTATTATTGTGTTGATAATATCCCTGTCAACTTGTTACCCGCACTTACCCATACGGTGATTAATGATTATGAAAATGTTGCCGTAAGTCTCGATGTTCGTAACCTGCCAGCCGATCCTAACGACGTACCCGAAATTATTGAATACCTGCCCAATGCAGTAGAATTGAGCATACTGTATTTAGATGCTGATGATAGTGACCTTATTCGCCGGTTCAGTGAAACGCGACGTTTACATCCGTTGATCAAGCAAAATATTGCGCTAGACCAAGCCATTGCCTTGGAGAAAAAATTACTTGAGCCCATTTCCAGTCGGGCAGACTTATACATCAATACCAGTCAACTAACACCACACCAACTCGCTGACTTAGTTAGAGAGCGAATTCTGGGTAAAACGTCTGGTTCAATGGTGGTTGTGTTTGAATCATTTGGTTTTAAACATGGTGTACCACAAGATGCTGATTATGTTTTTGATGCACGCTTTTTACCTAACCCATTTTGGGATAAAGAGCTAAAAGGCTACACAGGTTTAGACAAACCGGTACAAGACTTTCTTGCTAGCCAGCCCATTGTGACTAAATTTGTTTGGCAAATTAACAGTTTTATGATGACCTGGTTACCCCACTTAGAACGTAATAATCGCAGTTATATCACCATTGCTATTGGTTGTACGGGTGGCAAGCATCGTTCGGTTTATATTGCCGAATTACTGGCAAATAATATGCGTAAAGAGCGTAAAGATGTGCAGTCTCGCCACCGTGATTTAACCGTTGAAGGCACATAGCTAAGATGAGCAAGCCGACGAGCCGTAATGTACTTATCATCAATAAACTTGGGCTACATGCCCGAGCGGCTTCTAAGCTTGCCCAATTAAGCCAAAAATTTACCGCTAAAGTCATTATTGAATTAGACGAAAACCGAGCAGACGCGAATAGTATTATGGGCCTAATGCTGCTGGCAGGCGCCCAAGGTAAAACCGTCAAGGTTATTGCCTCTGGCAAAGATGCTGAACAAGCCTTAGCAGAAATTTGCCAACTCTTTAGTAACAAATTTCATGAAGCCGAATAGTAACAGAGCGCTTTTTCCTTGCTAAGCACGTGCTTAAGTCAATAAAAAAGCTGCTAAAATGGCTAGATTACGGTAAACTCTACGCGGATAATTATTAACGAACCCTAGTAATTAAAATAATATACTAGCCAATTTAGCGCTACATTAAAGCCTTTAGAACAAGCGAAATAACTCAAGCATACCCGTTTTCAACTTTGTCTCCTGAGTCGCACTACCGTCCAAATCTATCGGCGCTTATGTTTATTTATTTGCTATAACAAAACCTTAATAGTTATCTCTCATAATAGGATCTGTTTAACTTGCTGGGTTAACATTGAACTCGCTTCAGTGGTGTTAGATAAACCCAAAGATAATAGTGTTAGTTTGCAAGGGCTATGGCGTGCTCATACGTCTATGTAGCCAGCCACACATCATGTGTTTGCTGAGCCTACCTACTAAACAAACTGCACTAAAGTAAGTTCAACAATCCCTAATAATTTTCAGTTTTCGTTTTACAACGGCAAAAGGTGAATATATGCCGGAAGGTTCTAAACAAGAATACAATCATCAGCGCCTTCAGCAGGTTAATGATGCCCTCGATAGTGGTATGTTTGTCCATGTTCGCAAGCTATTGCAAGACATGCCCGCTTACGATCTCGCTTTATTATTAGAGTCATCGCCAAGCAAAAGCCGTGTCGCACTTTGGCAGCTTATTGATGCCGATCACCACGGTGATGTACTCGAAGAGTTAAACGAAGAAGTTCGAAAAGGCATTCTGAAAAATATTCATCCAGAAAAACTAGCTGCCGTTGCAGAGGGAATGGATGTTGATGATTTAGCTGAAGTTTTCAGAACACTGCCTGACACAGTTTATCAGGAAGTGCTTAACGCGATGGACTGGCAAGATCGCCATCGTGTTGTAGCTGCACTTTCATTTGAGGAAGACACGGCCGGCGGTATCATGAATACCGATACCATCTCTATTCGTCCTGATGTTACGGTAGATGTGGTGCTACGTTATTTACGACTTCGCGGTGAATTACCTGAAGCAACCGACTCTTTTTATGTCGTTGACAGAGCCGATCATTTCCTTGGTTCAGTGTCTTTATCCGCTATTGTTACTGCCAAAGCAGAAACCATTATCTCAGACCTCATCAATAAAGATATTCAAGCCATTACCGCCGATATGAATGAAAAGGATGTCGCGCAGCTATTTGAGCGCTACGATTGGTTTTCTGCCCCTGTTGTCGATCACGAAGCACGACTACTGGGTCGTATTACCATAGATGATGTTATTGATATTATTCGTGAGGAAGCCGAGCATTCTATGATGAGTATGGCGGGTCTAGATGACGAGGCTGACACCTTTGCTCCGGTCTTGAAAAGTACCCAACGCCGTTCTATTTGGTTAGGCGTGAACTTAATCACCGCTCTTATGGCTGTCGCAGTGTCGAGCATGTTTGAAGGCATTTTAAATCAACTGGCTATTTTGGCGGTGTTAAACTCTTTAGTGCCTAGCATGGGCGGCGTCGCCGGCAACCAAACTTTAACCTTAGTCATTCGCGCTATGGCCTTAGGCCATGTTGGTGAAAGTAACTCGCGAATTTTACTCTATAAAGAATTGGCCATTGGTTTTTTTAATGGCCTAATTTGGGCGGTGTTAATCGCTTCAGTTGTGGCGATTTGGCAGCAAAACTTAATGCTGGGCGCCATCATTGCCTTTGCCATGTTAATGAATATGACGGCGGCTGGCATTGCCGGTGTTACCGTGCCATTAATGTTGAAAAAAATGAATATAGATCCCGCCTTAGCCGGTAGTGTTATTTTGACAACGGTTACTGATGTCGTGGGTATATTTGCCTTCTTAGGCACAGCGACCTTGCTGCTAGGAAAATAAACCATAGCGATAAGCTTTCAGTTTAAAGCTGTCAGTAAACAACTGAAACTAGTTACCGTTCACTTGTTTTTTCTGACAGCTGACAGCTTTTAACTTCAAACTTCTATTATTTTTAACTGCCCGCTACTTGCATCTGGTTAACAATAATAGAACCGGTGCGAATACTGCCTCGCATGTCGGTATCGTTACCAATAGCGACAATGCCAGCAAACATATCCTGTAATTTACCTGCAATGGTAATTTCATCCACTGGATAAGCTATTTCGCCATTTTCTACCCAAAAGCCTGCTGCGCCACGAGAATAGTCACCGGTCACTACATTCACGCCTTGCCCCATCAACTCGGTTACTAACAAACCCGTGCCTAACGTTTTTAACATTGCATCAAAATCACCGCCCTGGCCTGCGTCTTTCATGCCGAGTTGCCAATTGTGAATACCACCGGCATGACCGGTTGATTTCATGCCTAACTTACGCGCTGAATAGCTAGTTAACAGGTAAGTGGCTAAACTGCCATCCGTAATAATTTCACGATCTAGGGTAGCGACACCTTCGGCGTCAAAAGCACTACTTGCCAAGGCCTTTTTCAAATGAGGGCGTTCACTAATACTTAAAAATTCAGGAAAAACTTGTTGGCCAATGGCGTCCATCAAAAAAGAAGATTGTCGATACAAATTACCGCCACTAATCGCGGCAATAAAATGGCCAAATAGGCTATTAGCCACATCAGCTCGAAACATCACAGGTACTTTAGCGGTCGCTAACTGACGAGCACCTAAGCGTGATAATGTTTCTTTAGCCGCTTGTTGCCCTATGGTGGCTGCACTTTCCATCGCGTCAAATTCACGACTCACGGTATAAGCATAGTCGCGCTGCATGTCTTCACCTTCTTTGGCAATCATCACACAACTTAAATTATGGCGCGTACTCGGATAGCCCACTAGCTGCCCCTGACTATTGCCGTAAACTTTAAAACCTTCAAAGCTCTCTAAGGTGGCGCCGTCTGAATTAGTAATACGTTTATCATAGCCAAGCGCGGTGTCTTCACAGGCTTTTGCTAAACTAATCGCTTGCTCTGTGGTTAACGCTTTCGGGTGATATAAATCTAAATCTTCAGGCGTCATCGACAATAAATCTTTATCTGCCATACCTGAGCATTCATCAACAGAGGTATATTTAGCAATATTGACCGCGGCTTCTATGGCTTGTTTTAAAGCTTTTTCAGATAAATCAGCCGTAGAAGCACTACCTTTACGACCGTCTTTGTAAACGGTAATGCCAAGCCCACCATCACTGGTAAATTCAACATTTTCAACCTCGCCTAAACGGGTACTCACGCTAAGACCTTGTTGGCGACTCATCGCAACTTCAGCACCATCGGCTCCGAGTGATTTAGCCATTGTCATGGCGTCATTAACACGTTTTTTCACATGTTCTATTTGCATTTGAATACTATCTGAATCGCTCATAGGTAAATTATTTCTCACATTTTATCGATACATGCAACAGGAATGTTTTTGCTGATACTGCTTTGTTGTATACTATAGGTAATTATCACTTTATTGCTTAACATTATGCCCCACTCTGCCAACGATATCGATGAATTAGAAGAAGAATTACTGAGTAAATCAGAAATAAAACGAGAAATGCATCGACTGCAAGACTTTGGCCTGATCATAGTCAAAATGTCGAAGCATCAACGCAGCAAGCTACCGCTGACTGATGAACTGAAAGCCGCTATGCTGCTAGCAGATAAAATCACCAATAAGCATGAAGCTATGCGTCGTCATGTGCGTCATGTCGCGAAAATACTGTCTGAAATGGATCTTGAGCCGATTAAGCAGGCAATGGACGTTATGGCCAATAAACATCAGCAAGAGTCGGTCAAATTTGAAAAGCTCGAAAAATTGCGTGACGACCTGATAGCAGACGGTAATGACACCATTGAAGCCTTGTTAGCCGAATGCGACAGCATGGAAAGGCAAAAGCTGAGACAATTAGTCCGTCAGGCGAAAAAAGAGCACGGTGCTGAAAAAATCGGCAAACATTACCGTGACTTGTTTACTTACTTAAAAGAACACGTAGTTTTTAAGTAAGTAAGGTTTAAGTACCTAAGGCTTAAGTAGCTAGGGTTTAAATCGCTATTAAAAAAAATAGCCCTTATAAGGGTACAAAAAAAGCGCCTTGATTTAAAGCTAAATCAAGGCGCTTTTTCTTGTTAAAACGCACAATTATAAAATACTAAACTTACTAAATACTTTATAGAGTTCAGTACCTTGATTGACACTCGCCGATGCAAAATGCAAAATAGGTATGACACTATGATCCAAGGTTATATAGTGTAATGGGTCGCCATCACCATAATTATCCATACGTAAAATACGCGCTAAGGGCTCTCCTGCCGCTAAAGGCTGACCAAATTGAGCTAAGTAATCCACCATGCCGCCCATGGGGGAATATAGTGCCTTGTAATCGGCTAACATACAGCTATAACGCGTCATGGTTTTCGGCTGGTAATCTTGGCTATTGATCACACCTTGATACTGCAGATAACTTAAAATACCTAAAGCATCTTCACGGGCAACCTCTAAATCAATCTGCTCTTGTGAGCCCAGCTCAACAGTAAAACTCTCTTTAATAATAACATCTTGGCCTTGATTAGCCTCAGTTTTAGTTATAGGGAAGTCACGGCCAAGGGCAGCAAAGGTCTGCTGTAACTGCCACCAAGGACAGAAAGTGGCTTCATCTAATGCACCGCCAAAGTCGTTAGGGATCAATAAAGTATGTGGAATATCAAAGTACTTTGCACTGGCTATGGCATATTCAGGACAATATAAGTGCTTACTAGAAATCGGCCCAGTGTGCAGATCTAAAACAATATCAGCTTGATGTGCTAGGCGTTGCAGTTGAAAGGCAATACGTTGCCCTGTCGTCAGGCCATAAATATTATGATTTAACTTTGCGGTTATTTGCTCCAGCATTAACGCTTTAAACGCGCGCTCAATTTCAGCGCTAGTCGCGGTTAAATGCGCTTGTGCAAACGGCGCAATAATATCGGCATCAAAATGAAACATCCGGTTCCAATTAACGCCGGTAATGGGATCAAATCGTCCTAAGGTATATTCCCCGTTTTTATGATTACAAGCGACAGGGTTGGCATAAGGCACGAGCGTAATACTGCCATTTAATTCAAGGGTTTTTAATTGCTCTAACAACTGAAAAATAACCGCATTGCCCTGCACTTCTGCGCCATGCATATTAGCCTGGATATAAACATCAGGCCCCTGCTGTTTACCCTTAATACGATAAACCGGCACGGTAAGCGCAGCACCACTGGCCATTTCACCGACATGCATCACTTCTTTACTGATTAAATTCATAAATAATCTCTTACCAATCGAACGACTTTATTGACTAGGTTAACGTAAATACCAAGTTGCAGGCTCTGCTGCACGTACTTGCTCAATTTTGCCTTGCTGTAAAACATATTCAGCGGCAATTTGATGACAAAGAAAAAACGGCATACTTTCAGTAAAGCCATAAGCGCCGGCTAAGCCAAAAATTAATTGGTCACCCACTTCAACATCACTGGCTATTGCCAAGGTACCCAATTTATCTAAACTGGTACAAAGCGGGCCATGTAGATCAAAATAACAAAGGCTTGCTGCTGACTCTCTAAGCATGGCGACAGGAAAGGGCTGTTCAGTAATTGCCGGGCGAATTAAATGATTAATGCCACCGGCAAGTACTAATTGTTGCTGCTGAAAGTTTTGTTTACGGTCAACAACCGAAGTCACGTAATAACCCATGTCAGCAACGGCAAAACGACCTAGCTCTAACCAGAGTTCGCTAACACCTGCCTGTGCTTTTATTTTGGCTAAGTCAGCAACAATTTGTTTCCAGCTTAGGCCTTGCCCTGTTTGCAGGTAATCGACACCTAGGCCACCGCCTAAATCTAAGACTTCTAACCTCATGCCCAATTGTTCTGCTAGCGATAACAATGGCGTAACCATTTGTGACCAAAGCTCAAACATCCGAGCATTGCTGAGCATATTTCCCCATTGGAAAATATGCAAGCCATTAATATTTAACGCCGGAAAGTGACTAACTTTTATGGTTTGCCACTCTTGGCAAGATAAACCAAAAGGCGTCACTTCATTACCCCCTAAAGGATTTTTCTCACCTTCTTGCCACTGTAATTGTACTCTTAATAATACTTGTGGTTGGCAAGCCAATTCTATTGCTGCTTCATTAAGCCATTGCAACTGGTTCAAACTCTCCACGACAAAAGTGCGCACGCCTTGGCTTAAAAAGGCTTTCATTTGTCGCTTTGATTTGGCCGGACCGGTATTGAGAATGCGATCGGCTTGCACATTTTGTGCTAATACTTGCGTTAGTTCGCCTTGACTCGCCACATCAAAATTAAAACCTTGCTGAGCTAAGGTGCTTATTACGCGCGACAAGGGATTAGCCTTAACAGCAAACCAGAGTTTAATCACCTCTTGTTGCATCAACACCGACAAGTGTTGCTCAAGGTAGTCTAAATCGTAAAGAAAAAAACCGTCTTCGTCTTGCTCAGCTTCCACACTGTTTTTAAGTGCTTCACTGTGCTGTGCTAGCGGTGCAAGTACCTCAGGTCTAAGCCAGTTTGGCCTAGCTGTCGAATTTAACATGGCAGTCATTTTTTGATCCTAACGCAGTACAGATTCAAGTTCTAAAGCGGCATTACTTTTTGCATCTCGGTATTTAACAATTAATGCGCAAGCCATATTAAGTCCTTGCTGCTGAGCCCAGTCACCCGCAACCGGTCGTGTACCTGGCACCACAACCGCGTTTTCAGGAATATCAGCACCTTTTTCCAGTATCACATTATTGACACAGTCATAAACAGCTACCGAGGCCGACAAAGATACGCCTGGGGCTAAAACCGCACCTTTTTTCACTACAATGCCTTCGACAATAATCACGCCAGCACTTAAAAAGGCGTTATCTTCAATAATCACCGGACTAGCACCAATCGGCTCAAGCACACCACCAATTTGTACTGCGGCAGAAACGTGAACATTTTTGCCTATTTGTGCGCATGAGCCAATCAAAGCATGGCTGTCAATCATAGTGCCGCTATCAACAAAAGCGCCAACATTAATATAGGCCGGTGGCATAATAATTACACCTGGCGCCACATAGGCACCACAACGAACCGATGAACCACCCGGCACCATTCTGACCTTATCAGCAACGGTGAACTCGCGTGCAGGTAAGTTATGCTTATCCACAAAGCCACGATAAATACCATCGAACTCAGTATTTTCTCCGGCTTTAAATGCCGCTAAAATGGCTTGTTTAACTACGGTATTGACTTGCCAAGTGCCATCGCTATTTTGTTCTGCTGCACGAACTTTACCGGTTTCTAAGTCTGTTAATGTTTGTTGCCAAGTCATGATTTTATTGCTCGTAAGTTAGTTAAATCTAAAGGGTGAGGGGTTTGTGCACTTAAAATGTCATCAGTCGTGTGATGCTGAGCTAGAGGGTTGCTGCTGTTACTCGCTAACCATTGCTGAATTTGTTGATGGATGTCGAGTAAACCGTGTTGCGCTGAAAGCTCTGCTTGGCATAAGGGTAGACGAAGTTTTGCAGAGCTAATAGTGTTCAGCTCAGCCATTAACACTTTTACCGGTATCGGACTAGACACTTGAAATAATGCTGATATCGCTTTATGCCAAAGCGGAAAAATTCCTTCATGTTGATGAGCTAAGGCCATAGCAACATATTGCCGAGTGGCTTCTGGCCAAACGTTAGCGCAAACCGACACCAAACCTTTAACATTGGCACTCGCAAGGTATGGCATCATGGCGTCTTCACCACTATACAAGTCCAGGTTAGGGCAATGCTCTCTATAGGCCAGCAGTTTATTAAGATCGCCACTGGCTTCTTTCAGTGCCCAACAGTTTTTATGGTTTTGTAATTGTTGTAAGGCCGAAAAGGAAATTTCAACACTGCTGCGTGAAGGCACGTTATAAAGCATACAAGGGACGTTTGCGGCATCGAGTAAACTTTTAAACCAAGCGGTTTGACCTACGGGCCCCGGTTTGGCGTAAATAGGGCTAGTAAGTAAATAAGCCTTTATCGGCAATTTATTGCATTTAGCTATCCAGGCCAGTTGCTCGTTAAGATTATAGCCACCAACAGCAACCATTATTGGCACTTGTAACGTCATCGCACAAACATATTGCACTATACTTAAATGCTCTTGCGCGGTTAACGCTAAACCCTCGCCCGTGCTGCCCAGTAATAAAATGCCATTGTGGGCCGCATTTTGTTGCAGTACTAGCTTACGCAAACTAACATAGTCAATGCCGTCATCATCAAATAATGGCGTGATCAGTGCGGTCCAAACCAAAGGTCGGTCTGTTATCAGGTGATTTTCTATCGGTTTTGTTTGATTCATTGCTCTCGAACTCTTGTCGTTCGGAGAACTTTTAGGCGCTTGTACAGACAAAATTTCTAGGATGAAATTTGGCCTTTACAAAGGCCAGAAGCTCTCCACCTAGTTAGGTGACAGTTGCAAGGATTCAACCTAGTAGCCATCGAACGTATCCGATGGCTATAAAACTTAATGGTTATATATTAACAACTAAGTCTTAACAACCGGCAATTACCTTATCAACAAGGCAGTTACCTCGGCGTTAAACCCCCTCATTATTGCTCACTAGAGTTTGATCTCTTCACAATAACTACCTGGTTAACGCTCCTCTTCTGGCCCTTTATTGACGGTGATTAATCTTTTACGATTAATCACACTGGAATAAGGGACAACAATATTAAAACATTTAAATATAAGCACAGTCAATAGACGGCTAGACGTATGCCATCATTTAAATTTAATAGTTTGATTTTACTGCTTTTATTTCTTTTTATAATCAGTAAATACGATTTTGTCCTCAATAACTAGAGTGCCCATCACTAAAATAAGCTACGCCCGATAAGTTGAACTGGGTCAAAATAGCTCACTCCCTGTGGACTAAAGATGGCGAGATAATTAAATTCGCGTAGACTACGCAGCACTATGACACATTCACTATGGCGGTATTAATGAATACTCGCTCAGTTCGCCCTGTCATTATGATAAGTTTTCTTTAAAGTAACGCCGATATTTGTAGATAACTTGACCCATAAATATCGTCAATAAATAGCACCCATAAATAACCCCCATAAATAATAGTTAGCTTAATTACAGGTATTTTCATGGCAATAAGTAACATTAACCAATTATTAAACCGCAATATTGAGGCACTAGCCGCAACCAGACCTCTTTTGGTTAATATCGCAGACGATGGTTTTATTAACCATTACTTAAGTCAGCATAGCGCTGCTCATATTGATAGTTACCACACTAATTATGCTGAATATAAAACTTGTCAGCAATTGAAAAACAGCCGTGTAGACGCACATTTTTGCGTCGAGTATATCGCCAAAACTAAACATGATATGGCGATCATTCATTTTCCAAAAAGTAAGGCTGAATTTAGTTTTACCTTAGCTATGCTCGCTGAGTCAATGACAGACGATGCCGCCATAGTCATTGTTGGGGAAAATAAAGCGGGGGTAAAGTCAGCCGAAAAACTCGGTATTGATTACCTAGAATATTGCCAAAATGTTGACGCGGCAAGACATTGCTTAATGTACATTGGCAAATTAAAACCCTCATTACCTCGCTTTGAACTACAAAAATTTTATAAATACTACCCAATGCAGGTACAAGATAAAGTACTAAAAATTGCCGCTTTGCCAGGTGTATTTAGCCAAAATGCACTAGACACGGGTACAGAAGTTTTATTAGCGCACTTACCTGAGGTTATTTCAGGTAAAGTGTTAGATTTTGGTTGTGGTGCAGGGGTTATTGCCGCTTATATCGGCACAGTTCACCCAAAAACAACATTAACCTTGGTTGATGTCAGTGCGTTAGCCTTGCATTCAGCGCAAACAACACTGTCTTTAAACCAGTTAAGCGGGCAATATATTGCCTCAGATAGCTTATCTACTGTTCAAGAACGCTATGATTTTGTCATTTCCAACCCACCATTTCATCAGGGCGTAAAAACGCATTATGGCGCTACCGAACAATTTTTAACCGAGATAAAGCAAAACTTAACCAGCAAAGCCTGCATTACCATTGTCGCTAATAGTTTTTTGAAATACTTACCCATCATGGAAAAAGCACTGGGTAAAACAAAAACCTTAGCGATTAAAAAAGGTTTTGCGGTTTATCAGTGTTATCTTAATGGGAAAAAGTAACGAAAAATGTGTGATTGTTCAAAGCCATAATATTTTCTACAAGCACTTTATAGCCACCATTAATTGAGTTTAATACTGTATGTCAACAATCAAACCTATTTGGTCTCTTCGTCGTATTTGCTTGAGCACCGTCATCAGTGCCATCACATTATTATCACTATTGAGTCTCTCAATCATTACCCAACAATTTAACAACAGTTATCAGCTCAGTGCCACTAGTCAAATAAAGCATTGGGCCACTGTTTTGGCCGATGAAAGTCTGCCCTATTTAGTTAACTCAGAACGATTAGCACTAAAAGATAATTTTTCATTACCCCAGCACATTCCTAATTTAAATTACTTACACCTTTATAAATTCAATAGCGACACTGATAAACTGACTTTTTTTTACAGTTACAAACGTAATGAACAGCGGGCTAGCATTGCGCAAAAATCGCATGACGTTAAAAATTTATTAACACCAAGGTTCAAAGAAAAACACCTTGAGTATATGCAAGCCATTAAAGTTAAAGAAAAAATTATCGGTTATATTTATTTGCAAAGCAGTAGCGAGTACCTCACACAGATAACTGATAAATTATTAATCATCAGCATTATCATTGTTTTTATAGTATTTATTATCGCCATTTTTATTGCGCTCAAACTTGAGCGCAATATCAGTGCGCCATTCTCTTCTTTGATTAACACAGTACAAGTTGCCGCTCGACAAAAAAACTTTCAACAACAATGCGACACTATGCCATATCGTGAAGCTGACATTTTAGCCCTTAATATTAATATGTTATTTGCTCGCATAGATAAACACATCACACAATTAAATGCTCAGGGGCAGCAGAGTCTTGAGCACTCACAAGCATTAGAAAATAAAATTAACAAACGTACCGACGCCCTGAAAGAATCTAACCAAGAGTTACTCTCTACGTTAGAGAAACTCCATCAATTTCAAAGCCAATTGGTTGAAAGCGAAAAAATGGCCTCACTGGGAGATATGGTTGCCGGCGTTGCACATGAAGTCAACACGCCGATAGGCTTAGGGGTTACGGCCTCAACATTATTAGCCGATAGATTAGATGAAATTAAACAAGCTTTTGATAATAAAACCCTAAAATCGAGCCAATTAAAAAAGTTTTTGCATGACAGTTGTGAAAATGTCGCCATTATCTATCGTAATCTAAAACGTGCCGCTGACTTAATATCCAGCTTTAAAAAAGTCGCCGTAGACCAATCAAGTGAAGACCTACGTACTGTCGACGTTAAGCAGCTTTTAAACGAAGTTTTACTCAATCTCAAACCACAACTGAATGTGTTACCCTACATTATTGATATTGATTGCCCTAATGATTTAACCATTAATAGTAAACCAGGGCCGATTAATCAAATTCTTATTAATTTGATCATGAACTCCATTATTCACGGTTTTGAAGGTAAAGATGAGGGCCGCATTTCAATCACAGTTATGTCACTGAGCAACCAACTTAACATCCTCTATAAAGATGATGGTATTGGCGTTGCTGAATCAATAAAACATAAGGTCTTTGAACCGTTTACCACCACAAAGCGTGGTGAAGGGGGTAGTGGTTTAGGCATGCATTTAGTTTATAATTTAGTGACTCAAGCACTTGGTGGCTCAATAGTACTGAGCAGCGAATTAGCGCATGGCGTTAGCATAGAAATTAACTTTCCTATAAATAAGTAGCCAATTAATTCGCTTTTGGTTAAATTTCAATAGGGTTTATAGTTAACTTGTTGACAATATAGTTTATAGTTAAGTTATTGACAATGTAGTTAAGTTGTTAAGTTGTTAAGTTGTTAAGTTGTTAACGATTTAGGGCTTTAAACCCGTTAAATGAACATTTATTCGCTAGCACTTAGCATAATCTTACGTCACCATTATTTTAAAGTGATAAAAAGCAGTAATTAGCCTGCTATTGATTGTTTTTTAACGGTCGCTTCTATACCATGTGCCGATTATTTATTAGCCATCAAATAGTCTATAATTGCATGGTCAGGAATAAACACGTATTAATACAAATAAAATTAAAATTTGAAAAAATCAAACCTCACGGAACTGGACAATGAACATGCAAAAACCTCATATATTAATCGTAGAAGACGAAGACGTCACCCGCTTTAATTTAAGAAATTTATTTGAAGCTGAAGGCTATCAGGTCTCCGAAGCAATAGATGGTGATAGCATGGAAAGCGCGCTAACCAACAGCATAATAAATTTAATTATTATGGATATTAATTTACCGGGCAAAAATGGACTATTACTTGCACGAGAATTAACCCGCCAGAACGACTTAGGCTTAATTTTTCTGACCGGTCGCGACAGTGACATTGACAAAATTCTTGGGCTAGAAATTGGCGCTGACGATTATCTAACTAAACCGTTTAATCCACGTGAACTAACGATTCGTGCGCGCAATATACTCAGCCGCATGTTACCTAGCAATGTAGAAAAAAACGATGCACTTATTAGCTTTAATCAGTGGTCTCTGGATGGTAATGCACGAAAAATGACCACACCAGATAATCGAGAAATATCAATTCCTCGTGGTGAATACCGCGCGCTACGTCTACTTATCGCTAATGCCGGACAAATTGTTACCCGTCAGCAATTGATCAAAGAAATGACCGGTCGCGACTTACGTATTAATGATCGAACAGTTGATGTGACCATTCGTCGCTTACGTAAACATTTTGAGTCCGTAGAAAGTTCACCAGAGTTGATCAACACTATTCATGGTGAAGGTTATCGATTTATTGGCCAACTAGATTAATAGCGCTATTAGCAGGGTAAAATGATTAATCTGCTAATATTAACCTGCTAATATAGTGACTTCTCAGGCTATTGCTCAGACAACCACTGTTGAAAAGCAGTAATGGCTTGTTGGTTTAACAAACTCAGTGCTTGCAAGTGCTGAGTCTTTGTTTCACTATCTTCAGCCGATTTTTCTATCAAGATAAGTTTCTGGTGTACTTGACTTAAACCTGTACTGGCTGCAGCCCCTTTCATTTTATGGCATTGCTCCTGCCATGCCTTTTGATCCGCATTAACAATGGCATGATTAATCGCCGTTAAATACAATGCAGACTGCTGAATATATAAATCCAACATTTGTTCAATCACCGCTAGGTCTAACGCTTCTAAATAGCCATTAATCAAGATTAAATCTATGTGCCGAGTTGTTACCATGAAGCCTCCTTAGTGACGCCAGCTTTTCACTACGTCGAATTAAAATTTTAATGTTATTTATATGATAGCAAACAACATTTTAACCTGAAGTTATTACTTATACATCCCCTGTTTATAACAGATATTAAATACAACTACCATATACTAGAACAATATCAACATAGCTATGACAAACATTGCTTTTAGGGGGTATTTCGTTCAAAATAGCCGCCTTTTTCCGGACCAATGCATTATCTTCCACTTTGTTAACTACTTATTGTTACCTACTTGTGGAGACTGTCATTATTTTTACGACAGTAATGCTACTTATAATTTTACTAGCTACTGAAGTTACCATAGATAACCCTTTACCTAGTGCACAGCGAACAGCGGAGTCAAAATGCCAACATTAATGCCTGATATAGCAAATCACACCACAGCACAAACTGAGGGGACTTTGGATTGGGTCGGCATGAGTAATATAGAAATGCCTATCATGGTTGCCTCAAAAGGCCAATCAGAACGTATGGTTTCAGCCTACGTAGATGCGTTTGTTAACCTTAAAGAGCCACAAGCGAAAGGCATACATATGTCGCGTTTATATCTGCTCCTTGATGAATTATCAAACTCAAATGTTTTAAACCATCAGAGTTTAGTGACCTTATTAGACGGCTTTATCAGTAGTCACCAAGAGCTAAGCGATAATGCCCAAGTTAAGTTTAGTTTTGACTATCATCTGCGCCGCAAATCACTGATTAGTGGTAAACAAGGCTGGAAAGCCTATCCCGTGACTATTACTGGGCGCTTAAATAAAGGTACGTTGGATATCGAGCTTTCTGTTGACGTGCGTTACTCTTCAACTTGCCCTTGTTCTGCAGCCTTGGCTCGTCAGCTTATTCAGCAAGCTTTTAAAGAAAAATTTATTGGCCAAGCAGATGTGGATTTAACCGACGTACATGAATGGCTTGGTACTACCGAAGGTATTATGGCCACGCCACATAGCCAACGCTCTGTTGCTGAACTTAAAGTTAAACTTAATCGCTCAACCACTGAATTTCCCATTACAGATCTTGTCGACTTAATTGAAAATTCACTAAAAACCCCAGTTCAAGCGGCAGTAAAGCGTGAAGACGAACAAGAATTTGCCCGTTTAAATGGTCAAAACTTAATGTTTTGTGAAGATGCGGCTCGTCGTTTACAACACACCATGAATGCCTCTGAGCAATTTGATGATTTTTGGCTACGTATTAATCATTTAGAATCGTTACATGCCCATGACGCCGTGAGTGTGACGACTAAAGGTATTGTCGATGGCTATAAAGCTTAACTTAAAGTTTAGCTTTAAGCTTAACCCAACCAATTAAGCTTTAAATCAATCATCCCTAGTTATTTTTAAAATGGCTAGGGATTTTTGTTTCTGCCGCTATAAAAGCAACAAGCGTTTTCTAATTGAACACTAGACTGGCTATAGCCGAATTGAAGTATAAGTAAAGATAACGCTGCAGTGGCTTGTTTTAACCAGTAGAAATGATCAGAAAATTAGTAAACTTGCTATTAGGGCGCTATTAATTCTCAATGCCCAAGTGCTTATCACCCCCGCCTACTAACCAGTGTTTATAATAACGGCTACAACCATGACTAAAATACTCAGCGCTAATGATAACGCTGAATAAATAGTGCATACAAAACACGACAAATATTAACGTCTTAAAAAATTAGAATGTAATAAAATTACAAAAAATAAGGTGATAATAATATTATTAGCTAAACACCGTGCATAAACTACCAAATATGATGAAAAAAACCTAAATATCAGGCTACCTGCTTTTATCTGAAAATAAGGATGTAAAATAATAACGAGCATTTACTCTATTCAGATTGACGTTTTAATTTTAAATGTTTAATGTGACAAGTCCTTCGCGACGAATTCGGGATTATTTATGCACTTAAAGTATAATTTTATTCTATTCTCACCCAACCGAATTGCCGAGGTCTTTATTTAGGAGAAAATAATGCAACTTTACGACCATTCATATCAAAAAGACAATTGTGGCTTTGGGCTTATTGCCCATCAGCATGGCGAAACAAGTCATAAGCTCGTAAAGACTGCCATTCAAGCCTTAGACCGAATGCAACATCGTGGCGGTATCGCTGCCGATGGTAAAACCGGTGACGGTTGCGGTTTATTAATGCAAAAGCCTGACAGTTTTTTCCGCGCAGTTGCCGAAGAAAATAACTGGCCATTAGGCCGAAAGTACGCGGTAGGCATGATTTTTCTTAATCCAGATCCTATTAAAGCCAGCGCGAGTAAAAAAATTCTAGAAGAAGAATTAGCACGTGAAACCCTGACCTTAGTTGGCTGGAGAATCGTCCCCACCGATACCAGCACCTTAGGTGAAATTGCCAAAGGTAATTTACCAGGTATAGAACAAGTTTTTGTTGATGCACCATCAGGCTGGCGAAACCGAGATCTTGAACGCCGGTTATATATGGCACGACGACGGGCAGAAA
The DNA here is from genome assembly GCF_014077065.1 of Colwellia sp. MB3u-4. NCBI lineage: Bacteria > Pseudomonadati > Pseudomonadota > Gammaproteobacteria > Alteromonadales > Colwelliaceae > Colwellia > Colwellia sp. MB3u-4. The sequence goes on along the minus strand of NZ_JACGVE010000068.1, from coordinate 5,895 downwards.
AACGCATCAGTGATGAACGTTTCTATGTCGCCAGTTTGTCGTGCTTGGTCACCATTTACAAAGGCTTAATGATGCCGGTAGATTTACCCAATTTTTATTTGGATCTCGCCGATATTCGTATGCAAACGGCTATTTGCCTATTTCATCAGCGCTTCTCTACTAATACTTCCCCCGAGTGGCACTTGGCACAACCTTTTCGTTATTTAGCACACAACGGTGAAATTAATACTATTAAAGGTAACCGTCAATGGAGTCGCGCGCGCACCCACGGTTTTAGATCGCCCTTATTACCCGACTTACAAGATGCAGCGCCCTTTGTTAATGAAAGCGGCTCTGACTCTTCTTCATTAGACAACATGCTTGAGTTATTTATGGCGGGCGGCATGGATCTTTACCGCGGTATGCGATTATTAATGCCACCTGCTTGGCAAAGCAACCCGTTAATGGATGATGATTTAAAAGCTTTTTATGAATTTAACTCTATGCATATGGAGCCTTGGGACGGACCCGCAGGTGTTGTGGTCACCAATGGCCGGCATGTAGCCTGTAATTTAGACCGTAATGGTTTACGACCTGCACGATATGTTATTACTCGTGATGGTTTTATTACCTTAGCTTCTGAAGTCGGTATTTGGGATTACGGCGAAGATGAAGTGGTTGAAAAAGGCCGCGTAGGCCCGGGCGAAATGTTAGCCATTGATACCTATACAGGGAAAATTTTCAACTCTAATGCAATTGACAATGAGCTAAAAGTTCGCCATCCCTATCGTCAATGGTTAGACAATAACATTCGTCGCTTAGTCCCTTTTGATACATTAGCAGCGAACTTGATTGGTCAACGGATATTTAGTGATCAAGAAATCGCTCAATATCATAAAATGTTTAACTACAGCTACGAAGAAATACATCAGGTCGTCAAAGCATTAGCTGATAATGGTCAAGAAGCTACTGGCTCGATGGGCGATGACACCCCAATGGCAGTATTATCGAGTCAGTCGCGCTCGCTTTATGATTATTTCCGCCAACAATTTGCTCAGGTCACTAATCCACCCATTGACCCCTTGCGTGAACGCTATGTGATGTCGTTAGGCACTTGTATTGGCCGTGAGCATAATGTTTTTAATGAAACTACTGGCCATGCCGACCGTATTCTATTTGCGACACCGGTATTAATGTATACCGGCTTAAAACAATTACGCGAGCTAGACCCTGAACATTACCGCTCAGACACCTTAACCTTAAACTATGATCAAGCCGAGGGTTTAGAAGCCGCTATCATTCGCTTGTGTGATGAAGCTGAAACATTAGTCAGAGATAAAAACACCGTAATCTTAGTGTTATCAGATCGCCATATACATAAAGGTATGTTGCCCATTCCTGCCGCAATGGCGGTGGGTGCAGTGCAAAAACGTTTAGTTGATAAGCAATTACGTTGTGATTCCAACATTATTGTCGAAACCGCTTCAGTGCGTGACTCACATCAATTTGCCGTGCTGCTTGGCTTAGGGGCAACGGCGATTTACCCTTTCTTAGCTTATGAGACTATCGAACAACTGGTTGAACAAAAGCAACTTAACCTCACGGCTCGCGAAGCCATCGTAAATTACCGTGAAGGCATTAATAAAGGCCTATTAAAGATATTATCAAAAATGGGTATTTCTACCATTGCCAGCTACCGTTGTGCCGGACTATTTGAAGTTATTGGTCTTAATAGTAAGATTATGGCACTTTGCTTCCCTGATTTACCTAGCCGTATTCAGGGCGCTGACTTTACCGACATTGAACAAGACAATATAAACCTAGCTCGCAAAGCCTTTATGCCACATCAAAAAATGAGTCATGGCGGTTTACTAAAATATGTCCACGGCGGTGAATACCATGCCTATAATCCTGATGTAGTGAGCACGCTACAAGCGGCGGTACGCAGCGGCAACTATAGTGATTACAGAATATTTGCTGACCACGTTAACCAACGTCCACCCGCAGCATTACGTGATTTATTAGCCCTAAAAGACGATCAAACCGCCATTGATATCTCCGAAGTTGAAGCAGAGTCTGAACTGTTTAAACGCTTTGATAGTGCCGCTATGTCAATTGGTGCCTTAAGTCCTGAAGCACATGAAGCGCTAGCGATTGCGATGAATCGCCTAGGTGGCTTCTCAAATTCTGGTGAAGGCGGTGAAGACGAACGTCGCTACGGCACAGTCAAAAACTCGCGTATTAAGCAAATTGCCTCTGGGCGCTTTGGCGTTACACCGTATTATCTGGTGAATGCTGATGTGCTGCAAATCAAAGTGGCCCAAGGTGCAAAACCAGGTGAAGGTGGCCAATTGCCCGGTGATAAAGTTACGCCGTTAATTGCAAAGTTGCGTTTTTCAGTGCCTGGAGTCACCTTAATATCACCGCCGCCACATCACGATATTTATTCGATTGAAGATCTCGCCCAACTGATTTTTGACTTAAAGCAAGTCAATCCCAAAGCGATTATTTCCGTAAAACTGGTTTCAGGTCCAGGTGTTGGCACTATCGCCTCAGGTGTTGCCAAAGCCTTTGCTGACTTTATTACTATTTCTGGTAATGACGGCGGCACAGGTGCCAGCCCATTAACTTCGGTTAAATATGCCGGTTGCCCGTGGGAGCTTGGCTTAGCTGAAGCGCACCAATCACTGGTCACAAACGGTTTACGCCACAAAGTGCGTTTACAAGTTGATGGTGGTCTAAAAACTGGCTTGGATATTGTTAAAGCCGCTATTTTAGGTGCCGAAAGCTTCGGTTTTGGCACCGCGCCTATGGTGACTTTAGGCTGTAAGTTTCTGCGTATTTGTCATTTAAATAATTGTGCCACGGGTGTAGCAACACAAGATGAAGTGCTACGAGAACAATTCTTTAAAGGTTTACCTGAGCAAGTGATGAATTATTTTAAATTTATTGCGCAAGATGTGCGTGAAATTTTAGCCAGTTTAGGCGTTGAAAGCTTAACCGCTATTATTGGTCGTACCGATTTATTCGTGCCCTTGGCCGGTATTACCGCCAAGCAACAAAAACTAGATTTACGTCCCATTATTGCCCCGGTTGTCGCCGGTGATGATACCACCTTATATCAAACGGCTAGCAATGAACCCTTTGACAAAGGCGTGTTAAATCAGCGTTTACTCACGCTTGCCTCACATGCGATTGCCCACAGTAGTGGCGGCGAATATCGTTTAACGATTCAAAACACCGATCGTTCTGTCGGTGCTTCATTATCCGGTGAAATTGCCTCTAAACATGGTGACCAAGGTATGGCAACTGACCCGATTAAAATATTTTTCAATGGCACTGCCGGTCAAAGCTTTGGTGTCTGGAATGCTGGCGGCTTAGAAATGACCCTAACAGGTGATGCCAACGATTATGTCGGTAAAGGTATGGCCGGCGGAAAATTAACCATCAAGCCGCCCAAAGGCGTGGAATATTTAAGTCATAAAACTATGATTATGGGCAATACCTGTTTATACGGAGCAACCGGCGGTAAGCTATACGGTTGTGGCCGTGCAGGTGAGCGTTTTGCGGTGCGAAATTCCGGCTGTCATGCCGTTATTGAAGGTACCGGTGATCATGGCTGTGAATATATGACCGGCGGCATAGTGACGGTTTTAGGTCAAGTGGGCGTTAATTTTGGTGCCGGTATGACTGGCGGCTTCGCTTATGTTTTAGATGAGCAAGACGACCTAGCCATACGCCTGAATAATGAATCAATTGAAATGTTAGCGATAGATGAGCTTAATATTCACCAAGAACATCTACGTGGCATTATCAACCAACACTTAGATGAAACCGGCAGTTTAAGAGCAGAAGAAATTTTAACTCATTTTGCCACTTACGCACCGCTATTTAAGCTGGTTAAGCCAAAGGCCGTTGATGTAAAAACCCTATTGGGACATCGTAGCCGTTCATCTGCAGAACTTCGTGTTCAAGCACAATAATGAGTACACGCGTGGAGCAGCTATTTCATGAGTAAAAATATTTATCAATTTATCGATGTTAAACGCATCGAACCGCCTAAAAAAGCGATAGCAGAGCGTAAAATAAATTTTGTAGAAATTTATCAACCCATGAGTAACGAACAAAGTGCCGGCCAAGCGGATCGCTGCTTAGATTGCGGTAACCCTTATTGTGAATGGAAGTGTCCTGTGCACAATTATATCCCGCAATGGTTAGAGTTAGTGACCGATGGCAAAATTATGGAGGCTGCAGACCTTTGTCATGAAACCAACAGTTTGCCTGAAATGTGTGGTCGTGTTTGCCCACAAGACAGACTTTGTGAGTCAGCCTGTACGCTCAATGATGAATTTGGCGCCGTGACTATTGGTAATATTGAAAAATACATTACCGATACCGCTATAGCTCAAGGTTGGAAACCTGATTTATCTCAAGTCGTAGCGACCGGTAAGCGTGTGGCTATTATTGGCGCTGGTCCTGCTGGCATAGCTTGTGCTGATGTCTTAACTAGAAACGGTGTTCAAGCGGTTGTTTTTGACAAACATCAGCAAATTGGTGGCTTACTCACTTTTGGTATTCCGGCCTTTAAATTAGAAAAAGAAGTTATTCAAACCCGCCGAGAAATTCTTGAAGGTATGGGTATTGAGTTTCGTTTAAATATCAATGTCGGTGTCGATATCAGCTTTAATGATATCAGTGATGAATTTGACGCGGTGTTTTTAGCCCTTGGTACCTACACTGACATGACAGGTGGTTTTGAACATGAAACGGCGCCAGGTGTATACAAGGCACTAGATTTTTTAACTGCGAACACACAAAAATTAATGAAACTTTCTCAAGAGGATGGCAACGTTAACGCCAAACCTTATGTGAACTTTTCAGCTAAAAAAGTACTTGTTCTTGGCGGTGGTGATACCGCGATGGATTGTGTCCGTAGTTCAATTCGCCAAGGCGCAAGCGAGGTAACTTGTGCCTATCGTCGTGACGAAGCTAATATGCCAGGCTCACCACGTGAAGTAAAAAATGCCAAAGAAGAAGGCGTAGATTTTCAGTTTAATATTCAACCAATTGATATTGCAACTGATGATAACGGTAATGCTTGCGGCGTTAAATTTATCAAAACACAACTTGGTGCGCCAGATGTTAAGGGGCGAAGAAACCCTGAAGTTATTGCCGACTCTGAGTTCATCATGCCTGCTGATGCCGTGGTTATTGCTTTTGGTTTTATGCCAAGCCCACCACAATGGATGAAAGATGCGGGTGTTGAAGTTGATGCAAAAGGACGAGTCATTGCAACCGATAATAGCAGTTTTGCATTGCAAACCACTAAGGAAAATATCTTTGCTGGTGGTGATATGGTGCTAGGCTCAGATCTTGTCGTCACCGCTATCGATCAAGGCCGAAAAGCCGCCATGGGCGTACTAGATTTTGTGTTAACCGCCCAAGAAAAAGAAGCATAGTATTGCCTAAAACAATCAGCCTAATAACAAACGGGCTAACAACAATCAGACTAATATGTTGCTGACGTAACTAAGCTGAATTTGTTTGACATAAATCACTTTAAAATATCGCCTGGCGGTATTTTAAAGTGAAATTTATCAGCAAGCACCTCGACGCATAATAACCATAACGTCAAACTTACGACTTATCTTTTAATAAAAATTTGAACGCTATAATTACGCTCAAATGACGAGCGTTTTTTTGTTATCAAACCCAGCAGACTCAGACTACACAACGAGCTTTTTATTCTGCCGTATTTATTGCGCAGAAAAAGTCTCATTATACCAATTTTATTAATTAGGTGGTCTACTTTATACGCAGGAAAAATGGCCAAATATAAGGCATTTATTTTAATAACTAGTTGTTCTAATTATTAAATAAATAACGCAGTAGTGGGTTATTTTAACCAGTAAAAAT